>JAEZCD010000220.1 GCA_023430145.1 Pseudomonadota bacterium
CGGTCCGCCGCGCCTGCGCGTACTCGACGACGAGGCAGTCGGACAGCGGCTCGCCGGCCGCCACCCGCTCCTGCAGGTGGTTGTCGAGCGCCTCCTGCGAGTGCAGCAGCGCCGAGGTCGCTCCGCCGTGGCCGGAGTCGCCGCGCACGAAGACCGGGAAGCGCCTCGGCCGCGGCGCGTCCTCGGCGAGGTAGACGTCGAACGGGTTGATGCCCTCGCGCGCGAGCGCGCGCAGCAGGGGATAGCGGGCCAGCACCCGGGCCGGATCGTTGAGGCAGCGCAGGCCGGCCGCCCGCATGCCGGCGAATCGCTCGGCCACCGCCCGGCGCTCCCAGGGATAGAGCCGCTCGATGTCGGCGAAGACATAGGTCGCGTATGGAACCCGGTCGGTCCGCAGGAGGGTGATGTAGTCCACCGTGCGGATGCGGGGCAGGGCCGCATCCTCGAACGGCCGGTGCCGCAGCCCGTCGACCGTGGGGCCGTGCCCCGGAGGGGTGATGAAGTAGATCAAGGCGGTCTCGGCACGGCCAGCTGGGGCCCCCGTCATTCATCGGCGCGGCGGCGGCCGCTCGGGGCCGCAAAAGCCTCGGCGGACGGGCCATGTCAAGCATTAATTCGCGGGACGGTTGCGGCCGCCGTGGAGCCGAATTGTCGCCCGGATGTCATAGCGAATACTAGAAACACATGCAGAGTACGTGCACGATGTTTATCCACACAGTTCTAGGCACACGCTCGAACGACAAACCCTTGCGGCCAGCGTCTGCTCGGAGGTGAGCAGGTGAGGAAGAGAGGTCGTGCGGCAGACATCCCGAAAGGAGTGGCTTGCCGTCCGCTGGAACTCAGCCAAGGATCTCGGCTCCTCATCGTTTCGCGCATGTTCGCACGCGTCCATCGCTTCAATGTATTCGGAATGGTATCGCCGCGCCCACAAACAGCCAATCCCACAAACAGCCAATCCCCGAATTGTGGCTCGGCGGCGTCGCCACGCGTGACTTTACGCCAGTCGATCCTCATCAGCTTCGCCGTGTCGGAACTGATCGCCCAACGCTTTCGGGCAACTCTTGCTTGCCCTAGCCATCGTGGCGATCATCTATCGCGATCTCGATTCCCCATTTCTGGTGGGGGATCTTCTTAATTCTCGTCTTTGCAGTGTGGCTCGGCTGGTTCCCCGCACGCGGCCACATTAACCTGCTTCTCGACCTTCAGCAGAAGCGTGGCCTCTCGTATCTGTTTGTCGCCCACGATCTCGCCGTGGTGAAATACGTGAGTCATATGATAGCGGTCATCTATGTTGGCCGCATCCTTGAACTTGCGGACCGGCAGTCCTTCGCCGAACCCTTGCATCCCTACTCGCAGATGGCTGCTTTCGGCGCTCCCGCAGGCGGGGTCACGACGTCGCCAAGACGGCGTACAGTGCCGGTCGGAATCCTGCCCAGCCTGCGCAACCCTCCGAGCGGCTGTCACTTTCACACGCGCTGCCCTAAAGTAAGGCAACGATGCCGCACGGAGGCGCCAGTGCTGCAGACGCTCCGCGGCAGCCGAAAGGTCGCGTGCCACCTGTACTAATCTGAGCACACAGTCTGTGTGGCGCCGCGGCGGCCTGCGCCATGGCGCGCAACCGTGACAGGAACGCCGAGACGTTGGCAGTTCGTAGAGAACAAGGCATCCGTTTAGAAAGACGGCGGTGAAGACGATGGCGAGGTCGAACATGAGATTCACACACTTTTGTTGATTGGTTACCTTATCCGATAGCTGATCACCGGCGTGACATCCATGTCCGGCCCTCGGCAGGTGACATTCTCTCGTGACTTTGGTAAGCTCGAACTTACCCTGTACGCGCTGCCCGCCGCACGAGATCGGATCGCAGGACACATGCAACGCCCTAGCCCGCGCAGCCCCGGTCGCCAGCGGTCGGCGCCCGACCCGGTAAAACTGCAAAATCAGGAGCGGGTGCTGCGCGCGCGCCTCGCCGAGCAGCCACGGAACGCCATGGCGTGGCAGCAACTTGCCGGCCTCCTGGCGCAGTCCGGCCGGCCCGCTGAGGCTGCCGATGCTTTTGCCCGCGCGACAGCGGCCGGTGCCTCTGCACAGATGCTCGCCGCCCCGCACGCCATGGCACTCAGCGCAGCGAAACGCCATGACGAGGCTGTCGCGGTGCTGCGTCCCGCCCACGCCCGTAAGCCGAAGGATTCCGCGCTCGCCAATCTACTCGGCGTGATGCTGAAGCGGGCCGGCCGTTTCGATGAAGCGGTGTCGGTGCTGGAGGCCGCTCGGACGCTCGATTCCTGGAACCTTTCGCCGTGGCAGAACCTCGGGAACGTCCACGACCTGCGCGGCGACTTCGAGGCGGCTGCAGCCGCCTTCCAGGGCGGGCTGAAGATTGAGCCTCGCAATGCTCAGTTGTGGCGGCTGCATGGTCGGGCGCGGCGCGGCATGAACGACCTAGTGGGCGCCCGCGACAGCCTGCAAAGAGCCTTCGCACTCGATCCGCGCGACCGCGACGCGGCATCATTACTGGTAGGCGTGTTGCTCGAGCTGAAGGCGCCGGATGCCGCGGTCGGCGTCGCGGCCACAGCTCTCGAGGCGCGGCCCGGCGATCCGGCGGCCGAGGTGCTGGTGGCACGTGTCCACATGTGGGCAGGCGACAGCGACGCTGCCCGCACCAGGCTGGAGGGCGTGCTGAGCGCGCATCCCGGAGAACTGGACGCCAGTCTGCTGCTTGCGCGACTGCATGGGGATGCCGACCGCCGCTCCGCCAATGCCACGCTGCGTCGCGCGCTCGCCGCCACTCCTGCGTCCTGGAGACTCGCCGATGCTCTGGTCGAAAGCCTAGAGCGCAGCCGCTATGACGACGAGGCGGCACATCTGGAAGAGGCCTATGTCGTCGCTTGCCGGCTACTGGCCGAGCACCCCGACAAGGTGGCGCGACTGGCGCGGACATTGCGGACGATTTTCCGGCGCGTGCTCGACCTCGACCGCATGGCTGCGACCGGACGGGTCAGTGATCTGCTGCCCCACTGGCAGGCGGCGGGACGACATTCCTCCGTACACTACGAACTTGGCCAGGTGAATACGCTGGAAGACCGTCTGGCGCTCGTCGATTGGCACCGCGAATGGGGGCGCCGCGCCGCCGCGAACATCGTTCCGGTGGTCCGCCCGCCGATGCCGGCGCTGGCCACCGGGCGGAAGCTGCGCATCGGCTTCATGTCTAGCGACCTGCGCGGCCACCCGGTCAGCTACTTTGCCCTGCCGCTGCTTGAATCATACAATCGGGACCGGGTGGAGGTGTTCTGCTATTCATTCTACGAGGGACAACCCGATCGCGTGCAGAAGCATATCGAATCCCGGGTTACAGCGTTCCGCTTCTGGCCGAAGCGGCCGGATGCGCAGGTCGCCGCGAATATCGCCGAGGATCGGCTCGACATGCTCTTCGAACTTGGCGGCAGCACGGCGATGAACAAGCTGGAGGTGATGGCGTACCGCCCAGCCCGCATCGGTGCGAGCTGGCTCGGATACCCGCATTCCGCCGGCCTTGCGGCGATCGACTACATTTTGACCGACCCCTATATCCGACCGGCAAATCCAGATCTGCTGATCGAGCAGCCGTTCGAGTTACCCGAGACCTGGGTGGCGCTCGGTCGCCTTGGCTTCCACGAGCAGCCGATCCTGGATAGATTGCCGGAGGAGCGTCGCGGATACCTGACCTTCGGCACCGCCAACAATCCCTACAAATACACCGAGACCTGCGTCGACGTCTGGGCTGCGGTGCTGCGCGCAGTGCCTGGTTCGCACTTCCTGTTCCTCCGGCCTGAGGCAGCTGGTGTCTCCTTTATTGCCAATGCCCGCGCGGCCTTCTCGGCGCGGGATGTGGATCCCGCGCGGCTCGACTTCATCGGCGTGCGCGGCACGCACATGCAGCACTACAACGCGATCGACATCGCGCTCGACAGCCTGCCCCATGTCGGCGGCACGACCACCTGCGAGGCGTTGTGGATGGGTGTGCCCACCGTCACGCTCGTCGGCCCCGGCTTTCCGGAGCGCCTGTCTTATTCGAACCTCAGCAATGCCGGCCTTGGCGAACTGGCCGCCTTCACGACGGCCGAGTACATCGCCATTGCGACACGGCTGGCGGCGGACCGCGCCGCGCGACGTTTCCTGCGCCACGGCCTGCGGGAGCGGATCCGCGCCCGCCCGCTCGGCCAGGTGGATCGTTTCGTGCAGCATTTCTACGCCAAAGCCGCCGAGGTCGCCGCGCAATGAAGGCCGTCATCCTGGCTGGCGGTCGCGGCACCCGGCTGGCTGAGGAGACGATGCTGCGGCCCAAGCCGATGGTCGAGATCGGTGGCTGGCCGATCTTATGGCACATCATGCAGATGTACGCCGCGCATGGCGTAACGGATTTCATTGTCTGCTTGGGCTATAAGGGCCGGCACATTCGGGAGTTTTTCCTAAACTATCGATTGCATGCCTCCGACATCACCATCGACCTTGACTCGGGTAGCATCGAGGTGCTGCGTCCCGCAGTAGCCCCTTGGCGTGTCACGCTCATCGATACCGGTGAGGAAACCCAGACCGGCGGTCGGCTCCGGCGCGTCGGTCACCTGCTCGCCGGCGAGGATGCCTTCTGCATGACTTATGGCGACGGAGTCGCCGATGTGGATATCCGGGCGTTGGTGGCGTTCCATGGGGTGCAGGGCCGGCTCGCCACCGTCACCGCTGTCGCGCCGCCCGGGCGCTTCGGCTCGCTTGAGCGGCAGGGGAATCGTGTGACGGCCTTCACCGAGAAGCCGCCCGGCGACGGGGGCTCCATCAACGCGGGGTTCTTCGTGCTGTCACCCGAGGTGCTGACCAGGATCGAGGGCGACGACGTAGTGTGGGAACAGGAGCCGCTGCGGAGCTTGGCGCGGGATGGTGAACTCGCGGCCTTCGACCATGCGGGGTTCTGGCAGCCGATGGACACACTGCGGGATCGCGAACTGCTGGAGCGCCTCTGGGCCTCCGGGCAGGCGCCCTGGAGGATGTGGTGAGCAGCCAGCCCACGGCGGTGTTCTGGCGGGGGCGGCGCGTGGTTGTCACCGGTCATACCGGTTTCAAAGGCGCTTGGCTGTGCCGCATGCTGCATGCGCTGGGCGCGGAGGTGAGCGGGATCGCGTTGGCGCCCGCAGAGGGGCCTTCCGCCTTCGCGGCGCTCAAGGTCGCCACCATTCTCGCGGCTGATCATCGCGTGGACATCCGCAACGGCGGTGCGCTGGCCGCGCTGCTGCGTGCGCAACGGCCCGAGGTGGTGCTGCATCTGGCCGCTCAAGCCATCGTCGCGGAGGGCTACCGTGATCCCGCCGGAACTTTTGCGACGAACCTGGGCGGCACGGTGAACCTGCTTCAGGCGCTGCGTGGATTGCCGAGTGTGGTGGCCGCGCTGGTTGTTACTTCTGACAAGATTTATCTAAACGGCAGTCAGGGCCGTGCCTTGACTGAGCGCGACCCGTTTGGCGGCGCCGACCCCTACAGCGCATCAAAGGCAGCCGCGGAACTTGCCGTGACAAGCTGGCGCGCCTCCTTCTCCCAGGAATTGCCGCCGATAGCCACGGCGCGGGCGGGAAACGTCATTGGTGGCGGGGATTTCGGGCGTGACCGGCTGGTACCCGATCTGGTTCGCGCCATCGCAGCGGGGCAGCCGCTCGTGCTGCGTCGGCCCGATGCTACGCGGCCGTTTCAGCATGTCCTAGACGTGTTGCGCGGCTATCTCCTGTTGGCAGAACGTCTCGCCACCAGAACTGCAGCGGTGCCGCAAGCCTGCAATTTCGGCCCGCGCGGCGGCGAGCTTCGCGTGCGCGACCTGCTTGACCGGTGGAGCACAGCGACCGGCGTGCCGGTCGTCTGGCAGCAGGCCGGCGGGGCAGTGATGCCGGAAGCATCACGGCTGGCCCTCGATAGCGGGCTGGCAGAAACCAGCCTTGGCTGGCGGGCGCGCCTGGACACCCTGCAGGCCGTGGCCGAGACCGCAGCCTGGTACGCCGCCTGGCAGCGCGGCGACGAACTTTTGCCGCCGAGCGAGGCGGCAATCCGCACCGCGCTGGCGGCCGAAAAGGGGAGCCGCTCGCCATGATTGCGACAGCCCGTAGCATCGCGGCATGCCGCGCCTGTGGCGGGGCCTTGGACACGGTTTTCTGCGACCTCGGCGTGCAGCCGGTCGCCAATTCGTACCTACCGGCCGGACCCTGCGAAGCGCCCGAGCCGGCCTTCGCGCTGCGCGCCGTCGTCTGCGCGCAATGCCGTCTGGTGCAGCTCGACACCGTCGTGGATGAAACCGCCATCTTCACCGACTACGCCTATTTCTCCTCGGCATCCTCCTCCTGGCTTGCCCATGCGGCCCGCTTCGCCGCAGCGGCTGCCAAACGATTCAGCCTCGATGCGCAGAGCCTCGTCGTGGAAGTGGCAAGCAATGACGGCTACCTGCTGCGCAACTTCGTCGCCGCGGGCATTCCGTGCCTGGGCATTGAGCCGGCGGCGAATGTCGCCGCCAATGCCCGCGCTGCGGGCGTCCCCACGGAAGCGGTGTTCTTCGGGCACGCTACGGCCGCGAGGCTCGTGCAGGCGCACGAACGACACGCCGACCTCATCATCGCCAACAATGTGCTGGCGCATGTGCCCGACGTAAATGACTTCGTAGCGGGTCTCGCGCACCTTGCCGGACCGCAGGGCACGATCAGCATTGAATCGCCACATCTGATCGCGCTGGTAGATGGCGTCCAGTTTGATACAATTTACCATGAACACTATGCCTATTGGTCCCTGCTCTCGTTAGAGCGGCTGTTCGCCCGGCACGGCCTTGCCATTTTCGACGTCGAGTGGTTGCCGACCCACGGGGGATCGCTCCGCCTCATGGCCGGAGCCGCGCCGCAGACACCTTCCCAGGCCGTCCTTGCGCTGCGTGCCCAGGAGGCCGAGCGCGGCCTTGAAGGCGACCGCTTCTACAAGGGTTTCGATAACAGGGCGCGGCAGGTCATTGCAGGGCTGCGCGACTGGATCGCTTCAGGGCGGAGGCGTGGGCGGCGCCTGGGCGCCTATGGGGCAGCGGCAAAGGGCAATACCCTGCTGAACTCCGCGGGCATCGCTGCCGCCGACATCCTCGCCGTGGCCGATCTGAGCCCCGCCAAGCAGGGAAGGCTGCTGCCCGGCAGCCACATTCCCGTGGTGACGCCCAAGGCTCTGCTGGATCTTGCCCCGCACGACATCCTGATCCTGCCTTGGAACATCGGCGAGGAACTCGCGGCGCAGCTGCGGGGCGCCGGCTTTCGGGGGGGGTTGTTCACCGCGGTGCCGGAGATGCGGCGCTGGCCAGATCCCATGCCATGATCCTGCGCCCTACAAGGATCGCGAGCGTAACAGAGGTCGTGGCTGAGCGAAGCCGGGACGCGCGCGGTGCGTTCCTGCGCAGCTGGTGCCGGGACACCTTCGCCGCGGCGGGACTCGACTTTACGCCGGTGCAGGCGAGCCTGTCCGAAACCACGCATCGGCACACGCTGCGCGGTATGCATCTGCAGGCGCCGCCGCTCGAGGAGCAGAAGTTGGTCCGCTGCCTGCGCGGCATTGTATTCGATGTGGCGCTCGACCTGCGCCCCAGCTCGCCGACGCGGCTCGATCATGTTGCCGTGGTGTTGGATGCCGCGGTTGGCAACGCTGTGTTTATCCCGCGCGGTTGCGCGCATGGGTTCCTGACACTGACCGAGGACGTTCTAATGGAATACCTAATCGACACGCCGCATGTGCCGGCGTCGGCCCGGGGCGTGCGCTGGGACGACCCGGCCTTCGCCATCCCCTGGCCAGCCGTGCCTGAAGTCATGTCTGAGCGCGACCGTGACTGGCCGGACCATTGTGCCCCGGGCGTTTCATGAGCGCGTCCTCGTCACCGGTGCGACCGGCTTCGTCGGCCGGGCGCTGCCGGCCGCTCTGACGGAAAAGGGCTTCGACGTCCATGCTGTGGCGCATCGTGCGGCACCCGCGCCGGAAGCCGCGCCTTTCGCCATCTGGCATCACGCAGATCTCCTCGACACCGCCGAGATCGCTGCCTTGATTCGCGAGGTGCGGCCCACGATCCTCGTGCATGCCGCCTGGTATGTGGTGCATGGACGCTTCTGGACCGCGCCGGAGAACGATGCCTGGCTGGATGCCTCGACCGAGTTGGCCCGTCGCTTCGCCGAGGCTGGGGGGAGGCGATTAGTCGGCCTTGGCAGCTGCGCCGAATATGCGGCGGCGGGTGAAGGTGACGGCGTTCCCTGGCCGGAGACCCGGCCGGTGTCGCCGGCGACGCCCTATGGCCGCGCCAAGGCCACGCTCGCCGGACGGCTAGAACGCATGGCCGCGGAGCGGGCGTGCTTCTCCGTCGCCTGGGCGCGCCTGTTCCACCTGTTCGGTCCGGCGGAGCCTGTGGAGCGCCTGGTCCCATCGGTGGTGAGGGCGTTGCTCGAAGGACGGGTAGCCGCTTGCGGATCAGGCCGCCAGGTGCGCGACTTCGCGAGCACGTGGTTCGTCGCTGACGCCATCGCGGCGCTGACTGCCAGTGAGGTCGCGGGCGCCATTAATGTCGGGTCGGGAACGCCCCGCAGCATCGGCGGCTTCACCGCGAAGATCGCGACGCTTCTCGGTCGCGCGGATTTGCTGCAAATGGGCGCGCTGCCCGACAGGCCGGGAGAGGTGCCATTCATAGTCGCGGACACGGCGCGCCTCAAGCGGGACGTGGGGTTCACGTCGGCGGCGGCGACGGATGAGGACTTACAGCGGCTCATTGCCCTGATTCGGCGGGACACGCCCGCTTACTGACCACGTCCGCAGATCGTGGGTGGCTGGTGACAGCTCGGGATCGTGGTGCGCCGAACCAACCCGCACACCGACGCGTCCACAAACCCGAGCATTTGCGCGCGATGCTTGAGGGAGGGCGTCCTCGTCGACATAATCGGATCGTCTCCGCGGCGGCTCCACCGTAAGCGGTGTTCTCAGGCCACGGCCTTGAGCTCGGGAGCGGGGATGTAGGCCCAGGGCAGGAGCTCGTCGATCCGGCGGTTGGGATGGCCGTTGACGATCTTGGTGATGACGTCGGCGAGATAGGCGAGCGGCTCGACGACGTTGAGCTTGCAGGTCTCGATCAGGGAGGCGACGACGGCCCAGTGCTCGGCGCCGCCGTCGGAGCCGGCGAAGAGCGCGTTCTTGCGATTGAGGGCGATTCCGCGGATCGAGCGCTCGACGACGTTGCGTCGATCTCGATGCGGCCGTCGTCGACGACGCGGGTGAGCCCCTCCCAACGCGAGAGCGTGTAGCGGATCGCCTCGGCGAGCCGGGCGGGCGCGGGTGACTGCACGACGATGTCCTCGCAGGCACGGCAGGCGTATTTGGGCCGCCGCACGACGATCACGCGCAGTTGCGCCGGCACGATGTCGAGCCGCTCGCTCACATCCTCGCCGATCCGGTGCAGGTCGCTGCGGCAGCAGGGGCAGGCGCGCTCCTCGATGTCGACGACCATCTCGACACGGACCAGATGCGCCGGCAGGGCGCCGCGATTGGCTCGGCGCTTGGCCGTGCGCGCCCGACCTTCGGGCGGGGCAGCCTGCTCCATCTGTTCCTCGCCGGCCGCCTCGACCTGTTCGGCCTCCCAGGCCGAGCAGGAGCTGATCCCCTCCGGCAGCGTCTCGGCGCGGCGGCCGAAGCGATGGCGCTGCAACTCCCTGATGATCTGGCGCAGCCCGGCATTCTCGGCCTCGCGCGCCAGCACCATCGCCTTCAGCGCATTCGGGTCGTCGGGAAGTTGGTCCGCGGAGATCGCCACGCGCCCGACCAGACCAAATTCGTGGCTGGCCGGCGACGGCGGAATCAGCCCCGATTCACTTGGTCGCGCCTCAGCCGGCCGCGGCCGGGACGCGGGTCTGGCGCATCTCGTGAACGCGTCGCCAGTCGAGCCCCTCGAGCAGAGCCGAGAGCTGTGCTGCGGTCAAACCGGGGGCGGCGACGCATTGGAGTGCCCACACAATGGGCAAAGCGCGGGCTCAGTCACATCAGCGTGCAGCGGATCTGGGCCGCGCACGGCGTGACGCCGCATCTGACGAAGACCTTCAAACTGTCGAACGCCAAGCGTTTCGTCAAGAAGGTCCAGGACATCGTCGGGCTTTACCTCGTTCCGCCCGAGAAGACAATGGTGCTCTCGGTCGACGAAAAGAGCCAGATCCAGGCGCTGGATCGCACGCAGCCCGGACTGCCGATGAAGAAGGGGCCGGCCCGCACTTCCTACGCGCTATCGACCGCATCACGGCGACGATGCTCGATCTGCATCTGATCGCCTACAACTATGCCACCCACAAGCACGCCAAGGTGAAAGAGTGGCTCGCGCGCCACCCGCGCTTCCACATGCATTTCACGCCCAACTCGGCCTCCTGGCTCAACGAGGTCGAGCGCTTCCTTCGCCCGGGTCACCGAAACCCGCATCCGCCGCGGCGTCTTCCACAGCGTCGCCGAGCTCGAGGCGGCGACCACGATTGCTTGGAGCACCGCAATGCCAACCCGGTCTGGATCAAGTCGGCAACTGATATCCTCGAAAAAGTCGCCCGTGGGGGACAAGCGTCAGAGTCGGAACACTAGAGAGCCCCGCGCATCCTACCTACCCGCGTTCTGTTGGAGGGGCTGTTATGCAAGCTGTTGAGTTGAAACGGGTCGGTCGCGAGATCGTACAGCTCGCGCTCGCCATTATCGTGCTCAAAGTAAGACCACTGCGCGTCTCTGGACCCTATTGAGTAGCGGGGAACCTCGCCTTTGCCTGACCAGATACCTCGCAGAGCAACGTCTGAGCGGGGCTCAAGAAGATACTGCGCCCCTCGAGCGGCCGCCCGGGCGTGGCCCCGGCGAGCGCGAGAATGGTCGCCGGCAGGTCGACATTCGAGACGAGCCGCGCGTCCGTGCCGGGGCTCACACCGCATCCCCACAGCGCGAGCGGGACGCGAATGGTCTCCTCGTAGAGGAAGTTTTTTCCGGAGACCCGGTGCTGGCCGAGCAGGAATCCATTGTCTGAAGTGAAGAAGATGCACGTGTTCGGCGCCGCGAAGGACCGCACGAACTTGTCAACCCACTCGTCATCGGCCTGGATCGTCGCGCAGCGGTCGCGGAAGAAACGCCGCCTACCCGGGCTCCATGATTTGGACGAAGCTCGGCTTATCCGATACGTCGGCCTCGTTGAATGCCGGTCCGGGGTTGAACGACACATCATCGCATGCACCTTGGTAGCGTGCGGCCGGGATGTTTGGCCCGTGGCCCCCCACGGCGCTGATCCAGGCGAAGTAGGGCGTGGAGCGCGGCTGCCTTATCCCCTGCTCGGCCTGACTGTAGATGGTGTCTGTCGTATAGGTCCCCTCAGGAAACCTTGTCGGCACGCCATCGATGTCCAGCTTCGGGTCGAAGTAGCGCCTCTTGTTGCGCATCACGATCGACCACCGATCGAAGCCAAAGGCGCCGGCCGATCCCTTGTAGTGGTTTGGGTTTTTCCCGAACATGCCCGTTGTGTAGCCGGCGGCGCGCAGTGCTTGCGGCATGAGTCCGCCAAGATTCGACAGGAAGGCGGTATTTGCCGTCACGCCGTGAGTGACTGACTCCTGCCCTGTCAGGAAGGTCGCCCGGCTGGGGCCGCAGAGCGGCTGGTTCACGAAGCTGTTGGTGTACCTAATGGCCTGCGGAAGCAGCGCCGACGTCTTCGTCATTATGGACAGATCGTGTGGAACATCGTCAAGCATTATTACAATAATGTTAGGCCGGGCAGCCGCGACGGTCGACAAATGATGCTCATTAACGCCGCCAGAATCTTATTCATCGCCATTCCTCGCCACAGAAGCGATAGAGGCTATGCTGCTCGAAAATGACGACTTGGGCAAATCTGATTCTCAGATGCCTCGGCGAGGCGTCCCAACTGTTACTCTGTTGCCACATCGAGCCAACTTTGAGACACGGCTGCTGGCGAGGAGCTACGCACGCAAATTTATGGCTTGATCCTCGCGTGATTTTAGGTATCTCCGCGAGAGTTTAGCGCGCAGCGTACCAGCCGCAAACTCGCAGCGGAGCTACCTGTCGTCGATGGTTTTAGTTGGACACCGTCCCATCCGCGTCGCAGCGGTGGCAATCGCGATTGGGGCGACACCAAGGATCATCAAAAATTGGCTGACGCGGAAACAGGTGCCTATCGAGGCTCCGGCCGACGGCTATAAGACGTATTCTCCCAAGGAGATCGCACTTCTCGCCCTCGTGCGGCCATTGGTGACGTTCGGAGTGCCGGTCGAGCAGGCCGGCGTGATTGCCACGGCGGCGCTCGGGCCCTTCGTTTGCGACGAGATGCAAACCTCGAAGGAGGATCTCGACCGCTTCGGTGATGCGCATCTCATTGTAGCGGAACGTAATGGGATATTCGTTGCCGACGTGAGGCCGAGGGCCGAAGCGCTCGGCGATGGGCCCGCGCTCATCATCCCCTTGGCCGCGCATATTGGAACCGTGTGGAGTCGAGCCGATTGGACCCGACAGGGCGGCGAGGCGATAGCGTCAAAGGGTGCGATCGAAAACGGTGAGGCGGACGTGCCGGCGGTTGCGGTATCCGAGGCCGATGAAAAGATCGACCCACGGGTCGGGACAGCTGGCAACTGCTGCGGGTAAGCGACTCTAGTGGGATCGACTGATCGACTCTAAAAGTTGGTGCCTACGTTTGACGGCGGCGATGATTTTGTCAGGGTCGGCGGTCCAGACGAAGGGTTTGGGGCTGTCGTTATGCTCGGCGACGAAGCGGTTGATGGCGGCCTTCAGATCGACGACGGAGCGAAAGACGGCACGTTTCAGCTTGCCGGCCGGCACCTCGGCCTCTACGGGGCGCGCGTGCGGACGGCTTTGCTACCGGCGAGCTACACCGTCACCGGGGACAGGACCCCAGTCCCGCGGTCGACCAATGGCGGCCCGAGGCTAAGAGCCGCCGTCGGCGTGACCGGCTGCGCCTGATTCAGTTGTCGGCGAGGCTCTTCAACAGCTTGTCCCGCCGGCCGGGGAACCTTCCTTTACGAGGCTGCCAAGTTTGCTGCCTGGCTTTCGCCAGCGGCCCCAGGTCGGCGCATACGCTCATCAGCCGCACGAACAGTCGGTAGCGAGTCTCTGCAGCTGCGTCGACGGTGAACCCACACTCATCTTCGACCTTCTCGTCGTCGCAATCCATCACCTCGTGCTTGCCGGCAGCGGCGGCAGCCAACAGGTCGGGCGGAGAGCGCTCGACCAGAAGCCGGCGGAGCCGATCGAGCGTTTCCTGCGATAGCCGCCGCGGATTGGCCTTCGCAAACTCTTCGGCGAATGAGAAGAGCGTGCTGGCCTCCTCATCGAGCCAGGGCGGCGGCGCATCCGGCTCGGCCGCTTGCCGCGGTAAGGCGATGAAGGAACCAATCTCGCCAAACACCCCTAAGGTACGCTCGATGATGTCCCGCGGCTCAAGCAACCGCGCCTCCAGAATGATCGGCGGCGCGAGCAGGAGTTCTGCCTCCTTGTCCGAAAGGTACGCCTTGGCAAACTGCTCGTTGTCCTTGCCGAAAGCTTCGGTGATTCGCCGCGCGAGGCGCGCGTCGGCGGCGAGCCGCTCGTCAGTGTTCAGCCGGCGCAAGCGCCGCAAAACGCCGTAGATCAGGCCCTCCCGCTCGCCACTCTCGCGAAAGTAGCGCCGGAACAATCGTGCCACCTCGATACCGATCGGGTCGAAACTCTCGTTCGTCCGGAGCTGCTTCACTCCCTCGAGGATGGCCGGATCGAGATGAACACCGATCCACTCCAGGAAGTTCTCGAGCGGACCAGGTTCTATCGTCTCGCGATGAAAGAGGCGGACTTGTAACGCCTCACGCCCAAAGGTCGCACGCCACTGCTCAATCTTGTCGAAGTAGGCGTAGAGGCCAGCGCGGATCATCATCTCGGAATAATCTTTCAAGGAAGCGATCTCGCCGCCGCTCCGAATCCGCTGCTGGTATCGGCTGACGATGTGATCAACGGGTCGTCGTACATACAGATGGATCCGGGGCCTACCGCCCATATCATTAATCAACCTGTGCAAAGCTTCAATAACGGCACCGCTCGAGGTGAACAGATTCTCGTTCGAAATGACCACTTTTCGGATGCCCTCGCCTTGAATCTCTTTACGTAACGCCGCGAGGATCTCGGCGTGATGCCCTTGGACACGGCTCTTGGTCAACAGAACGTCCTTGACATGCCTCGCTTTCCGGGCCCCGAACGACTGCGAATAGAGCACACCTTTGGCAGCGAGCGGTTTCGCCAGCGCTTGCAGGCCTCTCTGGATTGTCGAGCTCGCCG
This sequence comes from Pseudomonadota bacterium, assembly GCA_023430145.1. Classification (GTDB taxonomy): domain Bacteria; phylum Pseudomonadota; class Alphaproteobacteria; order Rhizobiales; family Methylopilaceae; genus JAEZCD01. Next base: position 14,356 of record JAEZCD010000220.1, read on the forward strand.
TCTTCTGCTGCCCAATATGAACGATCACCTCCACCGCGAGGACCTCCATTTCGCTGTCAGCAGGCTGCGCCAATGCGGCGGTCCACTCAGTAGCTCGGGGGCCAAACGTTCTCGGCGCCCGTCGCCGAACGCGTTTCTCATAGCTCACCCAGCATGTCCACTCGCGAGAAGAGCGTCGAAGGACTGTTGCGCGACAAGACGCGGCCGTCGCGCAGCCCGCCTCGCGGCCGACATCGCCCGGCGGGTGGTCGCCCTGGGCTCGGGGCGCCGTCCGCCGGGGCGACGCACCGACTTGGGGGGATGGTGGTCCCGGTGGCCGGCATCTCGGCCTCCTCGGTCCAGCGCATCCGGCGCGCGCACGGCCTCGCACCGCACCGCGTGAGGCAGTTCAAAGTCTCGGCCGATCCGCAGTTCCTCGCCAAGCTGCGTTACGTGGTCGGGCTCTACGTCGATCCGCCGGCGCACGCCGTGGTCCTGTCGGTCGACGAGAAGAGCCAGATCCAACGCAAGCCGGCCTGGCGCTGAAGAAGGGACGCGCCGGCACCATGACGCACGACTACGAGCGGCACGGCACCACCACCCTGTTCGCCGCCCTCGACGTCCTTGACGCCAGTGTCATCGGCCGCAACATGCAGCGCCACCGGCACCAGGAATTCATCCGCTTCCTCAACGCGGTGCAGGCCGAGGTGCCGGCCGGTGCCGTCGAGCACGTCGAGGGCGGCGAACAGGGTGGTGGTGCCGTGCCGCTCGTAGTCGTGCGTCATGGTGCCGGCGCGTCCCTTCTTCAGCGCCAGGCCGG
>JAEZCD010000246.1 GCA_023430145.1 Pseudomonadota bacterium
CACCTTGCGCTGCATCTGGGGGGCGCCGCGCGGGGGGAGCCAGGCCTCGCAGGCCGCCATCATCGCCCGCCCGTGGCCGCTGCGCTGCGCGCCGGGCTCGACGGCGAGATAGTAGATCCAGCCGCGATGGCCGTCGAAGCCGACCATCGCCGCCGCGACGATCGCATCGCCCAGCCGCCCGACCAGCACCTCGGCATCGGCCGCAGCGCGGGCGAGCGCGATGTCGCGGCGCGGATCATTCCACGGCCGCAGCAGGCCGCAGCGGTCCCACAGCGCGACGACAGCCTCGATATCGGCGTCCCGGACCGGCTCGATGTCCATCGTGGCTTTCCTGCAACGCGCCGCGGGCAAACAGTAGTGCGCCCATCCCGCCAAGAGGAGCGCCGCCCTCGTGCCAAGGTTTACACGCTTGTCGCCGTAAACCGCCCCTTAATCCGCCACACTGAAATTCGATCCGGGCAGCGGGGATGCGGCGCGACGAACGCGGCGCTCGAGTGAAGCGTGGAGTGCTCGGTCTATGGTGCGTCGGTCGCGGTCCGAAGAGGACGAGCGGCGCGAGCCGGTGTTCGAAGTCCCGCGCGGTGCCGGGCTCGATCTGCGGCTATCGCCCGCCGATCGGCCGACGATCGCCGAGGATGCGGCACCGGCCGAGTTCGAGCCGCTCCGCGGCGGGCTGCGCGCGGACCGGCCGGGGCTCGAAGCGGACGAGGATCCCTTGAGCGGGCGTAAGTCGCGCAAGCGGGCGCCGAAGCGCCGCGGGCTGCTGTTCCGCGCCATCTACTGGACGGGCGTGCTCGCCATCTGGGCGCTCATCCTCGTCGGCGGCGTCGTCGCCTGGTACGCCGCGCATCTGCCGGCGATCCACAGCCTGGAAATCCCGAAGCGGCCGCCCAACGTCACCATGGTCGGCATCGACGGCAGCATCATCGCCAACCGCGGCGAGACCGGCGGCGCCGTCGTCGACCTCGGAGACCTGCCGCCGTTCCTGCCGCAGGCGTTCCTCGCCATCGAGGATCGCCGCTTCTACAGCCATTTCGGTGTCGACCCGGTCGGGCTCCTGCGTGCCGTCGTCACCAATCTTCGCGCCGGCCACCTCACGCAGGGCGGCTCGACGATCACCCAGCAGCTGGCGAAGAACCTCTTCCTGACGCCCGAGCGCAGCCTCGAGCGGAAGGTCCAGGAGGTGGTTCTCGCGCTCTGGCTGGAGCGCAAATATTCCAAGGACGACATTCTTGAGCTCTATCTGAACCGCGTCTATTTCGGCGCCGGCGCCTATGGCGTCGAGGCGGCCGCGCAGCGCTACTTCGGCAAGTCGGCGCGGCGCGTGAACCTGTCGGAGGCGGCGATGCTGGCCGGCCTCGTGAAGGCGCCGTCGCGGCTCGCACCGACGCGCAACCCGCAGGCCGCGCGCGAGCGGGCGATGGTGGTCCTCGAAGCCATGGCGGACGCCGGCGTGATCGCCGCCAGCGACACCAAGCGCGCCTTCGCGGTCGCTCCGCCGGCAAAGCCGGTCGAGATCGGCGGCGCCGGCTTCGTGGCCGACTGGATCAACGATCAGCTCGACGATCTGGTCGGTCCCTATGACCGCGATCTCATCGTCGACACGACGATCGATCCGAAGATCCAGGCCGAGGCCGAGAGGGCCCTGTCGGAGGCGATCGCCCGCCGGGGGGGCGAGCTCGGCGTCGAGCAGGGCGCGCTCGTCGCGGTCGACCGGACGGGCGCCGTGATCGCCCTCGTCGGCGGCCGCTCCTATACCGAGAGCCAGTTCAACCGCGCGGTCGCGGCCCGCCGGCAGCCCGGCTCGGCCTTCAAGCCGTTTGTCTATCTCACCGCGCTCGAGCAGGGCATCACGCCGGATGCGGTGCGCACCGACGCGCCGATCGCCATCAAGGGCTGGAGCCCGGACAATTTCGACAGGAAGTACCGCGGCAACGTCACGCTCGCCCAGGCGCTGGCGATGTCGCTGAACACGGTCGCGGTGCGGCTCGGCATGGAGGTCGGCCCGCGGGCGGTAGTGAAGACCGCCGAGCGTCTCGGAATCTCTTCGCCGCTGCAGGCGAACGCCTCGATCGCGCTCGGCACCTCCGAGGTGACGCCGCTGGAGCTCGCCGGCGCCTACGTGCCGTTCGCCAATGGCGGCTACGGGGTCGTACCCTTCGCGGTGAAACGGGTGCGGACGACCAACGGGAAAGTGCTGTACGAACGGAAAGGCTCCGGCCTCGGCCAGGTGGTCAGCCCGGTGCATGTCGGCATGATGAACGCGATGCTCGAGGAGACGCTGCGCGTCGGCACGGCGAAGAAGGCCGAGCTGCCGGGCTGGCCGGCGGCCGGCAAGACCGGCACCAGCCAGGATTTCCGCGACGCCTGGTTCGTCGGCTATACCGGCGCGCTCGTCAGCGTCGTCTGGCTCGGCAATGACGACAATTCGCCGACCAAGAAGGCGTCCGGCTCCAACCTGCCGGTGGAAATCTGGAGCCGCTTCATGCAGCGCGCGCTTGCCGGCGAGCAGCCGGTCGGGCTGCCTGGCACGCAGCTCTGGGCGGCCCGCAACGGGCCGGCCCCGGCTGCCTCGCCGCAGCTCTCCGCCGAGCGGCGCGCGAACCCGAGCGGCGGCGACCGCGGCCAGCTGCAGAGCTTCCTCGACCGCCTGTTCGGAGGGTGAGACCTCTCAGGTCTCCCTCGGCATAGGCACCAAGCTCCGCTGGGTCCCCTTCCCTCGCAGCTTCGCTGCTCGCCGGGGACGACACCAGGAAATTCCCGGTGTCTTCCCCGGCCGAGCGAAGCGAGGGGAAGGGGATCCAGACTTTCGGACGCCACCGAGATTCTCAGGCCCGCAGCTTCCTCGCCAGCTCGTCGAGCTGCTCGAGCGTCTGGTAGCGGATGCGCACCTCGCCGGCGCCATCGCGATGGGCGATGCGGACCGCGAGCCCGGTCGCCTCGCGCAGCGAAGTCTCCAGCGCCCGCGTATCGGCGTCCGGCTCGGCGGCCGCATGCCGCCGCGGCGCACGGCCCTTGTCCTCGGCCTGCTGCTGCGCCATCGCTTCCGCGTCGCGCACCGTGAGGCCGCGATCAATGATGCGCCGCGCCGCCGCCTCGGGGTCGTCGAGGGCCAAGAGCGCCCGCGCGTGGCCGGCCGACAGCCGGCCCTCGGCGAGATGGGCGCGCACCTTCTCGGGCAGCTTGGTGAGGCGGATCGTGTTGGCGATGTGGCTGCGGCTCTTGCCGACGACTTTCGCGAGATCGGCCTGCGAATAGCCGAACTGCGCCATCAGCTGCTCGTAGCCGTTCGCCTCCTCGAGAGGGCCGAGGTCGGCCCGCTGCACGTTCTCGACGATGGCGATCTCGAGCGCCTCGCGGTCGTTCACCTCGAGGATGACGACCGGAACGTCGTGCACGCCGGCGCGCTGCGCGGCCCGCCAGCGCCGCTCGCCGGCGATGATCTCGTAGGCCTCGATCGGCCCGCGGGCGCTGCGGACGAGGATCGGCTGCACCACCCCCTTCTCGGCGATCGAGGCGGCGAGCTCGCCGAGCTCCACCTCGCCGAAAGACTTTCGCGGGTTGCGCGGATTGGGCTTGAGGAGGCTGACCGGCAGCCGGCGCTGGCCCCGCGCGCGGTCGCCGGCGACATTCTCGGCGCCGACATCGCTGATCAGCGCGGCGAGACCGCGCCCAAGACGCGAACGGGCTTCCTCGGCCATGACGTTCTCCTCCGGCCGGCCGCTCAGGCGGCCCGCAACGTGCGCTCGCGCTGGATGATCTCCGAGGCGAGGCGCAGATAGGCCTGGCTGCCGACGCATTTCAGGTCGTAGAGCAGCACCGGCTTGCCATAGGACGGGGCTTCCGAGACACGCACGTTGCGCGGGATCACCGTCTCGTAGACCGTCGAGCCCATGTGGTGGCGCACGTCGGCCATGACCTGGCCCGACAGGTTGTTCCGCGCGTCGAACATCGTCAAAACTATGCCGTGGATGACGAGCTCTGGATTAAGCGCCGTACGTACTTGCTCTACCGTCTTCAATACTTGGCTGAGACCTTCGAGCGCGAAGAACTCGCACTGCAGCGGCACCAGGATGGCGTGCGAGGCGGCGAGCGCGTTGATCGTCAGCAGGTTCAGCGACGGCGGGCAGTCGATCAGCACGTAGCTGAAGCCGAGCTCGCCGGCCGCGTTCAGCGACGAGATCGCCTTGCGCATCCGGTGCGCGCGGTCGCGCTCGCCGGCGATCTCGAGCTCGACGCCGAGCAGATCCATGGTCGAGGGGGCTACCGACAGGTTCGGCACCGCCGTCTCGAGGATGGTCCCATGCAGCGGCGCGTCGCCGACCAGCACGTCATAGGTCGAGCGCTGGCGGGCGGCGCGGTCGATGCCGAGGCCGGTGGAGGCGTTGCCCTGCGGATCGAGGTCGACGATCAGCACCTGCTCGCCGATGGCGGCGAGCGCGGTGCCGAGATTGATCGCCGTCGTCGTCTTGCCGACGCCGCCCTTCTGGTTGGCGAGCGAGAGGACGCGGGGCACGCTGGGCAGAGAGGAAAAGGCGGTCATGGTACTCGAATGCTCCCCGTGGGAGCGCGGCGATCGAGCTGCTCGACCTTCAGAATGGTCCCGCCCCCGTCAGTGACGCTCGGCAGCTTCGTCGCGCGAATCGTCCAAGATTCGCTGGCTTCCGTCAATTCGCGGTTAACGTCTTTTCCCTTCGGAAGCAGCGCAATCCCGCCCTTTCCGAGCAGCGGCTGCACGAGTTCGCAGAGCTGTGGCAAGGGCGCCAGGGCGCGCGCGGTGACGACGTCGACCTTCCCGAACGATGCCGGATCGATCTCCTCGATGCGGCGCGCATGCACCTCGGCCGGAAGACGGAGGCTCCTCACCGCCTCGCGCAGGAACGCGGCCTTTCGCTGGACGCTCTCGACGAGGTGCACGCGTGCCCCCGGGCGACCGGCCAGCGCACAGGCGAGGACGAGCCCAGGAAAGCCGCCGCCGGAACCGAGGTCGACGAAGGTCTTGGCCTCGGTAGGTGCGTGGTCGAGAAGCTGCAAGCTATCGGCGATATGCCGCGTCCAGACGGCGTCCATCTCGCGCGGGGCGACGAGGTTGGTCTTGGCGTTCCAGCGCTCGAGCAGGGCGACGAGCCCTTCGAGCCGCGACCATGTTTCACGTGAAACACCCGGCAGCAGCCTCTCTGCCCGCTGCCGATCGTCCTCTCGAGCGCTCACGCGGCGTCGGCAGCGCGGCTCCGCCGGCGCACATGCGCGGCGAGCAGTGTCAGCGCCGCCGGCGTGATGCCGTCCATGCGCCCGGCCTGGCCGAGCGTGGCCGGGCGGACGCGGTCGAGTTTCTGGCGGACCTCGAAGGAGATGCCGGTCAGGCCCAGGAAGTCGAGATCGGCCGGCAGGCGCAGCTCCTCGTCGCGGCGGAAGGCGGCGATGTCGCTCGCCTGGCGGTCGAGATAGACGGCGTAGGCGGCGTCCGTCTCGAGCTGCTCGGCCGTGTCCCGGTCCAGCGCGGCGAATTCTTCCCAGATGCCGGCGAGCCGCGCGACCGTCACGTCGGGCAGCGCGAGGAGATCGAAGGCCGTGCGCCTGACGCCGTCGCGGTTGAGCTTCAGGCCAAAGCCCGCGGCAGCGTCCGGAGTGATCGTCTTCGCTCGCGCCAGCTCCCGGGCGGCCTCGAGGCGCGCCTTGCGCTCGCGCCAGGCGTCGGCCCGCGCGGCCCTGACGCAGCCGAGCGCGAGGCCGCGATCGGTCAGCCGCTGGTCGGCATTGTCGGCGCGCAGCGTCAGCCGGTACTCCGCGCGCGAGGTGAACATGCGATAAGGCTCGCTGACGCCGCGCGTGACGAGGTCGTCGATCATTACGCCGAGATAGCTCTCGTCCCGCCCGAACGTCTCGCCTGCGCCGCCGCCGGCGACGCGCGCGGCGTTCAGCCCGGCGACGATGCCCTGCGCCGCCGCCTCCTCGTAGCCGGTCGTCCCGTTGATCTGCCCGGCCAGGAACAGGTTTCGAACCCGCCGGGTCTCCAGCGTGGGATCGAGCTCCCGCGGGTCGACGAAATCGTATTCGATCGCATAGCCGGGCCGCAGCATTTCTACGCGCTCGAGGCCGGGGATCGTGGTGAGCAGCGCAGCCTGCACGTCCTCCGGCAACGAGGTCGAGATGCCGTTCGGGTAAACCGTGTCGTCGTCGAGACCTTCCGGCTCGAGAAAGATCTGGTGGGTCTCGCGATCGGCGAAGCGCACCACCTTATCCTCGATCGAGGGGCAGTAGCGCGGTCCCCGGCTCTCGATCTGGCCGGAATACATGGGCGACCGCGACAGGTTCGCGCGGATCACTGCATGCGTCGCCGGGGTCGTCCGGGTGATGTGGCAGTCGACCTGGCGGTTCGCCAGCTTCCTGGTGAGGCTGGAGAAGAAGGACGGGACCTCGTCGCCCGGCTGCCGCTCGAGCGAAGCCCAGTCGATCGTGCGGCCATCGAGCCGCGCCGGCGTGCCCGTCTTGAGGCGGGCGACCGAAAAACCGAGGCCGCGCAAGGTTTTCGCGAGCGCGAGCGCCGGCGCCTCGCCGACCCGGCCGGCCGGCCAGCTCCTTTCGCCGAGATGGATGAGACCGCCGAGGAAGGTTCCGGTCGTGAGGACGACGGCGCCCGCCGCGACCGTCGTGCCGTCGGCGAGGACGACGCCCGCGCAGCCCCCATCGGCCAGCAGCAGGTCGGCGACCTCGCCCTCGACGATGGAGAGATCTCGCTGCGCCGCCAGCGCCGCCTGCATCGCGGCGGCATAGAGCTTCCGGTCCTGCTGCGCGCGCGGCCCGCGTACGGCAGGGCCCTTCCGCCGGTTCAAGAGCCGGAACTGGATGCCGCCGGCATCGGCGATGCGGCCCATCAGGCCATCGAGCGCATCCACCTCGCGCACGAGGTGACCCTTGCCGAGACCGCCGATCGCCGGATTGCACGACATGGCGCCGATCGTCGCCGTCTTGTGCGTGACGAGCGAGGTCCGAGCGCCCAGGCGGGCGGCGGCCGCAGCGGCCTCGCAGCCGGCGTGCCCGCCGCCGACCACGACGACGTCGAAACGGCCGCCCGCTGCGGCGATCGGAAACTCGGAATTCGGCATGGCCGCCCTATAGCCGGTTTGCGCGAAAAACTCACTTGCCGATGCAGAAGCGGGAAAAGACGTGATCGAGCACCTGCTCGACGTCGATCCGCCCGGTGATTCGTCCGAGCGTGTCGGTCGCCCGGCGCAGATTCTCCGCAAGGAGCTCCGCTTCCCGCTCTTGCTCGGCCGCCGCGAGCGCGGTCGCCGCATCCTCGAGCGCGTGCCGCTGCCGCGCCTCGGCGACGAGCGCCGTCTCGCCGCCCGAGAGCATCTCGGGGAGGCGCTCTTCGAGGGCGGCGAGCAGTGCCGAAAGGCCTTCGCCGGTCGCACAGGAGATCGCGAGGGTCCGTTCCTTGCCTATGTGCCTCGCCTCGTCATCGCGAGCGCAGCGAATCAATCCTGCTTCTTCTTTCGCGCCGCGAAGCAGGATTGCTTCGTCGCTGACGCTCCTCGCAATGACGGCGTCGACCGGCCTGGAGGGATGAGCGGAGCCGGCGAGCAGATCGAGCTTGTTCGCCAGCACCCACACCGGTGTGCCGGGCGGCAGCTCGCCCTCCTCCGGCGCGTCCGGCGCACGCGAATCCGTCACCCAGAGGACGAGGTCGGCCGAGGCGGCCCGCCGCCTCGCCCGCTCGACGCCCTCGCGTTCGACGACATCCTCCGTCTCCCGCAGTCCTGCCGTGTCCACCAGCGTCACCGGCAGTCCGGAAAGGTCGAGCTGCACCTCGATCAGGTCGCGCGTCGTGCCGGGAACGTCCGTGACGATGGCGACGTCGCGGCCGGCGAGACGGTTGAGCAGACTGGATTTTCCCGCGTTCGGGCGCCCCGCGACGACCACGGTGACGCCGTCGCGCAATCGCTCGCCCGCCGCGGCGCCGGAGAGGGCGGCCCCGATCTCTGCCGCGAGGCCGGCGATCGCCCCGCGAAGGCCGGCGGACGGATCGCCGACATCCTCCTCGTCGGAAAAGTCGATCGCGGCCTCGGCGAGCGCGCGAAGCTCGATCATGCGATCCCGCCAGGCCTCGACCGCGCGGCCGAGATACCCATCCGCCTGCCGAAGCGCCTGGCGCCGCTGGGCGGCGGTCTCGGCCTCGATCAGCGCGGCCAGTCCCTCGGCGGCCGCGAGGTCGAGCTTGCCGCTGAGGAAGGCGCGGCGCGCGAACTCTCCGGGCTCGGCCGGCCGCAGGCCGGGCAGGCGGCCGAGCGCCTCGAGCACCGCTGCGACCACCGCCCGGCCGCCGTGCAGGTGCAGCTCGCACGCATCCTCGCCGGTCGCGGTGCCGGGCCCCGGCATCCAGAGCACGAGGGCCCGGTCGAGCGCCTCGCCGCTCTGGGGATCGCGCAGCGTGCGTAGCGTCGCCTGTCGCGGGACCGGCAAGCTCCCGCCGAGTGCCCGCAGCGCCTCGCCGGCCCGGCCCCCCGAGACGCGGACGATCGCCACCGCGGAGCGGCCGGGAGGCGTCGCCCGGGCGAAGATGGTCGGCGCGCTCATTTTGCGCGACAAGGCGCGGAAAAGGCTTTTGGCCGCCCGGCTTGTCCGGACGATCCCCGATCCCGCGAGACGCTGATGAACCGGCTAGCCGACACCGCCAGCCCCTATCTGTTGCAGCACAAGGACAATCCGGTCGATTGGTGGCCCTGGGGCGAGGCGGCCTTCGCGGAAGCCAAGCGCACCGGCAAGCCGGTGCTGCTGTCGGTCGGCTATGCCGCGTGCCACTGGTGCCACGTCATGGCGCACGAGAGTTTTGAGGATCCCGCCACCGCCGCGGTGATGAACGAGCTGTTCGTCAACATCAAGGTAGATCGCGAGGAGCGCCCCGACGTCGACCAGGTCTATATGGCGGCGCTGCACGCGCTCGGCCAGCAGGGCGGCTGGCCGCTCACCATGTTCCTGACGGCCGACGGCGAGCCGGTTTGGGGCGGCACCTATTTCCCGCCCGAGCAGCGTTTCGGCCGCCCCGCGTTCCGCGACGTGCTGGCGCAGGTCGCGGACGTCTTCCGGACCGAGCCCGACCGCATCCGTCAGAATCGGCAGGCGCTGGTCGCCCATCTGCAGTCGCAGCGGCCGCCGCGCGGCAAGGGCGGCCTCGGCCGTGCCGAGCTCGACGAGGCGGCGGCGCGGATTCTCCGAATCATGGATCCGGTCCGTGGCGGGATCGGCGGTGCGCCGAAATTCCCCAACGCGCCGGTGCTCGAATTGCTCTGGCGCGGCGCGGCGCGGGGAGGCGGCGCGGCGATGCGCGAGAGCGTGCTGACGGCGCTGCGGCAGATGGCGCGCGGCGGCATCCACGATCATGTCGGCGGCGGCTTTGCCCGCTATTCCGTCGACCATCGCTGGCTCGTGCCGCACTTCGAGAAGATGCTCTACGACAACGCGCAGCTGCTCGAGCTCCTATCGCTCGCCTGGCAGGCGACCGGTGAGCCGATCTTCGAGCGTGCCGCCACCGGCATCGTCGACTGGCTCTCTCGCGAGATGGTTTTGCCCGGCGGCGCCTTCGCGGCCAGCCTCGATGCGGATTCGGAGGGCGAGGAAGGCAGGTTTTACGTCTGGACGCCCGAACAGGTCTCCGACGCGCTCCTCCCAGAGGAGGCGGCGCTCGTCCTGCGCCTCTACGACATTTCTCCCGGCGGCAACTGGGAGGGCGTGTCGATCCCGAACCGGCTTTCGGGCGTCGTCGGCACGGACGAGGAGGAAGCGGCGCTGCCGGGGCTTCTCGCGAAGCTGCGGCTGGCGCGCGAGCAGCGCGTCCGTCCCGGCCTCGACGACAAGGTTCTGGCCGATTGGAACGGGCTGATGATCGCCGCCCTCGTTCGGGCCGCGGTGATCTTCGGCCGGCCGGATTGGTTGGCGCTGGCACAGCGCGCATTCCGCTTTGTCGCCGAGACCATGTCGCGGGGCGACCGCCTCGGCCACGCCTGGCGCGAAGGGCGGCTGGTGTTCCCCGGCTTCGCCTCGGATAACGGTGCGATGGCTCGGGCGGCGGTCACGCTCGCGGAGGCGACCGGCGACAGGACCTATCTCGATCTGGCGGGGCGATGGCTGCGCGCTGCCGACCGCGACTATGCCGATCCGCACGGCACCGGCTATGCGACGACCGCCGCCGATGCCGGAGGCTTGCCGGTACGCCCGCATCCGACGGGCGACGACGCGATGCCCAACGCCAACGCGCTGCTGGCGGAAGCCTGGCTCGGGCTCGGCATTCTCGGCGGCGACGAGGCGGCCCGGCAGCGGGCCGATTCGCTGCTCGCCGGGCTGTCGGCGGCGATGGCTTCGAACGCGGCGGGTCACGCGGCGCTGATGAACGTCCTCGACCGGCGGCTGCACGGGGCCGAGATCGTCATCGTCGGCGAGGGGGAGGCGGCGGACGATCTCGCCGGCGAGGCGCTTCTCGTTCCGTTCCCCTTCCGGTCCGTCCTGCGGGCGGCCACGCCGGGTGATCTTCCCACGGGTCATCCGGTCCGCAACGCGGCCGGCGTCGACGCCGCAGCCTTCATCTGCCGCGGCGATACGTGCTCGCGGCCGGTTCGCGAGCCGGACGCCCTTTGGGCATCGCTCGGCGGCGAGGATGTTTCACGTGAAACGGGGGAGCCGCCCTAGCTCGCGGCCTCCGCCGCCTCCTCCAGCGGCGAGAGCGGAGCGCCCTTCAGCGTGGCCTCGAAGGCCTGCAGGCGCTTGTAGATCGACAGAAGCTCGACGATCGTCGGCCAGGAGGTGACGAGATACTGGAACGAGGTCCGCACCTGCTCGAACGAGTTGATGATCTGCGTCAGCACCCCGAGCGTGATTTTTCCGGCTGCCAACGTCGGCACCAGCACGATATAGGGAAATATACTGTCGGTCTGGATATAGAGATAGCGACCGACATTGAAGTACAGATAGTTCGCATACAGCGTGAAATAGTTTCGGCGCACGGCCGAGAACAGGGACGCGACTGTCGGCGGTGCTGCCCGGTCGGGATCGTCCTCGCCGTAGACCAGCTCCTTGCGATAGGCCGCCTCGACGCGCTGGTTGCGGAACTCCAATCCCGGCAGCCGGACGCCGACGATGGCGAGGAACCCGGTCCCGAACGCCGCCCAGGCGAGCGCGACGAACATCAGCGGGTACGGGACCTCGCCGACGATCGGCAGCTCGGTGACGTTTTCCGACAGCTGCAGCAGCACCGGCAGGAAGGCGATCAGCGTCATGATGGCATTGAGGAAGCTGACGCCGAGATCCTGCACGGTGGTGGCGAAGCGCATCGTGTCCTCCTGCACACGCTGCGAGGCGCCCTCGACCCGCCGCAACCGCGACCAGTGCGACATGTAGTAGGCGTTCATCGCCGTCCGCCAGCGGAAGACGTAGTGGCTGGCGAAGAAGCGCGTGAAGGCCTGGATGATCACCGCGAGGCTGGCGATGCCGAAGAAGGTGAAGGTCTCCGAATAGAACTCCGCCCGGGTGACGGGCCCGGATCCCGAGAGCGCCCGCTGGATCAGGTCGTAGAAGGGGCCGTACCAGCTGTTGATGGCGACGCTGACCTGGACCTGCAGCCAGACGGTGAAGAGAATCAGCGCCGAGCCGAAGATCGACCAGCCCGCCCATGGATGCGGTGAGAGCAGCTGCCAGGCGCCGCCGAACAGGCCGACGGCGACGGTGAAGTAGATGTAGAACCAGAGCATGTCGGGCGACCAGAACAGAGACGCCCCGATCGGCGGCTCGCCATCGAGCGACAGCCCGACGAGGCTCCCGAGCGCCTCGCCCTCTGTGTACCAGAGCAGCATGACGAAGGCCGTCCAGCAGAGGCCGGAGACGGCGAAGAGCTTCGGGCGCGGAAAGAAGGCGACGAACACCGGGAGTGTCCTCTTATCTTCCCTCTCCCATGGGGAGAGGGTGCCCGCGAAGCGGGCGGGTGAGG
>JAEZCD010000270.1 GCA_023430145.1 Pseudomonadota bacterium
CCCCCGGTAGCCCCGAGCCGCAACACCCCGGGCCTCGCGCGCGCGGTCGCGCGCGCCGGCTATGCCGCCGGTATCGGTGCGATCTGGCAGTCGAGGGGCAACGGCCCGCAGTCCGTCAGCATCGACCTCGCGAAGGCGGCGGTGCCGGGCCTGCGCACCCTCGCCTATGTGCGCCGTGGTCGCCACGCCCTGCAATTGCAGCGCCCGCCCGACGAGCGGCAGGTCTTCTTCGAAACCCGTGATGGCCGGCAGATGTACTTGCTCCGGCACGCCTTCTACCACGAGCACTTCACGCGGCTGCTGAGCCGACTCGATTGCTCGCCGGACACCCGGTCGATCGCCCGGGCCGTCAGGCGTTACGATGCCTTGGAGCTCGAGGATGCGCTGGCCGAAGCCAAGGCGATGGGCGCCCTCGCACGCACCCGGGAGGAATGGCTGGCCCACCCGCAGGGCCGCAATCTCGCGGGCAGGACGCCGGTCGAGGTGAGGCGGATGGCCGACAGCGCGCCGGAGCCGCTCGGGCCCGCGGCGCGTCCGCTCGCGGGGATCCGCGTGGTCGACATGGGGCACGTCCTCGCAGGTCCGGTCGTCTCCCGCACGCTCGCCGAACAGGGCGCGGAGATCATCCATGTCTCGCCGCCCCATATGCCGGATCCTACCCACGTCATGGTCGACACGAGCCTAGGCAAGCGGACCGCGTTCGCCGATCTTCGCTCGAGCGCCGATCGCGACGAGCTCCTCGGGCTCATCGCCGCGGCCGATGTGTTCGTGCATTCCTGGCGGCCGGGGTCGCTCGAAGCGCACGGGCTGTCGTTCGAGCTGCTCTCAGAAAGGCGGCCAGGCCTGATCTACGCGACCGTGAGCTGCTATGGCAGCGACGGCCCCTGGGCGAGCCGCGCCGGATACGACCCGTTCGGCCAGGTGGTCACCGGCCTCGCCGTCGGGGAGGGCAGCATCGACGATCCCGTCCTAGCCTCGACATTCACCCTCAACGACTATCTCGCCGGTTACAGCGCCGCGGCCGGCGTGGTGAGCGCCCTCGTCCAGCGCGCGCGGACCGGCGGCTCCTATCGTGTGGACGTGTCGCTCGCCGGCACCTCGATGTGGCTGCAGGACCTCGGGCAACTGCCGGCGCAGCAATGGCCCGACGGGCCCGGCGGCGTCACGGCGCTTCGGCCGGTCGCGGCCGAGGATCTGCAGGTCACGCCGTCCCCCTTCGGCGACATCGAGCATCCGCGGCCGATCGTGAGCTTCTCCGAGACGCCGTCGTACTGGGCGACGCCCCCGCAACCGGCCGGCGCGAGCCGATTGGCGTGGGACTAGTCGCGTGCGCGGAGCCATGGAATCCTCGCGCCGGACATCTCGGACTGCCGGAAAGACAGTGCATTGAAAACCGAACACGCCGATGATCCGGAGTTCATCAAGTCGCTGGCCAAGGGGCTGGCGGTGATCGAGGCGTTCGACGCCGAATCGCCCCAGATGACGCTCAGCCGCATTGCCAGCAAGGTGGGGCTCAGCCCCGGCTCGGCTCGCCGGGTCCTGCTCACGCTCACCAAGCTCGGCTATGTCGGCTATAGCGAGGAGGACAAGCGCTACCACCTCGCGGCGCGAACCCTGCAACTGGGCTACACCTACCTCGTGACCCTTCCGGCGCTGAACCTGCTGCAGCCGCGCCTGTCCGAGCTCTCCGACAAGCTCAACGAATCCTGCTCGATCATGATGCTGGTGGACCGCGAGGTCGTCTGCGTGGCGCGCGCCACGGCGCGGCGGCTGGAGCGCGACTACATGACGGTCGGCACCCGCTTTCCGGCCCATGCCTCGTCGACGGGCAAGCTGCTGCTCGGCTCCATGAGCGACGAGGAATTCGACAAGCTTTACGAGGGGATCACGACCCTCCCCGAGGTCACTCCCTTCACGGTCAGGAACGTGGCCACCCTGCGCGAACAGGGGAAGGCGGCCTTCGAGCGGGGATGGAACATGGTGGATCAGGAGACGGCGATCGGCATGGCCTCGATTGCGGTGCCCCTGAAGGTCAAGGGCCGGGTTCGATACGGCCTGTCGACCAGCGTGACCAAGAACTACGAGGGTACCCAATTGGTCGATCTCTATCTGCCCGAGCTCAAGCACGCCGCCCAGGCGATGCGGGACCTGTTGGATGCGCGGCAATGAGCCAGGCGGCGGTCCTGCAGGGTGCTGCCGCAAAGCGCGGCACAGGGGAGCTCGCCGGCAAGGTCGCTATCGTGACCGGCGCCGGGCGCATGCGCAGCATCGGACGCCGCATCGCGACGACTCTGGCGCAGGCCGGAGCGGCGGTGGTCGTGACGGGCTCCGGCCGGCCGAGACACCTACCCGGATGACGAGCGGGCCGCGGGATGGCGGGACGTCGACAGCGTCGCCGAGGAGATCGGCGCGACGGGTGGCAGGGCTCTTGCCACTGTTGCAGACATCTCCGACGAGGCCTCGGTCGATCGCCTGGTCGGCGATACGCTCGCAGCCTTCGGGCAGCTCGACATCCTCGTGAACAATGCCGCGATGAGCCGCGGATCGGATCGGCGGCCGGTGGTGGAGCTGGACCTCCAAACGTTCAGGAAGCTGTACGCCATCAATGTCGAGGGCACGTTCCTGATGTCGCGGGCGGCGGCGCGCGCCATGCTGGCGCAGGGCACCGGCGGCAACATCGTCAACATATCCACGGTGGCGTCTCGGACCGCGGGGCCGAAGCTCGGCGCCTATGCCAGCTCGAAGGCGGCGATCAATACGCTGGGCCGCGTCATGGCGATGGAACTGGCCGCGGACAACATCCGCGTCAACACGATCTGCCCCGGCTTCAACGACACCTCGCGGCTCGACGACCTGCCCCGCGGCGAGACGTTCGACAAGATGGTCAGGGACATGGTGCCGCTAGGCTGGGCCGACGATGGCACGCAGGTGGCGGAGCTGACGCTCTTCCTCGTCAGCGAGCGGGCCAGATGGATCACCGGTCAGACCCTGATGGCCGACGGCGGGCGCGTCTGGGGGCAATAGGCAGGATGCTCTTCGGTCCGCTGCCTTCAGGTTCGGCGGAGGCAGTGGCTCGAGTCTCGCCAAGGGCCAGTGCCGATCAGTCGCTCGAGATCGGGCGCCGCTCCTTTCTCGCCGAACACGTGATGGCGGTGCTGCGCACCGGCGTTTGACGATGCGCACCACACCTGCCGCTGCGGCTCTCAGCCGCTGTGCCGCGCGATCCAGCGCTCCAGGCGGTCGAGGAATCCCATGAGAAATTCGCGGGTCGCCGGGTCGGTCAGCTGTCCGTTCTCGTCGAGAAGTCCGGGACGGAAGGAGAAATACACTTCCGGCTGGCCGAGCAAGGCGATATCGACGACGCCCGCTATGTAGCGCAGATGCGACTGCGCCACGGCCGCGCCGATGGCGCCGGGGCTGGCGCCGACGACCGCGCCGGGCTTGCCCGCCCACGCGTTCTGGCCCTTCGGCCGGCTGGCCCAATCGATGGCGTTCTTCAAGACCGGCGGTACCGAGCGGTTGTATTCCGGCGTCACGAACAGCACGCCGTCGGCAGCCGCGATCGCCGATTTGAGCTTCAGCACCTCCGCCGGCGGATCCGCCCACAGATCGTCATTGTAGAGCGGCAGGCCGCCCAGCTCGACGAAGCGGAAATCGAATCGCCCGCGCCCGAGCTCCGCCAGCAGACGGGCGAAGCGCAGATTGATCGATTCCTTGCGCAGGCTGCCGACGAGGACCGCGAGTGAACGCATGGAAGGCTCCTGGCGTGACGGGCACCTGTCGCGCCCGGACGCGGTCGGCCGAGGGACCTGCGCCTGTCGATGCGCACCCGGCGAGCGTCAGATGCGGATCATTTCGAGCCGCGGACGGGGACCTTCATGGCGCCGATGCGGTCGATCCAGCATTCCAGCACGTCGCCCGGCTCGATCGGGGCGACACCCTCCGGCGTGCCCGTCATGAACACATCGCCGGGTTCCAGCGTATAGGCCTCCGAGGCGAAGGCGACGAGCTTGCGGCAATCGAAGATCAGGTCGCGTGTGTTCGACTTCTGCCGCGAGACCCCGCCGATGACGAGCTCGAAATCGGTCTCGGAGGGATCGCCGAACTCGTCGGCGGTGACGAGCCAGGGGCCGAGCACGCTGAAGGTGTCGCGCGACTTGCGCAGGCTGCGCTCCTCGGGCCCGCGGATGGTGATGTCGAGGCCGATCATGTAGCCGGCAATATGGCTCAGCGCGTCCTCCTCGCGGATATGTCGCCCCGGCTTGCCGATGACGAAGGCGAGCTCGATCTCGGGATCGGTCCGACGGTCGGTGCGGTCGGCGACGATGCCCTCGCTCGGCCCGACGAGCGAGCTGCCGGCCTTCAGGAAGACGCCGGCTTCGCCGATGGTCTTCACGTGGCTGCCGAAATGGATGCCCGCGTCCTGCCGGGATTCGTCGAGGTGCAGCCTGTAGTTCACCGGTGCCGCAATGATCTTGCCCGGGTTCGCCACCGGGCTCAGGAGGCGGACCTCGGCCACGGGCCGGCGCGGGCCGGTGCGGGCGAGCCGCTCCAGTTCCGGCCGCAGGCGGTCGAGCGAGGCGATGAAGACGTCGCCACGCGGGAGCGGCCAGCGCATGGCCGGGAGGAGGTCGACGACCGCTGTCACGTCGACGACCTGGTCCCCCTCGATCACCCCAACCCGATCGTCGTCGTACCGGCAGATGCGCATGTCGATCCTGTTCGCGGCATAGGAACGCGGATTCCGCAACCGCGCGCCCGGGCAAAGCGTCCGTCGCTCAGCCAGGGCCCCAATTTTATGGACAAATGTGCACTCGTCAACAAAATATGGACATTGACAGAATTATCCATTGAAAATAGGACATCGGATAAATCTCGATAATAAGCATGGCCGTCGGAACCTGTGCGCCCGGCGGGAGGAGCCGAATGTCGATACCCCCGAGCGCGGCCCATCCGCCCTTCTCGGTGCGGCGGGCGAGCCACGCCGTACTCACCGTCCATAACCTCGCCGCGAGTGTCCGCTTCTACACGGACGTGATCGGCCTCCTGGTAACGGAGGCGGACGACGATGTGGCCTATCTGCGTGGCGTCGAGGAGAGTGCCCATCACAGCCTCGTGCTGCGCCGCACCGAGGGCGAGGCGGTCTGCGAGCGGATCGGCTTCCGCGTCGAGAGCGAGGACGATCTCGATCGGGCCGCCGCCTATTTCGACGAACTCGGACGGCCCGCCCGCTTCGTCGAGGCCCAGTTCCAGGGGCGCACCCTGCATGTGGCGGACGATCTCGGCGTGCCGCTGGAGTTCTGCGCCAGCATGCCGGCGCAGCGCCGGCTGCACGATCAGTTCCAGCTCCAGAAGGGCGCCGCGGGGCTGCGCTTCGACCATGTCCAGGTGCTGGCGCCCGACGTGAGCCGCGCCAGCCGCTTCTATACCCAGCTCGGCTTTCGCATCTCGGACTATTTCGTCGACCGCGAGCAAGACGAGACGCCGCTCGGCATCTTCCTTCATCGCAAGAACAACCCGCACGACATCGTGTTCCTCACGCGGCCCGGCCCGGTTTTCCACCATTTCGCCTATATCGTCGCCGACCCGACCTTCCTGTTCCGGGCGCTCGACACGGCCGGCAATCTCGGCCTCGCGGCGACGCTGGAGCGCGGTCCGGCACGGCACGGCGAGGGGCACGCGCTCTACGTCTACTTCCGCGATCTCGACGGGCATCGCGTCGAGATCATGACGCCACCGATCCAGATGGGCGACGCCGAGGACGTGCCGATGCGCTGGCACCGCGGCAATCGGCATTCGTGGGAACAGCCCGCGCCGAAGAGCTGGCTGTACGAGGCCACGCGCTTCGCCGGCGTCCCGGTCGAGGGCCACGGCGTCGGCCACGGCTTACGCAATCTCGAGGATTTCCTCGCCGATCGACCGCTGCGGCCGCCGGAGTGACGCCCATGTCGCTGGGGGCTCTCGAGGCTTTCCACCACGCCGTGCAGGGGCGTCTCGATGATCGCGTGCCGCTGCTGCTGCTCCACAAGACGGGCGGCGACGAGACCGAGCTCCTGCCCTTCGCGGCCGCGACGGCACCGGACCGCGCCGTCATCGCGCTGCGAGGACCGGTGATCGAGGAAGGGCGCCCGCGCTTCTTTCGCCGGATCGCACCGGGCGTGTTCGACGAGGACGACCTGCGCCGCCGGGTGGAAGACCTCGCGGCGTTTCTGGCGGGCTTCGCCGCTCGCCACGGCAGCCTGCCGCCGACGGCGCTCGGCCTGTCGAACGGCGCGAACATGGCGGTGGCAACCGCGCTGCTCCATCCGCGCCTCTTCTCCGGCCTGGTGCTGCTGCGGCCGGCATGTCCCTTTACGGCGCTGCCCGCATCCGATCTCGCAGGCCTGCCGGTGCTGGTCGTGGCGGGCATACAGGACCAGGTGGTGGCGAGGACCGATACCGACCGGCTCCTGGCTCACCTGCAGAGCTGCGGCGCCGACGTGGCGTGCCGCGCGTTGCCGGCGGGCCATCGTCTGATCGAACAGGACACGGCCATCGTGCGCGGATGGCTCGCCGAGCATGTCCGCGAAGCGGGAAGGGACCGCGGATGATGAACGTCCCCATCCCCACTGCTGGACGTTTGGAAGGCATCGCACGCGGCGCTCGGAACGCCGCACAGACGCTGATCAGCGTTGCCAATGTCGATGTGACCCTCGCGGGTCGGCTGATCCTGTCCGACATCAACCTCGATATCCGAAGCGGTGAGTTCCTCTGCATCGTCGGCGGCTCGGGATGCGGCAAGACCACGCTTCTGCGCGCGGTGGCCGGGCTGGTCGCGCCGAGCCGGGGCAGCGTTCTCGTCGGTGGCGCGCCGGTGACGGAGCCGCGCAGCGACGTCGCCGTCGTGTTCCAGGATTACAGCAAGGCGCTGCTGCCGTGGCGCACGGCCTACGCCAACGTCGAGCTGGCGCTCGAGGCGAACCGCACGCCGAAGGCTCTCCGCCGCGACCTCATCGAGGATCTTCTGGCCAAGGTCGGGCTGAAGGGACAGGGGGACAAGTTCCCCGGCCAGCTCTCCGGAGGCATGCAGCAGCGCCTGCAGATCGCCCGCTGCCTCGCCCAAGCACCGACCGTCCTGCTGATGGACGAGCCATTCGGCGCGCTCGACGCGATGACGCGGCAAGGATTGCAGGACGAGATCCTCGCCCTGGTGGCCCACAGCGGCACCACCGTGTTCTTCGTCACCCACGATCTCGAGGAAGCCGTCTATCTCGGCGATCGCGTCATCGGCCTCGTCCCCAATCCCGGCCGCGTCGGGACGGCGGTCGAGGTCGACCTGCCGCGCCCGCGGGACCAGCTCACCACCCGCGAGGATCCGCGCTTCCTGCATCTGCGCCGCGTGCTGTTCGACTTCATCAAGGAGACGGAGGCATGAGCGGAGCCTCCTTCCTTCCGGCGTCGCAGGAGATTCGGGTCGCTCCGCCATGGGTTCCCCGGGGCCTCGTCGTTCCCGTCGCCCTGGTGGGGCTCATCGAGATCGTCTTTCTCGTCGCCGACATCCGTTCCGACAGTCTTGCCCCGCCGAGCGCCGTCGCCCTCGCGCTGACGCAAGGGCTGATGGATGGTGAGATACCGGCCGCTACCCTGCAGACGCTGACGGCGGCGTTCGCCGGCCTCGCCATCGGCGGGGCGATCGGCCTCGTGATGGGCCTGCTGCGCGGCCTGTTCTGGCAGCTCGACAAGCTGCTCGAGGTGACGACCGAGTCATTGCGGCCGATCCCATCCTCCGCGCTGATCCCGGTGATGATCCTGATCTTCGGCTTCGGCTACCGGCTGGAGATCGCCTGCGTCGCTTTCAGCTGCACCTGGACGGTCTTCATCCTGACACGCGCGGCCGTCGCCGGTGTCGAGCCGCGCCTTCTGGAGGTCGCCCGCGTTCTGCGCCTCGGCCTCGTCGCGCGGACGGTGAAGATCATCCTGCCGGCCGCGCTGCCGCGCATCTTCGTCGCCTTCCGCCTCGCCGCCGGTCTCGCCCTCATCGTCGCGGTGACCTGCGAGGTCGCCGCCAACCCGCTCGGCCTCGGCGCGCAGATGATGTTCGCCAGCCAGTCGCTGCGGCCGGCGACGACCATCGCCTATCTGGTCTGGATCGGATTTGTCGGATGGGCGCTGAACTACCTGCTCGTCCAGGCCCAGAACCGGCTGTTCGGCCCGGCTGCCACGATCGGAGCCGAGCGGTGACCGGCACGCGCACATTCTGGACGGTGGCGAGCTTCGCCTTCGCCGCCCTCGTGGTGGCCTTCTGGCAGCTGGTCGCCAATCTGCAACTCGTCTCGCCGATCTATCTTCCCGGACCCGACCGCACCTTCGCCGCGCTCTACAACGGCCTCGTCGGCGGCGCTCTGCTCGACCGTCTCGCCGGCACGGTGGAGCGCATGATCTATGGCTGGCTGATCGCCTCGCTGGTCGGCGTCTTGCTGGGATCGCTGATCGGCATTTCCCGGGTCGCCCGGGCCTATCTGCAGCCGATGCTGGAATATCTGCGGCCGATGCCGGCGTCGGCCATCATCCCGGTGATGATACCGATCCTCGGTCTCACCGAGACGATGGTGCTCACCGTCACCGCCTTCGCGGCACTCTGGCCGACCCTGCTGGCGACGATCCACGGTTTCGCCTCGGTCGAGCCCCGCCTGCAGGAGGTCGCCCGCATCCTGCGGCTCAGCCGGCTGCAGTTCATCTACAAGATCGCGCTGCCGAACGCCTCGCCGGACATCATCGCCGGCATGCGCCTCAGCCTCACCTACGCGCTGATCCTTTCGGTGATCGGCGAGATGCTGTCGGGGCGCGAAGGTCTCGGCCACTGGATCCTGTTCTCGGCCCGCTTCTACAAGGCGCCCGACCTGTTCGCGGGCGTGCTGCTGCTGGGTCTGATCGGCTACGTCTCGGCCCTCCTCCTGTCGGAGGCCGAGAAGCGCCTGCTGCGCTGGCGCATCGCCTCGCGCTGATGAAATCAAACGGAGGAACGTCATGAGACGCCTGATATTCGCCGCCACCCTCGCTTTGGGCCTCGCGCCGGGCGCACACGCGCAGCAGCCGCTCACCAAGGTGACGCTCGGCTATACGCCCGTCATCGATTACCTCGGCGCCTTCGTCGCCAAGGAACAGGGGCTCTTCGAGAAGCACGGGCTCGACGTCACCGTCCAGCAGATGCCGAACGGCAATTCGATCCCGCCTGGGCTGCTGAGCGAAAGCCTGCAGATCGGCGGCATCACCTCGCCGACCCTGATCCAGTCGCGGGCCGCCTCGTTCCCGATGCGGATCGTCGCCGGCGCCTCGATCGTCACCAAGGCCAATCCGAACGGCTCGATCGTCGTGCGCAAGGGCGTCGACATCAAGTCGCCGAAGGATTTCGAAGGCAAGCGTGTGGCCGTGGCCGCCGTGGGCAGCTATTTCAACGTGCTGTTCCGGCAATGGCTGATCGACAACGGCGTCGACCCCAACAAGGTCGTCTTCGTGGAAGCCCCGTTCGGCCAGATGGCGGACGTCATGCGCAACGGACAGGTGGACGCTGCGACCGTCGGCCAGCCCTTCCTCGGCCGCATCGTGGCCGCCGACATCGGCTCGGACTTCGCCGCCTATACCGGCACGTTCGGCGACGGCCTGCTCTCCAACATATACGTCGCCACGGATCAGTGGATCGCGAAGAACCCCGCAGCGCCCAAGGCGTTCGGCGAGGCGATCGAGGAAGCGAACGCCTTCATCAAGGCGCAGCCGGACGGGGCCCGCAAGGCGGCGGCGAAATATCTGAAGCTGCCGGCCGAGGCCATGGCGAACCTGCCCTTCTCGAACTATTCCTCGAAGGTCACGCCGCAGCAGATCGACGCTTGGAGCAAGATTATGGTCGGCCAGAAACTGACCGACCAGCCGATCGATCCGAATTCGGTACTGGCTCAGTAAGGCGGAGCCGGGCGGAACTTGGTTCCGCCCGGGCATTCTCGTCCGAGTGCTATCGATATATTTGACTATATCGAATAGTATCGATAAAATAGACTGAACGTACCAAGGGTGGAGCCCCGACCCGCATGCCTCGTCCCAGCTCATCGCGCAGTGTCGCCGCGCCCGGCATGTCGCAGACGAGCGCCGTTCTCGAATGGCTGCGGGACGATATCATCTATGGC
Organism: Pseudomonadota bacterium; assembly: GCA_023430145.1. Classification (GTDB taxonomy): domain Bacteria; phylum Pseudomonadota; class Alphaproteobacteria; order Rhizobiales; family Methylopilaceae; genus JAEZCD01. The sequence goes on from JAEZCD010000270.1 coordinate 10,158, forward strand.
CGCCTGGCGCCGGGGACGAAGCTCAAGATCGAGGCGCTGCAGAAGCGCTACGATATGGGATCGACGCCGTTGCGGGAGGCCTTGAGCCTGCTCTCGGCAACCGGCCTCGTCGAACGGATCGACAATCGTGGGTTCCGGGTGGCGTCGGTCAGTGCGGAGGACTACGCGGAGATTCTCTGGACGCGCTGCTTCATCGAGGAGCGCGCGCTGCGCGAGGCGATCCTCTATGGCGACCGCACCTGGGAAGAGCAGATCGTGCTCGCGCAATACCATCTGCTCCGCGCGTCGGAATTGGCGAACCCGGATGAGCCCGCCTCCATCGAGAACTGGGAAAAGCGGCATGCCGAGTTCCATGCCGCGCTGATATCGGCGTGCCGCTCGAAGTTTCTGTTGCGCTTCTGCGCCCAGCTCTACGACGCCGGCAATCGCTACCGCTACATCGCGCGGCTGGCGCCGGGCGCGCGAGCCGGCTCCTACGAGGAACACAAGCGTCTCGCCGACGCCGTTCTCAAGCGCGATGCCGACGTCGCCGTCGCCGTGCTGGTCGAACACTTCAAGCGAACCGGCGAACTGCTCAAGGACCGGCTGGACGATTTCGATCCGAAGAGCCCGCTGCGGCCGGACCTGAAGACGGTCTGAGGAAGCGGAGCGCCGAGAAACCCATCCGTACGGACCGGCAAGGTGGAGCCCCCTCCCCAAAGTGCGGAATCGGCTTCCGGGAGATACTCGGTCACATCATCTCTTCGTCGCGCCGATCCGCGCGACACATTTCCGAAGCAGAAAGGCGCCATGCAGGAACCGTTCGAGCGCATACCAGCCATCCTGCGCTTCGAGGAGAAGCTCGAATTCACGGAGGTCTACGGCTTTTCCGGCAGCCAGGGCTTCACGGTACTGGAAGGCCAGCTGCTTCGCCCTCCCGTCGCAAGCCGGACACTGCACGTCTTCATGCATCCCACCTCGACGCTGCAGCTCCTGCCGATGCCCGCGGCGCTCGCCGCGGCAGGCTGCCATGTGCTTTGCGCCGCGAGCCGCTATGCGCGCAACGACTCGGCGCTGATCATGGAAAAGGTGCTCCTCGACCTCGGCGCCTGGGTTCGATGGGCGCGGGATAGCCTCGGATACGAGCGGGTGGTGCTGGTCGGCTGGTCGGGCGGCGGCTCGCTCTCGCTGTTCTATCAGGCGGAAGCCGAAAACCCCTCCATCACGCACACGCCGGCCGGCGATGCGCTCGACCTCACCGCGGCCGAGCTGCCCCTTGCGGACGGCATCATCTTCATCGCCGCGCATCTGTCGCGCGCCGAGACCCTGACGGAGTGGCTGGACCCCTCGGTGCTCGACGAAGCCGATCCCGACCGCCGGGACCTCGACCTCGACATCTACGATCCGCGCTGCCCCAACCGGGCGCCTTTCGAGCCGGATTTCCTCGCCCATTTCCGACAGGCGCAGCTTGCGCGCAGCGAGCGCATCACGCACTGGTGCCGCGACCGTCTCGACCATCTCCGGCGGACCGACGGTCCCGAGCGCGAGCGCGCTTTCGTCGTCCACCGCACCATGTGCGATCCGCGCTGGCTGGACGCATCGATCGATCCGAACGATCGCCGGCCCGGCTGGTGCTACCTCGGCGACCCGCGCACCGTGAATGTGGGCACAGCCGGGCTCGCCCGCTATTCGAGCTTGCGCTCGTGGCTCAGCCAGTGGAGCGTCTCGGCATCGAACGCCCGCAGCCGCCGGAATGCGCCGCGCATCGTCCATACGCCCGTCATCCAGATCGAGAACACCGCCGACGACGCGGTCCCCGCCTCGCATAATCCGCTCGTGCACGAGCTGCTGGCCACCCGCGACAAGGAATACGTGCGCATCGCGGGTGCGACCCACTACTATCTCGGCCAGCCTGAGCTCCTCGCCCGGTGCATCGAAACCGCGCGCAACTGGACCAGCCGCAAGATCGGTTGATTCCGGGCCGCCAGAGGCCTGCGCCGGCAAGCGTCTCGGATCGCGAGCGACAGAGGTACCGCGAGCCCTTGTGGCGGCCGGCGGGTCGGGACCTTCGGCCGATCGGGCAGGTCAGCCCTGGAGCAGGCGAAGGAGCAATTCGCGCTCGGCCTCGGCGAAGGGCGCTGCCCTGCGCTGCACGCGGTCGACATTGACGGTGACGGCACGGCCGGTCGCGGCGACGCGCTCGCCTTCGAACAGCGCCTGGCCGAACACCACCGTCGAGCGCCGCACCTCGACGATGCGGCAGGCCGCATCAACGGTGCCGGGATAGTGCAGCTCACCCCGAAAGTCGGCGTCGAGATGCAGCAGCATGTAGGTGCGCTCGTCGTTGCGGACGAGCGGCGTCCGCTCGGCGATGAAGCGGTTGCGCACATTCTCGAACAGCTGCAGGAAGGCGATGCTGTTCACATGCCCGTTCTGGTCGAGATCGGCGATGCGCAGGCTCTCCTGCGTGAAGAACGCGAACGAGGATTTCAGCGCGAGGTCGGGGGCGGGGAGGGACATCGGGGGCTCAATAGGTCGTCGGCCAGGTCGCCAGGCGGTGCCGCCCGATGCCGCCGGTGAGCCGGCGCGCGTGCAGCGCGCGCATGCGGATCAGCCAGTCGCGCGTCTCGCTCGGCTTGATCACCGTCTGCGCCATGAAGGCCTCGGCGAGCGCATAGGCCGAGGTGTCGCGGGCGAGCTGGGCCTCGAGCTCGGCATAGCGCTCCGGCGTCTCGCCGGGCTTGAGCCTGTGCAGCACGTTCATCGCCGGCTGACGCCCCATCAGGCTCACCTCGGCGGTGAACCAGACCGCCATCTCGTCGCAATAGCCGGCGCCCATGTTCAAATGCGCCTGGCCGTAGGACTTGCGCATGACGACGCTGAGCTTGGGAACCGTCGCCGCTCCCAGCGCCTGCAGATAGTTCATGATCTTGCCGGGCATCTTCTGCCGCTCGCCGGCCGCCCCGACCAGGAAGCCGGGCGTGTCGGCGAAGGTGATCAGCGGGATGTTGAAGCTGTCGCAAAGGACGATGAAGCCGACGATCTTATCGCAGGCATCGGCATCGAGCGCGCCGCCCTTGTGCTTCGGGTTGATGGCGACGACGCCGACCACCTCGCCCGCGAGCCGGGCGAGGCCGGTGAACGCCACCGGGGCGAAGCGCTCCTTCAGCGGGAACAGCGTGCCCGCATCGAGAATCACCTCGAGGATGTGGCGCACGTCATAGGTGCGCTTGGCGCTCTCCGGCAGCAGCGCGAGCAGGCTCTCCTGCGCGTCGCCGGGCTCGCCGGCCGCGAGGCGCGGCGGCAGCTCGTTGGCGTGCGAGGGCATGTAGGACAGGAAGCGCTTGATGAGGTCGATCGCCTCCTCGTCGGTGTCGACGGCGCGGTCGACGACGCCGGTGACGGCGGTCTGCACCTCCCAGCCGCCGAACTCGCGCGGGTCGCCCGCCTCGCCGAGCGCCACCGAGGTGACGTGCTCGCTCGAGACCGCCATCACCGCCCCCTTGCGCATCACCACGAAGTCCGACATCGAGGCGTAGAACGAGCCGTCGCCATAGGTGAGGCCGAGGATCGCCGCCGCCCCGGGCGAGGAGCGGTCGCGCCACAGCTCCGAATGCTCGCCGGCGCGGTGCAGGCCCTGCGCGCCCATGATGTCGGGGATGCGCGAGCCGGCGCATTCGTTGAGCAGGATCAGCGGCACCCCGTTCTCGGCGGCATTGGCCTTGGCGTGGTGGAACTTCTTGTCGCCGATGGCCGAGGTCGAGGCGCCGAGCGTGGTGAAGTCGGCGGCATGGACGACCACCGGGCGGCCGTCGACGGTGGCGCTGCCGCTGACATAGCCGTCGCCGGCCGAGCGCTCGCGATCCTCGGGACGCACGGAGACGGCGAGCAGCCCCCATTCGGTGAAGCTGCCGGCATCGGCGAGACGGGCGACGCGCTCCCGCGCATTGAGGATGTTCTGCGCCCGGCGCTCTTCGAGGCGCTTGGCCGGGCCCATGGCGAGCGCACGCGCGCGCCGGGCCTCGAGCTCACGGATCTGCTCTTCGAAGGCCATGTCAGTCGATCCAGATCACGGTCTGATCGGCGGCGACGGGGTCGTCCTCCGCCACCAGAATCTCGGCCACCCGACCTGCGCGCGGCGCCAGAACGGGGATTTCCATCTTCATCGATTCGATCATCAGAAGCTCTTGCGACGCCTCGACGGTGTCGCCGACGGCCACCAGCACCCGCCAGACGGTGCCGGGCACCTCCGAAAGGACGGCCGTTCTCCGCATGTTGAACCTCTGCAAGGGATTTCGCGTCGCATGCGGCTACCTCGAGAAGACCAGATCGGGCAGCCAGAGCGAGAGGGAGGGAACGAAGGTGACCAGCATCAAGAGCGCGATCAGCAGCAGCTCCAGCGGCAGGACGCCCCTCGTCACCACGCTGAGCGGCGTCTTGGATACGCTGCTCAGCACGAAGAGGTTGAGGCCGACCGGCGCCGTCAGCAGCGCGAGCTCCATGTTGATGGTCATCACCACCGCGAAATGCACCGGATCGATTCCCATCGGCGCCAGGAGAGGCACGAGGATGGGCAGCGTGATCAGCATGATCGCCACCACCTCGAGGAACATGCCGAGCACGATGAGCAGAACATTGATGATCAGCAGGAACTGCCAGGGCCGAAGGTCGATCTCGACGATGAAGCGGACGATGGCGGCCGGGATCCCCGCGGCGGTCAGCCAGTGCGCGAAGGCGAGCGCCGTGGCGATGATCACCGTGATCACGGCGGCGCTGCGCACCGCGTCGCCGATCGCCGCCGGCGCATCGCGCCAGCGAATGCCCTTGTAGTAGAGAAGCGAGACCAGCAACGCGACCACGGCCGCGAGCACGGAGGCTTCGGTGACCGTGACCAGCCCGCCATAGATGCCGACGCCGACGATCAGCGGCAGCAGCAGCGCCGGCAGAGCATGCAGGGTGATCCGCCAGGCGTCCTCGCGCGACCGCTGCGCCTCGCGCGCCAGCTCGTGGCGGTAGCTGTAGAAGAGCGCGTAGCCGATGAAGATGCCGGCCTGCAGAAGGCCGGGAACGACCCCCGCCAGGAACAGGCGCGGCACCGATTCCTCGGCGATCAGCGCGAACAGGATCATCGCCAGGCTGGGCGGGATGAGAATGCCGAGCGTGCCGGACGCCGCCAGCACGCCGAGCGAGAACGGCATGGGATAGTCGCGCTGCGCCATGGCCGGCACGAGGATCGCGCCCATCGCCATGGCGGTGGCGACGGACGATCCGCAGATGGCGGAGAACAGCGCGCAGGCGAGGACGGCGACGATGGCGAGGCCGCCGCGCACCGAGCCGACCCACAGGCTGACGAGGTCGATCATCGCCTTGGCGACGCCGCCCTTCTGCATGAAGGACGCCGCCATGACGAAGAACGGCACCGCCAGCAAGGTCTCGGAATTGAGGCCGTCCAACATCTTCTGGACGACGCCGACCAGCGGATCGCCGTTCAGCGCATACATCAGGAAGGCGACCGAGCCGAGCACCAGATAGATCGGCATGCCGATCGCCAGCATGCCGAAGAAGACGAGGCCGAAGGCTTGAATGCTCATGGCCTAGATCTCGACCGGCGATGCGTGCAGGCTCATGGTCCGCGCATCGAAGGCCGTCAGATAGCGCAGGAGCCGCTGCAGGCAGCGCAGCGTGACGAGCGCGCCGCCGACAGGGGCCGCGGCGTAGTAGAGCCACATGGGAAACATCAGCGCCGTGGAGCTGCGCTCGCCGAGCTCCCAGGCGTCGAACGTCGCCTGCCAGCCGAACCAGACGAGGCCGAGGCCGAAAAGCACGCCCACAGTGCAGTTCACCACCTCGAGCCAGCGCTGGATCCTCGCCGGCACATGGGCGATGAGGAAATCGGCGCGGATGTGGGCATCGACGCGCACCAGCTCGCTGCATGCGAGGAACATGGCCCAGACCAAGAGATAGACCGACAGCTCCGCGCCCCAGGAGATGCTGTAGGCGTGAAAGGCCCAGCTCGAGAGGATCTGATAGGCGTAGAGCAGCAGAGCCGAAACGCCGAAGGCGCCCATCACCCATTGCAGAAGAATGCTCAGACGCAAGCCCATCGCGCGCTCCCGCGGAAGCGTGCGTCCGGCGGGCGAAGCTACCTGCCGGACGCGGGAGATCACTCGTCGATCTTGAGGTCGGCGCGCGCCGAGGCGGCGAGGGCCGGGTCGATCTTGAGCGTCTTGATGAGCTCCTCCTGCGAGGCCATCAGCTGCTGGCGCACCGCGGCGAGCTCCGCCTCGCTCGGTGTGACGACGGCGACGCCGTGCTTGGCCAGCACGTCGAGCGCCTGCTTCTGCGCTGCGCCGGTCTCGGCACGATAGGCGTCGATGTTCTTCTCCCAGCTGTCGACGATGAGCTTCTGCAGGGTTGGTGGCAGCTTGTCGTAGGCGGCCTGCGAGATCATCGGGATGTACTGGTGGAAGAACTCATGGTCGACGAGCGTATGCTTGACGCCGGCCTCCCACAGCTTGGATGAGGCGACGCTGTTGGCGGTGCTGAAGAGGGCGCCGAAATTGCCCTGGCTGAGGCCCATCGGCACGTCCGCCCACGGCACCAGCACCGGGTCGCCGCCCAGCATCTTGATGCGGACGTCGGTGCCCGCGCCTCCGAAGGAGCGCACCCGCAGCCCCTTGACGTCGGTGCTGGTCTTCAGCGGCGTGCCGGTGCTGTGGGTGTCGCTGTAGCCGTGGTCGAGCCAGCGGCCGATCACCTTCACCCGCAGCTTCTCCTCGAGCGACTTGTCGATCGCCGCGCCGACGCGTCCGTCGCTCACGGCGTACATCTTCTCCTGCGGGATGCCGTAGAACATCGGCAGCAGGAACAGGTCGTTGTTCGAATCGATCCCGCCGAGCACCCAGTTGCCCGGCATGGCCATGTCGACCGAGCCCTGGCGGATCGCGCGGCCGACGTTCAGGTCGTTGAAGAGCTGCGCCGAATGGAACAGCTCGATGTCGAGCTGGCCGCCGGATTCCTTTTTCAGGAGGTCGAGCCACTTCACGACCACGATGGTGCGGTGATGGGCCGGCGCCGTGTCGATCGACATCTTCAGCTTGTAGGTCTCGGCGAAGGCCGGGCCTGCGAAAGCGCTCAGCCCGATCGCCGCGACGGCGCCGGCCAGTCCGGTCCAGATGGTCTTCATAGTTCCCCTCGTTCGTGGGAAGGCGCCGGATCGTCGGCGGCGCTCGGATTGGAAGCGGGAAGGCGGCCCCCCTACATGCCGATCAGGTCGGCTTTCTTCAGGATCGCCCCGAACATGCGGATCGAGGCGACGTCGATCATGGTGCCGTCGACCTGGATGGCGCCGAGGCCCTGCGCCTCCGCCTGCTTGTAGGCGGCAGCGAGCATGCGGGCGCGCGCGACCTCGGCGGCGTCGGGCGTGAAGACTTCGAGCGCCCAGTCGATCTGGGCGGGATGGATCGCCCATTTGCCGACGCAGCCGAGCGTGAGCGAGCGCGAGGCCTCCTCGGTGTAGCCGGCCGGGTCGCGGAAATCGGCATAGGGGCCGTCGACCGGATCGATGCCCGCCGCGCGGCAGGCCATCACCAGGCGGAAGCGCGAATAGTGCCAGACATCTCCCGGATAGGGACCGACCTTGCCGTCCGGCTTGATGAGCACCCCCATGGCGGCGGAGAAGTCGCCCATGCCGAAAATCAGGCATTCGAGGCGCGGCGAGGCCTTGGCGATCCTCTCAACATTCTGCAGGCCCTCGACCTCCTCGATCAGCGCTTCGAGACCGATCGACTTCTCGAGGCCGATATCCTGCTCGATCTGGTTCAGCAGCGTGTCGGCGAACAGGATGTCGGCTTCCGTCTTCACCTTGGTGAGCATGATGGTGTCGAGGTTCTCGCGCGCGCCCTCCACCACCTCGATGATGTCGCGATAGGCGTATCGGGTCGTGAAGTCGTTGATGCGGACGCAGCGCGTCTTGCGACCCCAGTCGAGGGTGTTGAAGGCCTCGACGATCTTCTTTCTGGCGCCGGCCTTCTCGCTCGGCGCGACCGCGTCCTCGAGATCGAGGAAGACGTGGTCGGCGGCGGAGCCGGCGGCCTTGCGGATCATCTTCTCCGAGGAGCCCGGTACGGCGAGCTGGACGCGCCGCAGGCGCTGGGGGCGTGTCGTCATGCTGCTGCAGTCTCTTTGGTCGGGGAGGGCACGGGGCCGAAAACGCCGGCGGCGCGCAGCTCGTCGATGGCCGCGGCGGCGAAGCCCGCCTCGGCGAGGATCTCGTCGGTGTGCTCGCCGAGCAGGGGAGCGCGCCGCCGTATCGCACCCGGCGTGCGCGTCATCTTCACCGGCACGCCGGCGAGGGTGACGGGCTCGTCCATGCCTGGCTGCTCGACCGCGACGATCATCTCGCGGGCGGCGAAATGCGGATCGGTCATGATGTCGGCGACGTCGTAGACCGGACCGAAGGGGATTTTCCCGCCGAGCAGGGCGAGAAGCTCGCGCTTGGTCTTTTCCCGCGTGAAGGCGGACAGGAGCTCGATCAGCGCGAGATGGTTGTCGTACCGCGCCTGCCGGGTCGCGAAGCGCGGATCGGCGGGAAGCCCCGGCATGTCGAACAGCCGGCACAGCTCGCCGAAGGTGCGGTCGTCATAGGCCGTGATGGTGCAATGGCCGTCCAGCGTCGGAAAGGTGCCGAACGGACACAGGAAGGGATGCTGGTTGCCCTGCGGCCCCGGCACGATGCCGCCATAGGCAAATTGGTGCAGCACGCGCTCGCAGAGGGCGAGGATGGAATCCACCATGCTCACGTCGACGAACTGGCCCTCGCCGGTGCGCTCGGCGTGGTGAACCGCGCAGACGATGCCGAAGGCGGCCAGCATGGCGGGCACGATGTCGCCGACGCCGGGACCGATCTTGGTCGGCTCGCCGTCGAGCGCGCCGGTGATCGCCATGATGCCGCCGAAGGCCTGCGCGACGACGTCGTAGGCCGGCCAGTCGCCATAGGGGCTCGGCAGGGTGCGGGCATCGCCGAAGCCGCGGATGGTGGCATAGACGAGCTTCGGGTTGCGGGCGTGCAAGGTCTCGTAGGAGAGGCCCAGCTTCTCCATCACCCCGGCCCGGTAGTTTTCGACCACCACGTCGGCCCGGTCGAGCAGCTCGAGCAGAACCCGGCGCGCAGCCTCGCTCTTGAGATCGAGCGTCATGGAGCGCTTGTTGCGGTTCACCGAGGCGAAATAGCCGGCGTAGGCCTTCAGCCGGTCGTCGGGGTGGAACGGCCCGAAGGTGCGGGTCACGTCGCCGGATGGCGGCTCGACCTTGACGACGTCGGCGCCCTGGTCGGCCAGCATCTGGGTGCAGTAGGGCCCGGCGAGGAAGTGCGTTAGGTCGATCACCCGCAGGCCGCCGAGCGCGCCGGCCGGGGCGCCCGGCCGCATCTGCGCCGGGCCGGCGCCGCTCACCTGTTCCCCCAGTGGCTGGCGCGCTTGATCAGGACCGTGCGCACGCATTCGCAGACGACGACGTCGTCCTGGTTCACGCCCCAGTGGCGGAAGGTGACGATGCCGGCATCCTCGCGATCGCAATCCTCCTTGGCGAGGACTTCGGAGTAGGCATAGAGCGTGTCGCCGTGGAAGACCGGCGCCTTGAGGCGCAGACCGGTCATGCCGATCTCGGCGAGGGCGTTCTCGGCGGTGTCCTGGCTCGCGAGGCCGATCACCAGCGCGGCGGTGACGCCGCCGAAAGTGACGCGCCGGCCGAAGGCCGAGTCCTTCATCGCGTGCTCGTCGAAGTGACCGGCGGCGGTGTTCATGACGAGATTGGTGAGGAGGACGTTCTCGAGCGGCTCCACCGTCTTGCCGCGGGCATGCCGCATCACATCGCCGACCCTGAAGGCCTCGAAGTAGCTGTCGGCGGAGGTGAGCGCGGCGATCGCCATCTCACATCCTCCCGAGGATCTGGTCGGAGATGACCCGCAGCTGGATCTCCGAGGTGCCCTCGAAAAGCTTGGTGAGGCGCGCATCGCGCCAGTAGCGCTCCACCGAGTGGTGGGTGGTGTAGCCGGCGCCGCCGTGAATCTGCAGCGCGTCTGAGGTGACCCGCTCGGCCATTTCCGAGGCGAGGTACTTCGCCATCGCGGCCTCGCGGTCGCAGCGCTCGCCGGTATCGATCCGGTCGCAGACGAAGTGGACGAGCTGGCGGCATGCCTCGATCTCGCAGGCCATGCGGGCGATCTTGAAGCGCACGTCCTGGAAGCTCGCTATCGGCTTGCCGAACTGGACGCGCTCGCTTGCGTAGTCCACCGCGTCCTCGAGGCCGGCGCGGGCCACGCCCACGGCGCGGGCGGCGGTCTGGGCGCGGGCGCTTTCCAGGCCCTGGGTCGCGTAATAGAAGCCTTTCCCCTCCTCGCCGATCATGTTCTCCGCCGGGATGCGGAAACGGTCGAAGGCGAGCTCGTAGGTCTTCATCCCGAAATAGCCGATCTTCGGGATCGCCGAGCCGGCGACCCCTTCCGGGAACTCGCCGCGCGGCTTGTCGAAGATGAACATCGACAGGCCGAGATGCCGGCGGTCCGGCGGCGCCTCGGAGGTGCGCGCCACGAGGATGACGAAGTCGGCTTCCTTGGCGAAGGTGCACCAGTATTTGGCGCCGGTGACGAGGTAGGAATCGCCGTCCTTCACCGCGCGGGTGGTGATGGCCGCGACATCCGAGCCGGCGGCGGGCTCCGACATGGCGAAGGCGCCGACCTTCTCGCCGACCGCCATCTTCGGCAGGTAGTGCTTGCGCTGCTCCTCGCTCATCATGTGGCTGCCGATGAGCAGGTTGCCGCGCACGATGATCGAGCCGACCGACATCCAGCCGCGCGCCAGCTCCTCCGAGACGAGGCAGTATTCGAAGCAGCCCATGCCGAGGCCGCCATATTCGGGCGGGATGAGCAGGCCGAAATAGCCCATCTCGGCCAGCTTATCGCGCAGCGACATCGGGATGTCGGCGCGCTCGGGGTCGAGCTGCTTGGCGAGCGGGATCACCTCGCGCCGGGTGAACTCGCGGGCATGCTCCTGAATCTCCCGCCGCTCTTCCGTCATGTGCGTCATGCGACGACCATTTCCTGCGGCGGACGGCGCGGGACCATGTTGGTGCGGACGAAGGAGACGACCCGTTCGCCCCTCTGGTTGAAGCCCTCGGTGTGCCAGCTCGCGATGCCCATCGCCGGGTTCGACGAGGAGTCGCGCAGGACGACGACGGTGCTGCGGGCGGTGAGCGTGTCGTCGGGATAGACTACGGCGCCGTAGGCGAGGTCGTCGATGCCGAGAAAGGCGCCGCCGACCTCCGACAGGTCCTCGACGGACAGCCCGAGCACCAGGCTGAATACCAGCAGCGGATTGACCGGCGTGTCGCGATGGCCCAGCGCGATGGCATATTCGCGATTGAAGTAGAGCGGATTGAAGTGGAGCGTCAGGGTCGAGAAAAGCACGGCTTCCGAGTGGCGGAGCGTGCGTCCCCAATGATGCTCGAAGCACTTTCCCACCTCGAACGCCTCGAAGTAGTTCCCCTTTGCTCTGAGCGCCGCTGACGTTCGGAAATCTACAGGCATTTCAACGCGAAACCTCTGCCCACGGCGCTGTCGCCGCATTTTTCGGCATTGCTGCCCAAAATTTAATCAGACTAAAATCCCTGCGGACAGGTTTGATCCTATAAAAACGAATGTCAATGGGATTTTTCGTCCTGTCGAAACTTGACACCGAAATTTCGATCCCGCTAATTGTCGCGGTAGGCCGCAGGGGCGGGCGCCACGCGACGGCGCGGCCGCTCCGTAAAGCGTTCGAGGGGACGGCAAGGGCAGATGGCCGGCAGGAAAACCCAAGCGAAGCGAGGCAAGGCCGGTGCCGCGACCGATGCGCCGACGGCGAAGGCGACAGGACGAGCCGCACGGCTACCGCGCGCGGCCGCCGAGGCGGGCGAGATTTCGCCGGACGATCTTCACGCGCAGTCCGATGCCCGCGTCGGTGCCGTGGTGCGCGCGGAGCGCCTGCGCCGCGAATGGTCCCTCGGCACGCTCGCCGAACAGGCGTCGATCTCGATCGGCATGCTGAGCCAGATCGAGCGCGGCCTCGCCACGCCGTCGCTGCGGACGTTGCGCCTTCTCGCCGGGGCGCTCGACATGCCGATCACCCAGTTCTTCGAGGGCGACTCGGTTCCGGCCTCCGCCAATCCGTTCATCGTGCGGGCGAACGAGCGGCACTGCCTCAACCTGACCGAGACCGGCATCAACAAGATGTTTTTGATGCCGCCGGGCTCGAGCCTGCTCGAAATGTGGGAGTTCCGCTTCGCGCCGGGCGGCACCTCCGGCGGCGCGCTCTACAACCACAACGGTGAGAAGGCGGGCGTCGTCATCAAGGGCCGTATCCGCCTGCTGATCGGCGACGACACCTTCGTGCTCGAGGAAGGCGACAGCTTCCGCTTCTCCAGCATGCTCCGGCACCGGGTCGACAATGATTCGGACGAGGCGGAGGCCTGCGTGATCTGGGTGGTCACGCCGCCGGCCTCCGGCGGGCGCGCGCCGTCGCGGCAGTGATGCCCGGCCGAGCTCCGCCCCTCGCCGCCTGACTGGCGCGCGGCCGTCCCCTTTCCCAACACCCCACATCAACCCGAAAGACCAAGCAATGAGCGTCAGCCTGCCGATCGAGCGTCTGGGAACCGGCCCACGCATGTCCCAGATCAACATCTATGGCGGCGAGACCATCTATCTCGCCGGACAGATCGCCAAGGCGAAGGCCGGCGCTTCGATCCGCGAGCAGACGGAGGAGATCGTCGCCAACGTCGACGCCCATCTCGCGTCGGTCGGCTCGTCCAAGGAGCGCATCCTGCAGGCAACCATCCTGCTCGCCGACATGAAGGACTTCGACGAGATGAACGGGGTGTGGGACGCCTGGGTGCCGCAGGGTCACGCCCCGGCCCGCGCCTGCTACGAGGCGCGTCTGAACCGTCCGGGGCTGGGCGTGGAGCTCATCATCGTCGCCGCCCGCTGAGCAGGACGATGGCCGACGCACTCCAAAGCACGCTTTCTCGGCTCGGCCTCTTCTACATCGACGGCGCCTTCGTCGAGCCCGCCTCGGCAGCGAGCATGCCGCTCGTCGATCCGGCGCGCGAGGAGCCGGTCGGCACGGTGGCGCTCGGGAGCGAGGGCGACGTCGACGGGGCCGTCGCCGCCGCACGGCGGGCATTTCCCGGTTTCGCCGCCACGACCGTCGCCGAGCGCATCGCGCTCCTTGAAGGGATCGCGGAGATCTATCGCGGACGCATGGGCGAGATGGCGGAGGCGATCTCGCTCGAGATGGGCGCCCCCATCCGCCTGGCGACCAAGGCGCAGGCCCCGGCCGGGCTCGGGCATATCCTCGAGGCGGCGAACGTGCTGCGCCGCCATGCGAGCGACGAGGTCATCGGCAAGACGCTCGTCACCCGCGAGCCGATCGGCGTCTGCGCGCTGATCACGCCGTGGAACTGGCCCATGAACCAGGTCGCCTGCAAGGTCGCGCCGGCGCTCGCGGCCGGCTGCACGATGGTACTGAAGCCGAGCGAGTTCGCCCCTCTGTCCGCAATGCTGTTCGCGGAAATCCTGCACGAGGCGGGCGTGCCGCCCGGCGTGTTCAACCTCGTCAACGGCACCGGCGCGGTGGTCGGTGCGGCGCTCTCGCGCCATCCCGGGGTCGACATGGTGTCCTTCACCGGCTCCAACCGTGCCGGCGTGCTGGTGGCGAAGGCGGCAGCGGACAGCGTGAAGCGGGTCCATCAGGAGCTCGGCGGCAAGTCGCCGAACGTGCTGCTCGACGACGTGGATTTCGCCGCGGCCGTGCCGGCGGCGGTGCGCGGCTGCTTCCTCAACAGCGGCCAGAGCTGCAACGCACCGACGCGCCTGCTCGTCCCGCGCGACCGGCTGGCCGAGGTGGAGACGATCGCGCGGGCGGCGGCGGAACGGCTGTCGGTTGGCTCGCCGCGGCAGGCCGACACTTTCATGGGGCCGCTTGTGAGCGCGGTACAGTTCGAGCGCGTCCAGGCGCTGATCGAGGCCGGCCTCGCCGAGGGGGCGCGCCTTCTGTGCGGCGGCCCCGGCCGGCCGGCTCATCTGCCGACCGGCTACTACGCGAAGCCGACCATTTTTACTGGCGTCGACAATGCGATGCGCATCGCGCGCGAGGAGATCTTCGGTCCCGTGCTGTGCCTCATCGCCTACGAGGACGAGGAGGATGCGATCGCCATCGCCAACGACACGCCCTACGGCCTGTCGAGCCATGTCTCGTCGGCAGACCCCGATCGCGCGCGCCGCGTCGCCCGCCGCCTCCGGGCCGGCATGGTGCACATCAACGGCGCCTTCGCGGACTTCGCTGCGCCGTTCGGCGGCTACAAGGCCTCCGGCAACGGCTCGGAATGGGGGCGCTACGGCCTTGAGAGCTATTTGGAGGTCAAGTCGATCTTCGGCTATTCCTAATAGGGTTCCCTGCCTTCGGAGAATAGTCGTTCCGCCGTCGCCATTATCCTGAGGACGACTGGCGCATATGCGGCCGCCGACGGTCGACGTCCAGGCACATGCTTCGCGGCTTCCTTTAGTCAGCCCACTCGTGCGGGCACGACCACTCGGGCGCCTTTCCCCCGGCCGCCTGCCTCCGCCCGGGTGCGTCGCCGAAGCGAATACCCGGGCGCCGAACGCGGCGATTGAAGCGGCGCCGCGACAGAGGCCTCCGGGTGTGCAGATCGACCGTCCTGTCGAGTCGCCACGGCACCAGCCTGGCTTCTCCCGCCTCCGGGTGACATCCGGGTTACGACCGCCTTGACAGCCGCGGAGAACGTTTCTAAGCCTCATTCGTACATTAAGTAAGAATAACAGACGGAGGGGACGTGCGGACGGTTCGCAGCCGGCGCGAGACTCGATCGGCGATCCTTGGCTATCTCTGGTGCTCCGGCGGCTCCTTTCGCCCGGCTCTGGCCGAAAACGTAGATCTCACAGAGGCGAGCGTCTCGCGCATCATCGCCGAGCTGAAGGCCGACGGCGTCGTCGGGGAGACGCGCCGCAGCGCGCCCTATCAGGGCGGGCCCAGCATATTTCTTACACTAAGTAAGAATATTCCCGTGGCGGCGCTCGAGATCTCGAACAACCGCATCCATGCCGCGGTCGGCACGCCCGCCGGCGACATCCTCTATTCGGAGCGTCACGGCCTTCCGGACGGCCTCGATGCCGCGGCGGTGGACGCGGTCGTGGCGCAGGCGGTCGGCGAGCTCGCCGGCTGGACGCGCCGTCGCGGCGTCGCGCTGGAACAGGTCGCCGCCTCGATTCCGGGCTACCACCCCGACCGGCGCGGCAACCCGATCATCGCGCTCGATCCCGTCTCCTTGATGCGCCGGCTCGAGGCGGAGCTGCCGGGCGCTCCGGTCGAGCTCGCCAACTCGATCGTCACGCGCGCCGTCGCGCACCGGCTGCAGATGGGCGCGGGGCACATCGGCGGCCCCTACTTCTTCGTCTTCGCCGGTCACGGCGTCGGCGCGGCCTTCGTCGACGAGTTCGCCGAGAGCGGCACCGTCGAGCCGTGCGAGCTCGGGCACATGGTGCTCGATCCGCGCGGCGGGCGCTGCCGCTGCGGTCATTCCGGGTGCCTCGAGACCTATGTCTCCACCGTGGCGCTCGCCGATATCCTCAATGTCGAGGAGGCGGATCTCATCGCCCGCGGCGACCGCTGGGTCCGAGAATTCCGCATCTCGTCGCGGGCGCGAGCGGAGATCCGCGCGCGTCTGCGGCAGCTCGGCATGGCGATCGGCAACGCGCTGAACCTCAGCCGCCAGCGCCGCGTCGTCATCGCCGGCTGGCCGAGCGTCCTTCCCGAGGAGGATCGCGCCGCGGTGCTGGAGGCCGTCGGGCAGACGCTGCTCGGCGGCGCCGAAGGCGTCGAGCTGACATTCGCCGCAGCCAGCCTCGGCCGCGAGCCCGCGTCGGGCCTCGCGCTCGCGACCTTCTGCTTCATCAGGCGCAGCGGCGAGCGCCGGCCGCGACAGGCCGTCGCCGAGAATCATCGAGACGCAAAAGCAGTCGAGCCGCAGGGTGCGGCCTAGGGAGGACAGCATGAAGTGGAACGGTAGAGTTTGCGGCGCCCTCTTCGCAGCGGGGCTAGCCTTGTGCGCCGAGGCCGCGATGGCCGCGACCGTCCTGAGGGTGAAACCCTCCGGCGACGTCAAGGTGCTCGATCCGACGATCGCGGCCGACTCGATCGCCCGCAACTTCGGCTACATGATCTACGACACGCTGTTCGCCGTCGACGAGAAGCTCGCCGTCAAGCCGCAGATGGTCGAGAGCTGGACGACCTCGCCCGACGGCAAGCTCTGGACCTTCAAGCTGCGCGACGGACTGAAGTTCAGCGACGGCCAGCCTGTCACCTCCGCCGACGTGATCGCCTCCCTGTCGCGCTGGAGCAAGGTCGACGCGATGGGCCAGATGCTCAACGCGCGCGGCGCGGCGTGGACGCCGGTCGACGATCGGACCTTCACGCTGGCGCTCGCCGAGCCCTGGGGCTTCGTTCTCGACACGCTCGGCAAGCCGGGCGCGCCGGTGCCCTTCATCCTGCCCGCCAAGGTCATCGCCGCGACGCAGGCGGGCCAGCCGGTCGCCGACCAGACCGGCTCGGGGCCCTTCGTGTTCAAGAAGGACGAGTGGGTGCCCGGCTCCAAGCTCGTCTTCGTCAAGAACCCGCATTACGCGCCGCGCGGCGAGCCCGCCTCCGGCCTCGCCGGCGGCAAGGTGGCCAAGGTCGACCGCGTCGAATGGCTCATCATCCCCGATCAGCAGACCGCGCTCGATGCGGTCAAGAAGGGCGAGCTCGACATCGCCGAGGACATCCCGATCGACCTCATCCCGCTCGCCCGCCAGTCAAAGGACATCGTCGTCTCGCGGCAGGACGAGATCGGCGTCGCCCAGCAGATCCGGCTGAACTCCATCCAGCCTCCCTTCGACAACCCGAAGATCCGCCAGGCCGCGCTGCTGGCCACCAACCCGCAGGAATACGTCGAGGCGATGGCCGCAGGCGATGCGAATCTCATGCAGATCTGCACCTCGTTCTACATCTGCTCCTCGCCCTACTTCACGCCGGCCGGCTTCCCCTCGTTCGATCTCGCCAAGGCGAAGCAGCTGTTGAAGGAAGGCGGCTACAGCGGCGTCCCGGTCGTCATTCTCGACGCCGCCGAGAACGCCCAGATCCACCCGGCGAGCCTCGTCGCGGCGCAACAGCTCGAGGCCGCGGGCTTCAAGGTCGACGTGCAGGCGATGGACTGGGCCACGGTGGTCAGCCGCCGCACCAGCAAGGAGCCGGTCGACAAGGGCGGCTGGTCGATGTTCATCTCCGGTCCCGGCGGTCTCGACATGATGCTGCCGATCAACCATCTCGGCCTGCGCTCGAACTGCGAGAAGGCCTGGTTCGGCTGGCCCTGCGACGCCGAGATCGAGAAGATGCGCAACGGCTTCGGCAATACCGCCGACGCGGCCGAGCGCAAGAAGCTCGCCGAGCAGATCCAGCTCCGGGCGCTCGAGACGGTGCCCTACATTCCCCTCGGTGTGGCCTATCAGATCCGCGCCGCGCGGGCCGACCTGACAGGCATCCTGACGCCGCCGGCGCCGGTCTACTGGAACGTCGGCCGCAAGTGACGGCACGGGCGGCCGCGAGCCACGGCTCACGGCCGCCGCGCCGGCTCGTGCCAGGGGAGCAGAGATGCTCGAGTTCATCGTCCGCCGGCTGATGACCGTCATCCCCGTGATGGGGTTCGTGGCGCTGTTCGTCTTCAGCCTGCTCTACCTCGCGCCGGGCGATCCGGCGGCGCTGATCGCCGGGGATCAGGCGACGCCGGAGGAGATCGCCCGGATCCGTGTCGCGCTCGGCCTCGACCAGCCCTTCCTCCTGCGCTTCGGCCAGTGGCTGTGGCAGGTGCTGCACGGCGACCTCGGCACCTCCATCTTCTCGCAGCTGCCGGTCACCACGCTGATCGCGCAGCGCCTCGAGCCGACGCTGTTCCTGATGCTGCTGACGATCGTGTTGTCGGTCGCGATCGCGGTGCCGCTCGGCGTGCTGGCGGCCGCCTGCCGCGGCACCTGGATCGACCGGGCCGTCATGGCGCTGGCGGTGTTGGGCTTTTCCGTGCCGGTCTTCGTCGTCGGCTATCTGCTCGCCTACGTCTTCGCCGTGCGGCTCGACCTCGTGCCCGTGCAGGGCTACACGCCGCTCTCGGCGGGGTTTGGGCCCTTCCTGTCGAACCTCGTCCTGCCGGCGGTCGCGCTGTCGGGCGTCTATGTCGCGCTCATCGCGCGCATCACCCGCACGACGCTGATCGAGGTGCTGTCGCAGGACTACATCCGCACCGCCCGCGCCAAGGGGCTGGGCGAGATGCCGGTGCTGTTCCTGCACGCGCTGAAGAACGCCGCCGTGCCGATCGTCACCGTCATCGGCATCGGCATCGCCCTCCTGATCGGCGGCGCGGTCGTCACCGAGACCGTCTTCGCCATTCCCGGCATCGGCCGTCTTGTTGTCGACGCGATCCTGCGGCGCGACTATCCGGTGATCCAGGGGGTGATCCTGCTGTTCAGCCTCACCTACGTGCTGGTCAATCTGGCGATCGATCTCCTCTACACGGTGCTCGATCCACGGGTGCGTTACTGATGGCCTCCACCGGCGCGGACCTGCCGCGCACCGCCGCGCCGGCGCCGGACCTCTTCCCGCCGATGCGGGCGCGCGGGCGGGTCATGAGCTTCGTGCGCGCGCACCCGTCCATCGTCATCGGCGGCGGCCTGCTCGCCGTCTTCGTCGTGCTGGCGCTCGGCGCTGGCTGGCTCGGCACGGTCGATCCCAACCATATCGCGCCGGCGCGCCGCAACCGCGATCCCTCGGCTGCCGCCTGGTTCGGCACGGACGCGCTCGGACGCGACCTCTATTCGCGCGTCCTCTACGGCGCCCGCGTGTCGCTCGGCGTCGGCTTCGCGGTGGCGATGCTCGCCTCGCTGCTCGGCGTCGCGACCGGCCTCCTCGCCGGCGCCTTTCGCCGCCTCGATCCGATCATCATGCGCGTCATGGACGGCCTGATGTCGATCCCGCCGATCCTGCTCGCGGTGGCGCTGATGGCCCTGATGCGGGCCTCGGTGCTCAATGTCGTCCTGGCGATCTCGGTGGCGGAGTTCCCGCGCATGAGCCGCCTCGTGCGCGGCCTCGTGCTCTCCATCCGCGAGCAGGCCTATGTCGAGGGCGCCGTCGCCGCGGGCACCTGCATGCCGGTCATCGTCTGGCGCCACATCCTGCCCAACACGCTCGGGCCGGTCATCGTGCAGGCGACCTACATCGTCTCCGCCGCCATGATCACCGAGGCGGCGCTGTCCTTCATCGGCGCCGGCACGCCGCCGTCGATGCCGAGCTGGGGCACGATCATGGCCGAGGGCCGGGCGCTGTGGCAGATCAAGCCGCACATCATCTTCTTTCCGGCCGTCTTCCTGTCGCTGACGGTGCTTGCGGTCAACATCCTCGGCGACGGGCTGCGCGATGCGCTCGATCCGCGCGCCGCCTCGCCGAGGAGGTGAGCGTCTTGGCCCTGCTCGAGGTCCGCGGCTTGCGCACGCATTTTCGAACGCCGGACGGCGGCGCCGTCCGCGCGGTCGAGGACGTCAGCTTCGACGTCGACGAGGGGGAGACCCTCGCCATCGTCGGCGAGAGCGGATCCGGCAAGTCGGTCGCCTCGCTGTCGATCATGCGGCTCCTGCCGGCGGGCGTCGCCCGCAGCGCCGGCGCCATCCGCTTCCGCGGCACCGATCTACTCGGCCTCTCCGAGAAGGCGATGCGCGCCATCCGCGGCAACGAGATCGGCATGATCTTCCAGGAGCCGATGACGTCGCTGAACCCGGTGCTGACCGTCGGCTACCAGATCGGCGAGTCGCTGCGGCTGCACCAGGGTCTCAGCCGCACTGCGGCCCGCGAGCGCGCCATCGAGATGCTGCGGCTCGTCGACATTCCCGCGCCCGAGCGCCGTGTCGACGAGTATCCTCACCAGCTCTCCGGCGGCATGCGCCAGCGGGCCATGATCGCCATCGCGCTCGCCTGCTCGCCCCGCCTGCTGATCGCCGACGAGCCGACGACCGCGCTCGACGTCACCATCCAGGCGCAGGTGCTGGACCTGATGGGGGACCTGCAGCGGCGCACCGGCACGGCGATCATCCTCATCACGCACGACCTCGGCGTGGTGGCCGAGACCGCCGACCGCGTCATCGTCATGTATGCAGGGCGGACCGTGGAGGAGGCGCCCACGCGCACCCTGTTCTCCGACCCGCGCCATCCGTACACCCGCGGCCTGCTCAACACGCTGCCGCGGCTCGGCTCCTCCCTCGCGGACGACGCGCCGGAGCGGCTGACGGAGATCCCCGGCCAGGTTCCGAGCCCGCGCGAGGCGATCGTCGGCTGTGCCTTCGCCGGACGCTGCCCGCTCGCCGAGGACCGGTGCCGGTCCGAGCGACCGGCGCTCGCCGCCATCGCCGCGGGCCACGCGGTCTCCTGCCACCTCGTCGGCGGGAGGGCCGGCCGGTGAACGCCCGCTCCATGCCTGTTCGGCCCGGTCTGCCGCCGCCGGCAGAGGCGGCTCGCCCGCTGCTCGAGATCGGACGGCTGCGCAAGTACTACCATCTGCACCCGGACCTGCTCGGCCGTCCGCGCTCGATCGTGCATGCGGTCGACGACGTCAGCCTGACGATCGCCCGCGGCGAGACGCTGTCGATCGTCGGCGAGAGCGGCTGCGGAAAGTCCACGCTCGGCAAGGTCGTGGTGAAGCTGCAGTCGGCGACGTCCGGGACGATCCGCCTCGACGGCGAGCCGGTCGAGGGGCTGCGCGGCCGCGCTCTCAAGGCCTTCCGCAAGCGCGTCCAGATCGTCTTCCAGGATCCCTATTCGAGCCTCAACCCGCGCCTCACCGTGTTCGACAGCCTCGCCGAGCCGCTGCGAAATTTCGGCGAGGCGCGCCGGCGGACGGCGCTCGAGGCCCGCATCGCCGAGCTGCTCGGCCAGGTCGGCCTGCCCGCCGAGGCCGCTCGCCGCTATCCGCACGAGTTCTCCGGCGGCCAGCGCCAGCGCATCGCCATCGCCCGGGCGCTCGCCCCGCGGCCCGACCTCATCGTATGCGACGAGGCCGTATCGGCGCTCGACGTCTCGGTGAAGGCGCAGGTGATCAATCTGCTCGGCGACATCCAGAAGCGGACGGGCCTGGCGCTGCTGTTCATCAGCCACGACCTCGCCATCGTCGAGCATCTGACCCACCGGGTGGCGGTGATGTATCTCGGCCGCGTGGTCGAGCTGGCCGATCGGCGCGCCCTGTTCGGCGACCCCCGCCATCCCTACACGCGCGCGCTCATCTCGGCGGTGCCGGTGCCGGACCCGAGCGCCGAGAAGCGGCGCGTGGTGCTGAAGGGCGACGTGCCGAGCCCCATGCGGCCGCCGCCCGGCTGCCGCTTCCACACGCGCTGCCCGGTGGCGGCGGAGCGCTGTCGCAGCGAAGTTCCTGAGCTGCGCGCCGTCGCCGCGGGACACACGGTGGCCTGTCATTTCGACCTGCCGCCGCCGTCGCCCATGTCGGCTGAGGCGGGCCGCCGCACGATGTCTCCCGGCGCAGTCGAGGTGCGTGTTTCCACCGGCCGGCTGCAGGGTCGGATCGAGAGTGACGTCCGGGCATTCAGAGGCATCCCCTACGCGGCGCCCCCCGTCGGCCCGCGACGGTTCCGACACGCGGCTCCCCCCGAGCCGTGGAGCGGCATCCGCCCGGCGCTCGAGTTCGCCGCCGCTGCGCCGCAGCCGCCGGACGCCGGCCTCTTCCCCGGCGACCCGAACGCCATGCCGCCCACTCCGACAGACGAGGATTGCCTCTATCTGAACGTCTGGGCGCCGGCGGCGGACGGGCCGCACCCTGTCCTCGTCTGGCTGCATGGCGGCTCGCAGATCGTCGGCGGCACGGCGCGCCCGGTCTATGACGGGGCCGTGTTCGCTCGCCGCGGCATCGTTTGCGTCACCGTCGGCTTCCGGCTCGGCGCTCTCGGCAATCTGGAGCTCGGCGAGCTGCTCGGCCCCGCCTACGCCGAGAGCGGCAATTGCGGCCTGTCGGACCAAGTCGCCGCGCTCCGTTGGGTGCACGGGAACATCGCGGCCTTCGGCGGCGATCCGCGACGCGTCACGCTCGGCGGCGAGTCGGCCGGCGCGAAGAACGTCGCTGCGCTGATGGCCTCGCCGGCGGCGCGCAGCCTGTTCCGGGCGGCCGTGATCCAGTCCGGCGGCGGCGAGACGGTGCACGGCGCGGAGGCGGCCGGCCTCGTCGCGAGGCGCTTCGTCGCGCTGTCCGGCCACGCCGCGGCCGAGCTGCCGATGCTGCCCGTCGCCGAGATCCTCGCGACGCAGCAGCGGCTGCTCGACGAAGGCGGCCGCCGCTTTCCCTTCCGGGCCGTGCACGGCATGGCGCTGCTGCCGCAGCCTCCGCTGGACGCGGTGGCGAACGCCGGCGGCGCATGCCACGCCCTGCTGATCGGCACGACGCGCGACGAGACCGGGCCGCTGATCGACGACGCAGCGCTGCTCGCCGGCTGGCAGCCGGACAGGCTCGCCCATCGTACGCCGGAGGAGATGGCCGAGATCGAGCGCCGCGCCGCGGACGCGCTGGGAAGCGGCTCCGATGCCGAACGGCGGCGCCGGCTCATCGTCGCCGAGGCGTATCTGGTGCCCGCCCTCCGTCTCGCCGATGCCCACGCGGCCGCGGGCGGTCCGACCTGGATGTACCGCTTCCATCTCGAGCTTCCCTCAGGCCCGCTCGCTGGCTGCGCGCCGCATACTGTCGAGCTGTCACCGACCTGGAATAGCGCCGGCCCATACGACGCGCTGCCCGGCCGACCCGCCGCCGCGATCCACGAGGCGGTCGTGCGCTTCGTGAAGACGCACGACGCCGGCTGGCCGCGCTACGAGACCGACCGACGCGTGACGGCGCTCATCGGCGATCGCATCGTGCCCGCCGAGCACCCCGATAGGGCGGTGCTGGATCTCTTCGGCGGCGTCGCTTCGGCCTGAGCGCGCCTTCGGCTCCACGGGCGGCCGGCAATCCGTAAAGCCCGCGGCGCTCGTCTTGCCGGGCGGAACCCTCCAACGGCTCCACCCTCCTAGCCGAGGACATGGTAAGCGAGGTGCTCGGCAGCCTGCTCGGGTACGAACCGGTGCGCCGGAACGAGGAATCGAGCATTCTTCCGGCAGCCGGCGGCGACGCGGGCAACGTCGTGCTCGTAGGAGAGATCGCATGCAGCGAGAGGGCTTGGAGAGCCGACCGGGAAAAGGGGGTATCGTGGCACCGACGCTTGAGGGCCATGTCCGTGAGCTGCTTTCGCAGATCGAGGCGGACGGTCTCTACAAGCACGAGCGCGTCATCCAGAGCCCCCAGGGCGGCCGGGTCCGCGTCGGGTCCCGAGCGTCCGCGCGCGAGGTCGTCAACCTCTGTGCGAACAACTATCTCGGCCTCGCCGACCATCCCGAGGTGATCGCCGCCGCCAAGCGGGGGCTGGACGAGTTCGGCTTCGGCATGGCCTCGGTGCGCTTCATCTGCGGCACGCAAGCCCTGCATCGTGAGCTCGAGCGAACGATCGCCGAATACCTCGGCAAGGACGACGCTATCCTGTTCGCGGCTTGTTTCGACGCCAATGGCGGCCTGTTCGAGCCGCTCCTGGACGCCGAGGACGCGATCATCTCCGATTCCCTCAATCATGCCTCCATCATCGATGGCGTGCGTCTCTGCAAGGCGCGGCGCTACCGGTTCGCCAATGGCGACATGAACGAGCTCGAGGATCGGCTGAAGGAGGCGATCGCGGACGGGACCCGCTTCCGCTTGATCGCGACGGACGGCGTGTTCTCGATGGACGGCTACGTCGCCAACCTGCGGGCGATATGCGACCTCGCCGAGAGATATGGTGCGCTCGTCATGGTCGACGACTGCCATGCGACCGGCCATCTCGGCGAGGCCGGTCGCGGCACGCCGGCGCTGACGGGCACGAGCGGGAAGGTTCACATCGTCACCGGAACGCTCGGCAAGAGCCTCGGAGGGGCGATGGGCGGGTTTGTCGCCGCGTCGCAGCCGATCGTGGACCTGCTCCGACAGCGCGCGCGTCCCTACCTCTTCTCCAACAGCCTCGCTCCTCCCGTGGCAGCGGGATCCATCAAGGCCATCGAGATCGCCGAGAAGGCCGACGACAGACGCGCGCTGCTCGCGGCGCACGCGCGGCGCTTCCGGTCGGGACTGGAGAAGGCCGGCTTCGAGCTGCTCGCGGGCGAGACGCCGATCATCCCGGTGATGCTGCACGATGCCCGGCTGGCGCAGAGAATGGCGGCCGCGCTCGAGGAGCGCGGCATCTATGTGGTCGGCTTCTTCTTCCCCGTGGTGCCGAAGGGGAAAGCGCGGATTCGCACGCAGGTCTCCGCGGCCCATTCGGCCGAGGACATCGATCGCGCGGTGGAGGCGTTCGCGGACGCCGGCAGGGAGCTGGGAGTCGTCTGATGTCCAACATGATGCGCGCGCTCGTCAAAGCTCGCGCCGAGCCCGGGATCTGGATGGAGCGCGTGCCGGTGCCGGGGGTCGGGCCGAACGACGTTCTCATCAAGGTGCGCAAGTCGGCCATCTGCGGCACCGACGTGCACATCTACAACTGGGACCAGTGGGCGCAGAAGACCGTACCGGTGCCGATGGTGACCGGGCATGAGTTCGTCGGCGAGATCGCCGATTTCGGAAGCGCCGTGACCGGATACAGGATCGGGCAGCGCGTGGCCGGGGAGGGGCACATCGTCTGCGGCCACTGCCGCAATTGCCGCGCCGGCAGGGGGCATCTCTGCCGCAACACGCTGGGCGTCGGGGTCAACCGGCCCGGCGCCTTCGCCGAATACGTCGCCCTCCCGGAGCACAATGTCGTGCCGATCCCGGACGACATTCCCGACGAGGTGGCCGCGATCCTCGATCCGCTCGGTAATGCCGTGCACACCGCGCTCTCCTTCGACCTCGTCGGCGAGGACGTGCTGGTCACCGGCGCCGGCCCGATCGGCATCATGGGGGCCCTCGTGGCGCAGGCGGTCGGCGCGCGGAAAGTGGTGATCACCGACATCAACCCCTCCCGGCTGGATCTGGCGCGCAAGATGAAGATCCATCACGTGGTCGACGCCTCGAAGGAGAAGCTGCGTGACGTCATGCTGGAGGAGGGCATGACCGAGGGTTTCGACGTCGGCCTCGAAATGTCGGGCTCCGCGGCGGCGTTCCGCGACATGATCGATACGATGAACAATGGCGGCAAGATCGCCATTCTCGGCATCGCGCCGACCGGCTTCGAGATCGACTGGAACAAAGTCATCTTCAAGATGCTGACGCTGAAGGGCATCTATGGGCGCGAGATGTTCGAGACCTGGTACAAGATGATCGCGCTGGTGCAGGGCTCTCTCGACGTCACCGGCCTCATCACCCACCGCATCGGCGTCGACGATTTCCAGGCCGGCTTCGACGCGATGCGGAGCGGCAATTCCGGCAAGGTGGTGATGGATTGGTGAGGGGCGCACCGCCGCCGCACTGAAGTCGGGGCCGAGACGGCACGCGACAAACGCCCGTCGCGGCGCCCCTCATGCGGGGGGCGCCGGGACCCCGGCGCCGTAGTCCCAAGCGAGCAGGACCCCGACAGCGACATGGCCGACAACGATAAAAGAGGAATGCGCAAGAGCCTCGCGACCTACGGCGATGCGGACTTCTCACTGTTCCTGCGCAAGGCCTTCATCAAGGCGATGGGCTATACCGACGACGCCCTCGAGCGGCCGATCGTCGGCATCACCGACACCTATTCGGGCTACAATGCCTGCCATCGCAACGTCCCCGAGCTGATCGAGGCGATCAAGCGCGGGGTGATGCTGGCCGGCGGCCTGCCGATCGAGTTCCCGACCATCTCGGTGCACGAGTCCTTCTCGAACCCGACCAGCATGTTCCTGCGCAACCTGATGGCCATGGATGCGGAGGAGATGATCCGCGCCCAGCCGATGGATTCGGTGGTCCTGATCGGCGGCTGCGACAAGACCGTGCCGGCGCTCCTGATGGCGGCGGCGAGCGCCGATGTGCCGGCGATCCTCACCGTTACCGGGCCGATGATCACAGGCAGCCACAGGGGCGAGCGGCTCGGCGCCTGCACCGACTGCCGCCGGCTCTGGGCGCAGCATCGCGCCGGCACCATCGACGCCGCCGAGATCGAGGAGATCAGCGGCAAGCTCGCGCCGGGTCCCGGCACCTGCATGGTGATGGGCACGGCGAGCACCATGGCGCTCGTCTCCGAGGCGATGGGCATGATGCTGCCGGGCGGTGCCGCGATCCCGGCCGTGCATGCCGACCGGCTGCGCCATGCCGAGGAGACCGGCGCGCGCGCCGTGGCGCTTGCCGCCGAAGGCCTTCGGCCGACCGAGATCATGACGCGCCGGTCGATGACCAATGCGATGCGCGTGCTGCAGGCCGTCGGCGGCTCGACCAATGGCGTCGTCCATCTCGCGGCCATCGCCGGCCGGCTCGGCTTCGACCTCGACCTCGACGAGCTCGACCGGCTCGGCGCGGAGACTCCGGTGCTGGTCGATCTGAAGCCGTCGGGCGACAATTACATGGAGGACCTGTTCGCCGCCGGCGGCTTGACGACGGTGTTGCGGCAGATCGAGCACCTGCTCGATACCGGCTGCATGACGGTTACCGGCAGGACGCTCGGCGAGAATCTCGCACGGGAGCGACCGTCCTGGCCGCAAAAGATCGTGCGGCCGATCGGCGATCCGATCCACAGCGGTGGCGGCCTGCGCCTGCTGCGCGGCAACCTCGCCCCGAACGGCGCCATCATCAAGCAGGCGGCGGCGACCGAGCATCTGCTCAGCCACACCGGCCGGGCAGTCGTGTTCGCCTCGCTCGAGGACATGGCCGAGCGGCTCGACTCGCCCGATCTCGATGTCCGTGCCGACGACGTGCTCGTGCTGCAGAACGCCGGCCCGAAGGGTGCCCCCGGCATGCCGGAGGCCGGCTACATCCCGATCCCACGCAAGCTCGCCGCGCAGGGGGTGAAGGACATGGTTCGCATCTCGGATGCGCGCATGAGCGGCACCGCCTTCGGCACGATCGTGCTGCACATCTCGCCGGAGGCAGCCGAGGGCGGCCCGCTGGCGCTCGTGCGCGACGGCGACACGATCCGGCTCGACGTCGCGCAGAATGCCATCGAGCTGCTCGTCGACGAGGCGGAACTGGAGCGCCGGCGCGCGGCCTGGCGGCGGCCGGAGCCCGCCGACGCCGAGCGCGGCTACCGAAAGCTCTATTTCGACGAGGTGCTGCAGGCCGAATATGGCTGCGACTTCGATTTCCTGCGCAAGCATCCGCTCGGGGCGGCGCGGGAGCGGTCGTGACGGTGTGACGGCGCCGGCCGGGGCTTTGCCGCCCGCCGTCGGCAGCCTGCTTCTCGCTCGGGACTCCGCACCCGCCGGCGGCGCGGCGCCGACAGGGTGCTACCGCGCCGGAATCCCCGTCAGGGCAGGGAGCCCGTGGCGCGCGCGGGCCATTCGGCAATCCTCGCCGCCCGGCACGCAGTCGCGGCATACAGTCGGCCGCAGGTCGTAGATCGTGCACAGGGTCGCCGTGCCGACCTTGCCGGCGAGGGCATCGCAGCGCTCGCCGGTGCATCGCATGCCGCTCTCGTCGCCGGCGACGAGGCGCGGCGGGATGGCATCGAGCTGCGCGTCATCCTCGAGGGTGAAACGGGGCCATGCCGCCGAGAAGGCGCAGCACGCGCCGCAGGCCTGGCAATCGGAGGAGGCGCGCGGTCCTTCGGAACTCTCACTCTGCATCGGCGGCGTGTAGCACGCCCGCGCCGCGTCAGCGATGCGGGTCGGCAGGGTCCCTTCGTCAGCGAATGACGATCCGCCCCTCGACCTTCGGCGCGATGCGGCCGGCCTTGGCGACATGGTCGATGACCTGGCTCGCCATCAGCTGCGCCGCCGAGGCGTCGATCAGCGCCTTGGCGCCGACGAGAGCGCGATAGCCGTCGCCGCCGCGGGCGAGAAAGTCGTTCGTCGCCACGCGATAAGTCTTCGCCGGATCGAGCGGCTGGCCGCCGACGTTCACGGCCAGGACCCGACTGCCGGGCGGCTGCTTCAGGTCGACCTCCGCCGTGATGCCGGAGACCTGCGGGAAGCGGCCGGCGAGCTCGCGCACCTGGCTCACCCCGTTCTCGAGCGCGGCCTTCAGCTGCGCGCCGGTAAGCTCGAGCAGAACGGTGCCGTTGCCGAACGGCAGCTCGGCGAAGATGTCGCGTCGGGTCAGCGTCTGCCCCGGCTCGTATTGCCGGTCGGCGCGGATGCCGCCGCCATTGGTGAGGGCGACGTCCGCTCCCACGGCGGCGCGCATCGCGTCGGCGACGAAATTGCCGATCGCCGCCTCACCGCCGCGCACGATCGCACGGCGGCTGTCGAGCGGCGTCTCCGTGGTGCCGATGGCGACGTCGAGCTCGCGGGACAGCTTGTCCTCGTAGGCCTTCACGGCCGCCGCCATCTCCGGGTCGGGCGTCACCTCGGCGGTATCGATGATCCGGAAGCCCGGCGTGAAGGCGACGCTGGTGCGTCCGCTCGCAGTCTTCTTCGTCACCGACAGCTCGGTGACGATCACCCGGTCGGCCTGGCTGCCGGATTCGGTGAGCACGGTCTGGCCGTCGTAGAAGACGACGAGGTGCTCGTCATGGCCGCCGACGATCATGTCGACGCCGGCCGAGCGGGCGATGATCTGGTCGACCGCGAACGGGGTGTGCGCGACCGCCACGACGAGGTCGGCGCCGGCCTCGCGCAGCGCCTTCGCCTTGGCGCGCGCCGTGTCGATCGAGGAGCGGAACTGCAGATCCGGGCCGGGGGTCGAGACGATCGGCGTATCCTCGGTGGTGAGGCCGAAGAAGGCGACCTTGATGCCCTCGACCTCGACGACCTTCTCCGGCTTCACGTTCGCCGGGCTCGTCCCGTCCTTCTCGAACAGGTTGGTCGCGACGACGTCGAACCGCGCCTCGGCCATGCGGGCGCGGAAATTCTCGGGGCCGAAGTCGAACTCGTGATTGCCGGGCGTGAACACGTCGACGCCGAGCCGGTTGAGCAGGTCGACGATGTGGGCGCCCTTGTCGAAGCCGGAGAGCAGCGACGGCGACAGCGTGTCGCCGGCATGCACCACGAAGGTGGCGCCCTTGGCCCGCTCAGCGTTCACGACCGCCGCGAGGCGGGCGAAGCCGCCGCGGCCCGCCTCCTCGCCCATGCGGTCGATGTCGTTGGTCTGCACGAAGCGGATCGTCACCGGCGCCGCGGCCGGCTGCTGCGCCTGGGCGAGCGTCGCGGAGAGAAGCAGCGCGGCGAGGGCCAGCACGGATTTCATGGGTTGCTCCCGGCTTCGTGGCGGCTACGGCCAACCACTTTGGCGGCAGACTAACCCGGGAAGATGACGCTTCTGATGCGAAGCTGCTTTCCGTCCCTGAAACGGCTCGCGTCGCCACCATCGCGGCGACGCAAGTCGCACCTACTTCGCCGGCGCGCTCGCCTCCTGCCGCTCGCCGCCGCCGAGCGAGTGCACGTAGATCGCCAGCTCCTTGATGGTCGCCGGGTCGAGGCGGCCGCCCCAGGCCGGCATGGCGCCGTGCTTGGGCGAGGCGATCTGCGCGCGGATCGTGGCGCGGTCGGCGCTGTAGAGCCACACCGCATCGCTGAGCCGAGGCGCGCCGAGCTCGCGATTGCCCTCGCCCTTGGCGCCATGGCAGGCGACGCAGTTCTCGGCGAAGACCTTCTCGCCCTCGGCATTGGTCGGGCCGCGGCCGGCGAGCGACAGCACATAGGACGTCACGGCGTCGATCTGCGCGGGTTTCAGGATGCCGTCGCGGCCGAAGGCCGGCATCAGCGAGTTGCGGGTGTCCGGATCGCCGGCGAAGCGCACGCCGTGGATGATCGTCTTCTCGATCTCGGCGAGCGTGCCGCCCCAGATCCAGTCGTCGTCGTTGAGGTTGGCGAAGCCGGCGCTACCGGCCGCATCCGCCCCATGGCATTGCACGCAGTTCACCTTGAAGGCCGACTGGCCCGAGCGCAGCGCGACGCGGCGCAGCTCCTCGTCAGCGGCGATCTCCTCCACCGGCAGCTTGCGGATGCGCTCGTAGAGGCCGGCGCGCGCCTGCTCGGCGGCGCTGATCTGCTCGGCGACCGAGGAGCGCGAATTCCAGCCGAGCACGCCGGCGGTGGCGTCGTTCAGGAGCGGGATCGCCGGGAACAGGATGATGTAGGCGAGCGCCCACACCTGGGTGGCGTAGAAGATCCACAGCCACCAGCGCGGCAGCGGCGTGTTCAGCTCGGCGATGCCGTCCCACTCGTGGCCGGTGGTCGGCGTGCCGGTCACGGCATCCCGGGCCGGCGCCTCGCCGGTCGGGATTTTCGGTTGCGCCTGGTCGTTCACCGCTTCTCGTCCTTGTCCTGGTCGTACTTGAAGGGGATGTCGGCCTGCTGGCGGTAGATGCGCTTGGAGCCGGGGCGGAAGACCCAGACGACGATGGCGAGGAAGACGAGGACGAGGGCCAGCAGTCCCCAGCTGTCGGCGAACTGGCGCAGTGTCTCGTAGATGTTCATCGCGCCTACCTCAGGTTCTCGTGCGAGAGCGGCTCGTAGGAGGTGAAGTCGACCAGCGTGCCGGTCATCTGCAGATAGGCGACGAGCGCGTCCATCTCGGTCAGCCGCTTCGGGTCGCCGTCGAAATCGCGCACCTGGACCTTCGGATAGCGAGCCTCGAGGCCGCTCGGATCGGACTCGTCGGAGGCCTGCGCCAGAAGGTCGGCGCGGGCGTTCTCGATCATCTCGTCGCTGTAGGGCACGCCGACCATGCGGTTGGTCTTCAGATGCGCGGCGATGTCGCCCATCTTGACCAGCGTGTCGGCGAGATAGCCGTAGCGCGGCATGATCGAGCCCGGCACCACCGAGCGCGGATCGGTGAGGTGCTGGACGTGCCAGGCGTCCGAGTAGCGGTTGCCGACGCGGGCGAGATCGGGCCCGGTGCGCTTCGACCCCCACTGGAAGGGATGGTCGTACATCGACTCGGCGGCGAGGCTGTAGTGGCCGTAGCGCTCCACCTCGTCGCGCATCGGCCGGATCTGCTGCGAGTGGCAGACGTAGCAGCCCTCGCGGACATAGACGTTGCGGCCGACGAGCTCGAGCGGCGTGTAGGGCCGCATGCCCTTCACCTTCTCGATCGTCGAGGAGATGTAGAACAGCGGCACGATCTCGACGATGCCGCCGATCGTCACCACGAGGAACGACAGGATCAGCAGGATCGTGACGTTGCGTTCGACGGCGCCGTGGTGGCGGAAGAGGAATTGCGAGAGCGGGTCGAGCTTCATGGGGCTTCTCTGCCGGTTCGGTTCGGCGACTATTCGGCCGGCTGGACGACGCCGACGGGCGCATAGGCCGGGGCGTCGCCGCGGATGGTCTTCCAGACGTTGAAGACCATGATCAGCGCGCCGGCGAGATAGAGCACTCCGCCGATCGCCCGGATGACGTAGAAGGGGAACATCGCCGCCATGCTCTCGGCGAAGGAGTAGACGAGGTATCCCTCCGCATTGTACTCGCGCCACATCAGTCCCTGCGTGATGCCGGCGACCCACATCGAGGCGGCGTAGAGGACGATGCCGATCGTTGCCAGCCAGAAGTGCCACGAGACCAGCCGCAGCGAGTAGAGGCCGTCCGTCTTCCACAGACGCGGCACGAGGAAGTAGATGGCGCCGAAGGTGATCATGCCGTTCCAGCCGAGCGCGCCCGAATGCACGTGGCCGATGGTCCAGTCCGTGTAGTGCGAGAGCGAGTTCACCGCCTTGATCGACATCATCGGCCCCTCGAAGGTCGACATGCCGTAGAAGGCGACGGCGATCGCCAGCATGCGCAGCACGGGATCGGTGCGCAGCTTGTCCCAGGCGCCCGACAGCGTCATGAGGCCGTTGATCATGCCGCCCCAGGAGGGCATCCAGAGCATGATCGAGAACACCATGCCGAGCGTCTGCGCCCAGTCCGGCAGCGCCGTGTAGTGCAGATGGTGCGGGCCAGCCCAGATATACATGAAGATCAGCGACCAGAAGTGGATGATCGACAGCCGGTAGGAATAGATCGGCCGATCGGCCTGCTTCGGGATGAAGTAGTACATCATGCCGAGGAAGCCGGCGGTGAGGAAGAAGCCGACGGCGTTGTGGCCGTACCACCACTGCGTCAGCGCGTCCTGCACGCCGGCGAAGACCGGGTAGGACTTCGAGCCGAGAAACGACACCGGCACCGCCATGTTGTTGACGACGTGCAGCATCGCCACGGTGACGATGAAGGACAGGAAGAACCAGTTGGCGACGTAGATGTGCGGCTCGCGGCGCTTGACGAGCGTGCCGACGAAGACGGCGAGGTAGGCGACCCAGACGACGGTCAGCCAGAGATCGATGTACCACTCGGGCTCGGCGTATTCCTTGGACTGGGTGACGCCCATCAGGTAGCCGGTGGCGGCCAGCACGATGAAGAACTGGTAGCCCCAGAAGACGAACCAGGCGAGGTTGCCGCCCCACAGCCGAGCGGCCGTCGTCCGCTGCACGATGTAGAACGAGGTGGCGATCAGTGCGTTGCCGCCGAACGCGAAGATCACCGCCGAGGTGTGCAGCGGCCGGAGGCGATTGAAGTTGAGGAAGGGCGGGATGTTCAGCTCGGGAAAGGCGAGCTGGAAGGCGATGAGGACGCCGACGAGGAAGCCGGTGACGCCCCAGAAGACGGTGGCGAGAGTGCCGAAGCGGACCGGGCCGTCCATGTAGTATTCGTGCACGCCGGTCGGGGCGGCGACCGCCCGCCGCTCGCCGGAGACGTCCATCGTGCGGAGCTTCCAGATGAAGATGCCGAGCAGCACGAAGCCGGTGAGCGCCATGTGGAAGGCGAACTGGCCGTCATGCGCGAGGCCGGAGAAGACGATCGCGACGACCGCGAGCAGCAGCAACCCGAAGGGTCCGAAAAGTCCCATCACCCGCCCCGATTGGCCCGCCGGCGCTTTTGCGCGCGGCTCGGTCCCAGCTAAGGGCGCGGCCTCCGGGGGGCGTTGACCTGGATCAATCGGGTGTCGGTTTGCCGCGGGTGCGCCGTTCTCTCTCGGAGGCCCTGCATGCTCATGGGAGGGGGCGTCGACCGCCCCCCGCGCTCTCGATCGCGCCGGCCATCGTCTCGACAGCGGCGTCCGGCGCGAGCCCGGTCTCGCGCAGCGCCCGCCAGGCGAAGAAGTTCAGCGCCAGATGCAGCAGCGCCCGCTGCGCGGTTTCGAGTCCCTCGCCCAGCACCTCGTGATAGGCTGCGAAATACGGGCCGAGTCGCAGCGCGACGATCTCGCGCGTCGGCGCATGGCTTTCGGCATCGCGCAGCACGCAGCCGGCCATGTCGGCATTCTGCGCGAACCAGCCATAGATCGCCGCGAGCCCCTGGCGCAGCCGCACGGCGGCGTCGTCGATCGCTCGCCAGGCCTCCGCATCCGGCGGCGGCGATTGCCGCAGATGCTGCGCCGAGCAGGCGAGGAGGAGGTGCCGCTCGTCCGGGAAATGCGCATAGAGCGTGTGCCGCTGTACGCTGGCGCGCTCGGCGACCATGCTGAAGGTGGTGCGCGCCGGCCCGACGCTGCCGTGCAGCTCGACCGCCGCGTCGACGATTCTCCGGCGCGTCTGCTCCTGCTTCTCGGCGCGGCGCTTCAGCGTGTAGGTGCGGGCCACGAAATTTTCTCTGCACAAGCGTGTGCGGCCATATTGACATGGTCTCGCACTTTAAGTACACACGATTGTGCGATCAAATAGCGTGCGGCGTCCACCGGGGAGTTGGGCCCGCCGCGAGGATCGCGAGCACGGCGCTTTCGCTGACGTCGTCGTGCGTACGCCTCGGGTCTCGCAGCATCGCTGTCGCTCGCACCGGTCCCATAGGACCTGGAGGAACCCGAGATGTCTCTGAAAGCAGCCTTGCTTCTCGCATCCGTCCTCGCCTGCATCGCCGCGCCCGCCGGCGCCGCGCCGCTGAGCGCGGCGGACGCGGCCCGGATCGACGCCTCGTCCGCGCCCGCACCCGGCGAGCCGAGCCTCGCCGAGGTCCGCGCCGCGACCGAGAAATACCGCGACATCGCCGTCGCGCTCGCCGAAGGCTATCTGCGCGATCCGTCCGACACCTGCGAGACCGCGGAGATGATGGGCAAGCCCGCCGCCATCGGCGGCATGGGCATTCACTACTTCCGCCCCGACATGCTCGGCATCGCCGGCCCGCCGAACCCCCGCGTCGACGGCACCGGCACGCATACCGACTTCCGAAAGCCGGCGATCCTCATCTACGAGCCGCAGGCCGACGGCACGCTCGAGCTCGTCGCGGTGGAGAACCTCGTCTTCGTCGCCGCCTGGAAGCGCAAGAGCCCGGTCCCGCCGACCTTCCACGGAGTCACCTGGGACACGATGGCCGACGATCCCACGACCGCCATCGACGAGGCGCACATGTTCGAGCCGCACCACGACCGGCATGTCTGGCTCTACCGGGAGAATCCGAACGGCGTCTTCACCCCGTTCAATCCGCGCGTGAGCTGCGCGCACCACAAGCCGGCGGCCGGCACCCCGGCGCACGCCCACGCTCAGTGAAGCCGCGCGCCGCCAACAGGAGACATTCATGCAAACCCGCATCGACGAGATCGCCGACGGCATTTTTCGCCTGTCGACGTTCGTGCCCGACATCGCCCCGCCGGCCGGCTTCACCTTCAACCAGTTCCTGGTGCTCGGCGAGGAGCCGCTGATGTTCCACACCGGTCTCAGGAAGATGTTCCCGCTCAACCGGGAGGCGCTGTCCCGCATCATCCGGCCCGAGCGGCTGCGCTTCATCGCCTTCGGCCATTACGAGGCCGACGAGTGCGGCGCGATGAACGAATGGCTCGCCATCGCCCCGCAGGCTGAGGTCGTGCACGGCCGCACGGGCTGCATGGTGTCGCTGAACGACATGGCCGACCGCCCGCCGCGCGTGCTCGAGGACGGCGAGACGATCGACCTCGGCGGCAAGCGGGTCCGCTACATCGATACCCCGCACACGCCGCACGGCTGGGACGCGGGCGTGCTCCACGAGGAAACGACCGGCACGCTGCTCTGCGGCGATCTCTTCACGCAGCTCGGCGGCGGACCGGCGCTGACGGAGGGGGACATCGTCGGGCCGGCGATCACCGGCGAGGACCTGTTCGGCTATTCGAGCCTGGCGCCCGCGATGGGCTCGACGCTGCGCAAGCTCGCCGAGCTCGAGCCCAAGAAGCTCGCGCTGATGCACGGGCCCTCGTTCGCCGGCGACGGCGGCGCGGCGCTGCGCGCGCTCGCCGACGACTACGACCGCCGCACCACCGACGTGCGGGACGCGCTCGCCGCCGTCATGGTGGCGTGAGCGGCCGGGGCGAGAGGGAAC
>JAEZCD010000306.1 GCA_023430145.1 Pseudomonadota bacterium
CCGTATGCTTTACTGCCTCAACCGGCAACGGTGCGACAAGACCTGCCGCTATTTCTTCAGCGCGAGTCCGGCCTCGGTCAGGAGGACGAGAAACTCGCTATTGTCATCGTCGGCGCGCTTGCGCATCGCCGCCATGTCCTCGATTCCAGGGATCAGGCCGAACCGGACAAGGCGCTCCTTCACGTCCGGCAACGCCAGCGCCTCGTTCAGCCACGTGGCGAGCGATCGCTTGACGTCGTCCGGCGCCTTGGTATGGATCGAAACGGTGTGCCAGCTGCGCGGCGCCCAGCCGGGGATTCCCGCCTCGACCGTGGACGGAAGCATGGGAAGCCCGTCCCAGCGCTTGGCGCCCATCACCCCGAGTCCGGTCAGCTTGTTGCCCAGTATCTGCTCCGCTGCCTCCGGACCGAAGAAAAGCTGCGTCTCGCCCGATACCGCCGCTTGCAGCGCCTCGCCGGCGCCGTTGTAGGGGATGTGGAGCAGATCGATGCCGGCACGGTTGGCGAGCCAGATGCCGCACAGATGGCCGACCGTTCCGCGCCCGGCGGTGCCGTAGGCGAGCTTGCCGGGGTTGGCCTTCGCGTAGGCGATGAGCTCCTTCAGCGTCTTGGCAGGGACACCGGGATTGCACGCGATGACCATCGGCGCGTCGCCGACCAGCACGAGCGGCGTGAGGTCGGTCTTTGGATTGTATTCGACCTTCGTGACGTTCGGGATCACGCCGTAGAAGCTGTTGGTCGATTGCAGGATCGTATAGCCGTCGGGCTTCTGCGCCATGTAGTAATTGGCGCCGATGGCGCCGCCGGCGCCGGCCTTGTATTCGTTGAGAAACTTCCGGCCGGTCTTGGCGCTGAGCTTGTCGGCGAGCAGGCGCGAGATGTTGTCGCTCATCCCGCCCGGCGAGTAGGGGATGATGTAGGTGACGTCGCGCTCGGGATAGCCGCTTGCGAAAGACAGACCCATGCCTGAGAGCACCACGGCCCCAAAGCTGCCGGTAGTGGCGAGGAACGTTCTGCGAGATAGCAAGTCAGTCATCATTTCCCTCCCGGTATCGGATTGATCTTCTGGTTGGACGCACATCATTCCTGGAACGCCTTTTCTCTGAACTGCCGCAGATGCGGCGCCGCTATGGCGACGAGCAGCGCAACGGTGATGAGAAGCAGCGCCAAGCTGAATGGGCGAGATATGAAGATGCCGAGATCGCCGCGGCCGACGAGCATCGCGCGGCGGAAATACTGCTCCATCATCGGCCCCAACACGAAGGCGAGCACGAGCGGCGCCGGTTCGCACTTCCAGCGGTGAATGAAATATCCGAGAATGCCGAACATCGCCGTCAGGAAGACATCGAACTCCGAATAGTTGACGCTGTAGATGCCGATCAGGCTGACGATCAGGATGATCGGATACAGAATTCGATATTTTATCTTCAGCAATTTCACCCAGATGCCGACCAGCGGCAGGTTGATGACGAGCAGCATCAGGTTGCCGACCCACATCGAGGCGACCAGACCCCAGAACAGGCCAGGCTGGTTGGAAATGATGCGCGGGCCTGGCACGATGCCCTGCAGCAGCATGGCCCCCGTCATCAGCGCCATGATCGCATTCGACGGGATGCCGAGCGTCAGCAGTGGCAGGAACGAGGTTTGCGCGCCGGCATTGTTCGCCGCTTCCGGGGCGGCGACGCCGGCCGGATCGCCGTTGCCGAAATCGCCGTTGGCACCGGATACGCGCTTCTCGAGCGAATAGGCGACGAACGAGCTCATCAGCGCGCCGCCGCCCGGAAGCAGGCCGAGCACCAGCCCGACGAATGTTCCGCGGACGGCCGCGGGGGCCGCGCGTTCGACCTCCCTCCGCGTCGGCCACAGCTTCCCGATCGGCGCGGCTTGTGGATCCGGTCCGTCCTTGGCGGCCTTCTCGAGCGCGATGAGAATGTCGGCGATGCCGAAGAGGCCGACGACGAGCGGCACGAAAGGCAGGCCGTTGAGGAGCTCGAGCCAGTCGAAGGTGAAGCGGTATTGACCCGAATTGGTGTCGGTTCCGACGAGGCCGAACAGAAGCCCGAGAGCCACCATCGCGAGCGCGCGAATGACCGAACCCTGCGCCAGGACGACCGAGGCAACGAGGCCGAGGACCATCAGCATGAAGTATTCGGGCGCACCGAATTTCAGCACGAGCACCGCCAATGCCGGGGCGAACAGGGCGATGAACAGCGTGCCGATCGTGCCGGCGAAGAGCGAGCTCCAGGCGGCGATGGCGAGCGCCGCGCCGGCGCGTCCGTTGCGCGTCATGCCGTGGCCGTCGAGAACGGTCACGACGGAAGAGGCTCCGCCCGGCAGGCGCAGCAGGATCGACGTGGTCGACCCGCCATACTGCGCGCCGTAGTAGATGCCGGCGAGCGTGATGAGGGCCGTCGCCGGCGGCAGGCCCATCGTCATCGGCAGCAGAATGGCGATCGTCGCAGTCGGCCCGAGACCGGGCAGGACGCCGACGAGCGTCCCGACCAGGCACCCGAGCAGGCAGAACAGAATATTGATCGGGTCGAGCGCGACGCCGAAGCCGATCGCCAGCCCGCCGAAGATCGAATCCGACATCAGACGATCCTCGGCAGGATCGGAATCGTCTGGCCGAGCAGCAGGACGAAGATGACGCAGGAAGCGATAGCGAGACCGATCGCAAGCAGAACGAGTTCGCGCCACCGCAATCCCGGATGGCCGAGGCCGACGAGCAACGTGCAGAGAAAGACCGTGAGGGCCAGGCCGAGCGGCCTGACGGCAAGCCCGAACAGTATGATCGCGCCGCCGATCGACCCGACGGCGCGAATGAATCCCCTCGAAAGGAACGACCTGTCGGCGACGGCTTCCGATCCACCCTCGTCCCGGCCGGCGACGTCGCGGCCGCGCGCGAAGAGGATGAGCGCGCCGAGGGCAGCGAGGATCGCCGCCACTGCCGTGGGCACGAAGCCGGGACCCATGGCCGTGACGGTGCCATAGGGATAACTCGATGCGATGTAGATCGCCGCGAGACCGAGCGTCACGCAGGCGATGCCGAGCGGCTTCCACGTCTGGTCCCTGCTTTCCAAGACATTTCCTCCCCCTTTGCCTTTATTCTCGGCGCTTTTTCTGCCGATCGGCGCTTTTGCCTTTCTTCGTGGTCTTGTACTGAGACAGCAATATTTTGGCGCAGCGACGCGCCTGCGCCGCGGGATTGCTGTCCAGCCGCAGCACCGCCGTGGCGATTGCGCCTTCATAGACAAGCATCAGCTGGTCCGCGACCTGGCCGCTTTTCGGCACGTGACCCTTCAGGAGCGCATGGAGCTGGTTGCGCAGGAAGAGCTTGTAGGCGCGCGCCGTCTCGCGGATGC
Organism: Pseudomonadota bacterium; assembly: GCA_023430145.1. Taxonomy (GTDB): domain Bacteria; phylum Pseudomonadota; class Alphaproteobacteria; order Rhizobiales; family Methylopilaceae; genus JAEZCD01. The sequence goes on from JAEZCD010000306.1 coordinate 3,362, forward strand.
GTATCGATCCGTTCTGCTCGGCGACGGCCATCAAGAAGGCGCAGCCGCGGAAACCGCCGGCTTTCAAGTTCTTGGCGAGATCATCGAATATCGCCAGCACCCTGTCGGTAAAGCAGGCATTCTTACGCGCCAGACAGTTCGAGAAGGCCTGCTCGAGGTGCGCCCTGCGGGCTTCCAGATAAGCGACGATGAGATCTTCCTTGCCTGGAAAGTGCCGGTAGAGCGTGGCCTTGGCGACGCCGGCCTCGGCGATGATCTCGTCGATGCCGATCGCGCGTGTGCCGCGGCTGTAGAAGAGTTCGCTAGCCACGCCGACGATGTGATCCCGCGTCGCGGATGTCCTCGACGCCTTTTGCGCGTCTTGCAGCATGCCTGCTCCCTAGTGCGGCCGCCGCCGCTTCGCTCGGTTATCCCGCAACCGTCTCCGGGCCGGGGCCCATCGCCGCATGGCAGTCGAGGGCTTGCGGCGAACGGACCGGCGCGGGCGCCAGTGCGTGCATGTCGACGGCGCGAGCCCTCACCTTGGCGCGGAAGCCTTTCCGGTCGATCACATTCTTCCCCAGTGCGGTTTTGGCAGCAGCTTCGCGGCAGCAAACAGATACAGACAGGTCTGTCTTGTCAATGATACCGCCAGCCGGCTGCGGGTCCCGTTCGGGCAATGGGTCCGTCTCGATCGCCCGCCGGTGGCGGCGACCGTGTGGCAGGCCGCCGGGAACCGCGAATTACCCTGATGTGATGGAATGGCATGGGCGGCGATGCCGCCTCTGCGCTCGCTTCGATGCCGGACAGGGTTGCAAGCAGCGGTGTTACGCAACATGCTGCGTAGTCGCGGCGCCGTTCGTGGCGCCGGGCGGCTGCCATGACCGGCGTTCTACCTTCGGGGACCGCTCGGCTGTTTCCGGTCGTGGGCGATCCCATTGCGCGGGTGCCGTCGCCGCGCCCGTTGGCCGGGATTTCCGCAAATCGCGGCGAGAACGCGCTCGTGCTGCCGATGCATGTGTCGCCTCACGCCATTTCTGGGCGTATGCGGAACGCCGTGGGGGACCGTCTGCCCAGCTGACCGGCTTCGATAACTACGCTCCGGCCATCGGGATCGGATCAAGGGAAGTTTCGAGACGACCGCTTCGGACGCTGGGTGGGGAGAACCCTCGCTACGGATCGACCCTACCGCCACCGGTTCACGATCCACAACGCGCCCCAGGCTCCGAGCAGCACGACACCCATCATGCCGGCGAGCGCGACATCCATCAGGGGGCTGCCCGAAGCCGCTATGGACGTCCCGTCCACGAACGGGGTGAGGCCGAAAGCGAGGATCATTCCGCCGACGGGGGCGAGCAGGAGTGCCCCGAGGAACGAGACGACGATGTTGACGACCCAGCCGAGCACACCCCGCTTCTTTGTCCATGCCTCGTGGATTCCAACAGCCGGTGCGGCGGCGAGAAGCGCGAGCCCGATGGTCAAGGATCCACCGACGCTCGACAGCGGGATGGCGTCGAGCGCGCGGAGGAGCAGGATGCCGACCACCGCAACCAGCGAAATGTATTTCATGGGCTCGGTTCCTGCCCGAGTGATGCGTGCGAACGGCGAGGCGGGGGACCGCAACTCCCTCTCACGACTATAGCTACCTGCCCGAGAAGGAACGCGCCCTTCGGCGACGGGCCGAGGAATTCGTGCCGGCGCGCTCGGACGCCGACCCACCCGCAGAGAAGGCGCGCACCACCGATGACAGCCTCATCGTGGGAACGCGTTGGGGGGAGCGCATCCAGCCCCGGATTGAGCGACCAGCTGACCGGCTTCGATAGTCTGGAGCGGGCGATGAGGCTCCGTCCAATGACCGGTCTGGCTCCGTCGAGCCCGAGTTTCCGGACGATTGGTAGAGGGCCGGGCGTCGCGGGAGCCCGCCGCGCGGCGGAGAACTGCCCGGGGACAGCCGGCCTGGCGGAGACTCTGGCGGAGACAAAGGGCGGTCGCGGTGGCTTTTGGTGGTGCATCTCGGCGAGGTCGCAGTCGATCGCCGGCCTTGGCCGAGCTGATCAGGCCGCCATGTCGGAGCAGACTGTGCCTTCGGCCCTCGTGCTCATCCGAGACGACGCGTTTCACGCCCCTCAGACCTCGGCGGGCCAGTTTGCGCAGGAAGGCCGTCCAGAACGGCACCAACTTTGGATGCGGTCCAGCGCCGCCCCGGTGTGAGCGATCTCGCGCTCGCGCGCCGCGCGGCGGATGCAATCTGATGGCTCAGACCGCTCCGGACTGGGCCACACTCGATCCGGATGTGGCATCGCCGAGCACGACCTCGATTTCGAACCTGCGCGTCTCGCCAGGCCCGAGCGCCGGCGCGGCCTCGTTCTGGCCATCGGGAGATCGGCCGATCGAGCACGGCTCGACCGACAGCACGCCGCTGCCCGGCCGCAGGTCACGCCAGACCTGAAGCCAGGGCAGGGTATCGGTCGCCCAGCGGAACTCGATGGACGGGCCGCCGCCGCTGACGCAGCAGTTTGCCCGGCCGGACTCCGGCTTGTGCAGTGCGGGTCGCGCAGGCGCCGCCTCGTGCCGGGCCAGCGGGCCGGCCACCAAGGTGCCGTCGAGGTGGACTTCCGTGCCTTCGCGATGCAGGGGGAAACCGAGATTGAAATGGTAGAGCGCCAGGATCGGCGCCGGATCGGGGCCGATCAGTTCGACGGTGTCGATTATTCGAAGCGCAGACGCTCCGATGGGGGCCTCGATGCGCCGGCGCAGCCGGTGGCCGCCGCCGCCGAAGGCCCAGACGACGATCTCGCCTTCACAGTACAGGCGGGGCTCGGTGGAGCCCCAATCCTCGCCGTAGGCAAGGAGACGCGCCGGCGTGAACGGAGCTGTGCCATGCAGGGGGCGGCCGTTCGCCGGCTGCCGGATGTGATCGAAGCCGCATGTGTTGAGAAAGCCGCCGAAGGCACGGTTGAAGCCACGTTGGCTGTCGCCGGTCTGCGCGGGAGGAAGCGGACGGAGCCCGGCGGGGCTCTGCCATGCGAGTTGCGCCCCGCGCCATGACAGGGTGGCGATGTCCATGCCCCGCCCGGCGGTGACCCAGAAATCCAGGCCTCCGCCCGTGGAGAAAGCGAGGGTCTCGACGCCGGCGTCCGGGCCGTCCGACAGCACGAACCGCCTCACACTGGCGATCTGCCTCAAATCGCCGACGAGGCCGCGCAGCACGTCGTTTGGCGGCAGCATGTCATCCTCGGCGCGGGTGTGCCCGCGCGGATTTGCGTCCATTTGAGTCCACCGCAATCGGCACTCTGTCCAAGGGACAGGGGTCGTGTCGCCATCGGAATCGGCGTCTATCGTTTAGTCACACGCAGGCCGGTCTTGTCGAAGAGATACCACCACCCATCAGCTGCCAGCCTCACATGAATCGTGGCACCGGTCGTCATGCGGTCCTTCAAGAAACTGCGGTCGGCCGGCAACTTCACCGTCAGGGACCCGGCGTCGGCATTTCCGAACACGAACACGTCCGAGCCAGTGTATTCGACGGCCCGTATCGTCAGTGGCACCGCGCCATCGAGCGGTTCGGCTGACACGTCGAAGCTTTCTGGCCGGATGCCAAGTGTGTAGTCACCCCCAGCCGGAGCATCCGCTTGCCTTCCTGGCAAGGACAGCCCCTCGAAACGCAACTGCCCCCCTTCCACATGCAGCTTGCCCTTCAACTGGTTGATCTCAGGCGAACCGATGAAGCTCGCGACGAAGCGGTTATGCGGCCGCTCGTAGATTTCGCGCGGCGTGCCGACCTGCTGGATCCGCCCCCGGTCGAGCAGCACGATCCGATCGGCCATCGTCATCGCCTCGATCTGGTCGTGGGTCACGAAGATCGACGTCGCCCCCAGCCTATCATGGAGTTCGCGCAGCTCCAGCCGGGTGCGGGCGCGGAGCTTGGCGTCCAGATTTGACAGCGGCTCGTCGAACAGGAACACGCGCGGCTCGCGCACGATGGCGCGGCCCATGGCGACGCGCTGGCGCTGACCGCCGGACAACTGCCCCGGCTTCCTGTTCTCGTAGCCTTCGAGCGAGAGCATCCGCAGGGCATCGGCGAGACGCCGTCTGACCTGCGCCTCGTCCGTGCCGCGCATCCGGAGCGCGAACGTCATGTTCTCGGCGACCGTCATGTGCGGGTAGAGCGCATAGGACTGGAAGACCATCGCCATGTCCCGGTCGCCGGGATCGCGCCTGGTGATGTCCTCGCCGTCGACCGACACGGTTCCGGCGTCGATCTTCTCGAGGCCGGCTATCATCCGCAGCAATGTGGACTTGCCGCTTCCGGAAGGCCCCACGAGCACGACGAACTCGCCCGTATGGATCTCGAGGTCGAGGGGCGGAATGACCTCGATGCTGCCGTAGAATTTTCGCAGCCCCTTGAGGGTGACGTCGGCCATCAAGATCCCTCGCGCGAGGCGGATCGCGCTTTCCTTCGGAGCCTCATTTCACCGCTCCGGCAAGCAGGCCACGGACGATGAAGCTCTGCCCGACCAGGATGAGGAGCAGCGCCGGGACGATGGACAGCAGGGTGCCGGCGGCCATCTCCCCGTAGCGGATGTCGTATTCCTGCGCGAAGGTCGCAATCGCCACCGGGATGGTCATCGTCTCGCGCGAGGTCAGGGTGAGCGAGATCGCGAAGTCGCTCCACGAGAAGATGAAGGTAAGCGCGGTCGCCGCTATCATGCCGCCGCGCACGAGCGGGAAGGCGATGCGCCAGAACACCTGGTCGTAGCTGCAACCGTCCATCCGGGCCGCCTGGATGAGCTCGCGCGGCAGCGCGCCGACGAAGCTCATCATCAGGAAAAGCGCCATCGGCAGGTTGTGCACGGCGTGTGTCATGATCACAGCGAAATAGGTGCCGTGCAGCCCGACCGACGAGAACATGAGGTACCACGAGCCGACGAAGGTGAGCGTCGGCAGCATGTGGAAGAGCAGCGCCCAGCCGAGCACGGCCCAGCGCACCCAGGGCCTGATGTCGAGGCAGGCGAGCGTGAAGGCCGCCATCGTCGCGATGACGATGACGATCGCGGTCGAGGCGATGCCGATCACCGTGCTGTTGAAGAGGTTCCAAAGGAAGTGGGACTGACGCGAGAACAGCAGCTCGTTGAAATTGATCCAGGTGAACGGCGAGAAGGTGGCGCCGGTTATGATGTCGATCTTATACTTGAACGCGTTGGACAGCACCCACACCGTCGGGCCGAGGATGACCAGCGCATAGCCCCAAACGACCATGCCGGCGAGAGTGCGCGTCCCGGGCGCCGACTTCATGCGGGCGCGTCCCGTCTCGCGGCGTACCGCTGCGCGGCGCCGCGCGCGAGGATGATGATGAGGCTGATGGCGAACAGCGTGACGATCGACATCGCCGAGCCGTAGCCGACCTGGTCCTGGCGGAAGAAGGTCCGATAGATCGAGAAGTTGATGACTTCGGTGGCCGTGCCTGGGCCACCGGACGTCAGCAGATAGACCTCGTCGAAGACCTTGAAGGAGAGGATCATGCGGAACAGCAGGGTGATGGCGATCGTCGGCATCATCATCGGCAGCACGACGTAGCGGATCTCCTGCCATCTGCTCTTCGTGTCCATCCGCGCCGCTTCCATGACCTCGCCGTCGAGTGCCTCCAGGCCGGCGAGCATCAGCAAGAAGACGAAGGGCGTCCAATGCCAGATGTCGACGAAGATGACGGAGGCGAGAGCGATGTTCGGATCGCCGAGCCAGTCGATCGGGCCGAGCCCGAGCAGCCCCAGCAGCGTGTTCGCGAGCCCGAACTCGCGCCCCATGATCAGCCGCCACATGGTGCCGATGACGATCGGCGGGACGACGATCGGCAGCAGAAAGATGCCGGTGAGCACCGCCCGGCCGTACGAGCCGGCCGTTCTCACGGCGAGCGCCATCGAGAAGCCGATCACCATCTGGCAGCCGACCGCCGTCGCGGCGAAGATGATCGTGTTGCGTACGCCGTCCCAGAACACCAGTTCCGTGCTGAACAGCCGATGAAAGTTGTCGAAGCCGACGAAAGTAAAGCTCGACGCTCCCTCCCGCCATTCGACATGGAAGAGACTGAGACCGAGAAGATTGACGACCGGGAAGGCCGTGAGGACGACGAAGAACGCCGCAACCGGCAGGAGCGACAGCACGACCCAGCGCCGGTTACGCCGCTTCTTCATGTCCGACCAACTCATCGCGTGATTCCGGCCCGCGTGTCGGGGCGCCGGCTGCGGCCGGCGCCCGAGTGCCTCAAAGATCCGGAAGCCGCGTGACCGCAAAGCCATTGCGCTCCAGGATGCGGGCGAGATCGGCTGCGGCCTGGTTGAGCGCCTGGGCCGGCGTCATCTCGCCGATGACGGCGCGGTTGAAGCTGAGCGCCATCGCGTCGGATGCCTCGGCGGCCTGCGCGAAGGGCAGTCCCATCACCGCGTGCTGCGCGTTCTGCGAGTAGGCGTCGATGAAGCGGAAGGCGGCCTCGCCGCCGAGATCGCCACCCGACAGGTCGCCGCGCACCGGCACGCCGCCGGCGCGGACGTAGTCGACCTGGCGCTGCCGGGCGACGAACCAGTCGAGGAACGCCAGCGCCGCCTTCTGCTTCTCGGGCGCGACGTTCTTGGGGATGCCGGCGATCCAGTGCCCGGCGCTCGAGGCGATGGTGCCGCGCGGGCCGGCAGGCAGCAGCGCCGCGTCGATCTTCCCGACGACACGCGAGGCGTTGCGATCCTCGAGCTGCCCCCAGGCGGCGATGACGGCGATCGCCTGCGCGCCCTTGCCGGTCGCCAGCAGCTGGATCAGCTCGCCCTGGGCGATATTCCCGGGCCCGGGAGGGCCGGCCTGCTTGGCGAGCTTCACATAGGTCTCCAGCGCCTTCAGACCTTCCGGGCTGTTGACGACGACGTTCGCCTTGCCGGAGCCGGTGATGCGGAAGAATGCGCCGTCATAGCTGAAGAGGTAGGGGGTGAAGTTGTAGACGATCGAGTCGCGCGCCGCGCGCGGGACGAAGCCATAGGCCGCGCCGTCCTTCTTGATCGCCAGCCCGTTGGCCAGGAGCTCGTCCCACGTCTTCGGCGGCTTGAGGCCGAGCTTCTTGTAGATGTCGGTGTTGTAGTAGAGCACCTGCACGTTGCCGTTCACGGGCACGCCCATCAGCTTGCCGCCGGCCGCGAAGGTGCCCGCTGCCGCGTCCCAGTTCGTCGTGTCGCCATAGGTCAGCACGCCCTCGGGCAGCTTGTAGCCGTCCCGGACGTCGCCGAGAGGGGTCAGGAATCCGCCGGAATAGATCTCCGACAGCCAGAGCGAGTTCACGTTGACGATGTCGTAGGCGCCTTGCGAGGCCCGCACGGAATTGCGGATCTTCTCGAGGAGGCCGCCGAACGGCGTCACGTCGAGCATCACTTTGTTGCCGGTCTCCGTCTCGTATTCGTCGACCAGGGCGACGAAGGCCTTGAGCCAGGGCGACTGATTGATCGCCATCGTGACGGGAGGCTGGCTGGCGGCACAGGCCGCTCCGGTGCCCGCCGCGAGGATGAGAACGGTCACCCAGCTGCACAGTGCGTTTCGGAGCGCTTTTGTCGTCTCCGCGAACTGCATTGCCATTTCCTCCCTTTTTTTCAGACTAACCGACGGCTTTACAGATTAGCCAGCGATAGCCGCATCGAGCGACATCCAGTCGAAGTATTCGGGCGGCGCATCATGCTCGAGCAGGATGCGAATGGCGGCTGCGCGCAGCCGCGCCTCCACGGCCGGGTCGTGGATCGGGCGGAGCTGATTGGGATCGCTGGCATTATGGTAGATCGCCGACTTGAAGGCGCCGAACTTCGTTCCATCGAGCCCGGGCGGCCGTCGCGCCTCGTTGAGCGCGCCGTAGCGCAGCAGCTTCTGCCCCTTGGTGAAGTCGAACGGCTCCGCAAGCGCGGCGGTCTTCATTTCGTTGGCGTTGAAGAAGCCGGTCATGTGGGTGGGCATCAACGTGTATTCGCCGAGACGTTCGTCGAACAGGTTCTCGGGATAGCGGAAATAGCTGTATTCGCCGTCGGTCACGCCGACCGGCCCGCCGAACATGCCGAAGACGAGAGCGTCCGGGCCCGGCTCGCCGCTCGCCAGCGGAAGGAGCGACCGTCCAGTGACCTCGGGGGGGCAGGGCCGGTCGAACACGTCGAGCAGCGTCGGCATCAGGTCGGTCGTCTGGGTGAGCGCATCCACACGCGTGCCGGACCGATCGGCCAGGCGCGGGTGATGCATGATCAGCGGGATGTGGGAAATCTCCTCGTAATAGGGCGTGAGGTTCTTGCCCCACCAGTCGTGCTCGGAAAGCAGGAAGCCGTGATCCGTTGTGAGGATCAGGCAGGTATCGCGCCACATGTCGTGTGCGTCGAAATAGTCGAGCAGCTTGCCGAAATAGGCGTCGCACATCGCCACCAGCGCGGAATAATTGGCTCTGATCTCCGCGATCTCGATCTCGCTCTCGCGCACCGGGGCATATTTCGGCCAGTCGAGGATCGGCCCGTTGTATGACGTACGGTAGCCATCCCTGTACTTGTCCGGCGCGTGGAACGGCTCGTGCGGATCGAAGCATTCCAGATGCAACATCCAATTATCTGCGCCGCGATTGTCGTCGAGGAATCGGAAGGCGCGGTCGAAGCATTGCGGTCCGGGGAAATCCTCCTCTAGCACGATCTTCTCGCGGTTGATCTGGTGCTGCCGCCGCTTCGGCTCGGTCGGGACGTTATAGTGGTGGTCGGAATACATCTGCTTGAAGCGCTCGATCGGTGGCTCGACCATGGCGATCCACGGGTCGTATTCCTGGCCGCGGACGAACTCCCAGGTCCCGTAGCGATTGTGATACGTTGCGCCGCCGTCCTCGAAATAGTGGAAGTGGTCGCTGATGAGGTGGGTATGGACCCCCGCCGACTTCAGGATCTCCGGCATGGAGTTGTCGAACGGTTCCAGCGGCCCCCACGACCGGTGCATGAAATTCAACCGGCCGGTGTGGATGTCCCGCCTGGCCGGCATGCAGGGGAGAGAGCCGACATAGTGCTTGTCGAAGGTCACGGCGCGGCGGGCGAGCCGGTCGAAATTCGGCGTCGCCACCTGCTCACCGCCATAGCAGCCGAGGGCAGTGCGGTTCAGCGAATCGAAGAGCACGAAGACGGCGCGCATTCAGATCCTCCCGGTCGTGCGCCGAGTCTAGACCCCCTCCGGCCCGGCGGGTAATAGTTTCGGGTATATCAGGGATAGCTCGTGTCTATGGATGAGATTTGGCGCATCCGGCATTTCCTCGCCGTGGCGGAGTTCGGCAGCGTGCAGAGCGCCGCGCGCGGCCTGCGCATCAGCCAGCCCGCGCTGTCGAAATCGCTCCGCCTGCTGGAGGAGCATCTGCGCACGCCGCTGTTCGACCGATCGGCACGCGGCGTCGTCCTCACCGAGATGGGGCAGGCTTTCTACCGGCGAGCCCGGAACATCCAGGCCGAATGGGACGGCTCGCTGATCGATCTCAACGCGACGCGAGACGGCGCGCAGGGCGAACTGCGGATCGGCGTCGGCCCCACCTACGCGGTGGTCTTCATGCCGCGCGTGCTGGCGCGACTTGCCGGCGACTTCCCGAACCTGCGCGTCTCGGTGCGGACAGGGGTCGGCACCCTGCTGATCCCGGCATTGCAGGCCGGCGAGATCAGCCTTTACGCGGGCGGCCTGCGCAAGCCCGAGGAGGCGAGCGGCGAGGCGCTCGAGGAACTCTTCCTCTACGATCAGTCGAACTGCATCGCTGCATCGAGCGCCAACCCGCTGGCGGCGCAGGCCGAGGTCGCCCCGGAGGAGCTCGTTCGGCGTCCCTGGGTGATGCTCAGCTACGACAGCACCGGCAGGGAGCAGGTGGACCGGCTCTTCCGGTCGGCCGGGATCGCCGGGCCGACATCCACGGTCTCGACGGAATCGCTCGAACTGGCTCTGGAGCTCGTGCGGCGCCGCGGCTTCCTGACGAGCCTGCCGCGGCCGCTCCTCCACCCGGACGTGAATCGCGACCTGTCGGCGCTGAAGGTCCCCCGATACGAATGGACGCTCAGGAGCGGTGTCACCTATCGGGTGTCGATGCGCTCGCTCGCGCCGGTCAGATCGATCCTCACGATGTTGAAGGACGACGTCGCCGAACTCGGGTTCTCCTAGAGCCTAGCCAAAAGACCGTTGCGGCGAGGCTTCGAAGCTGAAGAACAGCGGGCCTGCGGCGGCGGTCGGCGACCGCAGCCTCCCGCGGCAGATCGCGGACCGCTCCCGAGGCCGGGGGGTATGCATGTCCAGCCGGAACTCCCTTGCTGCCCGGCGGAAGGTCGTGCCGACACCCGCCAGTGCAGGACGGGGGACGCGAGAAGGTGGGCCACTCCGCCAAATGCTCAGTCTGCGTTGCACTGATCTTTCGAGATTTCGCGCACGAGCCTCAGGAAGAAGCGCCCGGCGGGCAGCTCGAGCGCCTGCTTGTTGAAGAACAGACCGGCCTCGAAGCTGTGCAGAGGCGGAAACATCCGCAGCTCGTCGAGACCCAGTTGCTGCGCGAAGGGCACGAGCTGCTGCGGCACGCACATCAGATTGTCGGTCTGGGCGGCGATGAGGACGCCGGTGGTCCAGGAGTCGGTGCGGACCGCGGTGCGCGGCGGCGGCAGGCCGCGGAGCTCGAACACCCGCGCCAGCTCGACGGCGAAGTCGAGGCTGTTCTGGTAGCAGATCCAGTCGAAGGCGCCGAGCGCACCCCAGTCGGGCGCGCCGAGCCGCTGCAGCGGATGGTCCTTGCGGCCGACGACGACGGTCGCCACCGCGAGCAGCGGCTCGACGCCAATGCGCGCGTCATCGAGCCGATCCTGGATGCCGCAGAGGGCGAAATCGAGATCTCGCCGCATCAGCTTCGGCAGAAGCGCCTGCCGGGTGCCGACCACGACGTCGAGCTGAATGCTCGGATAGCGCGCCGTCAGGCGCCGCACGAGGATCGGGCAATGGGCGATGCTCCACAGCGCCCCGGCGCCGAGGCGAAGCGCCGAGGTCTGGCCCGACTTCAGGTGGCCGATCGACTCCTCGGCAAAACGCATCTCGGCTTCGATGTTCTTGGCATGCCGGTAGAGCGCGCTGCCGCTCGGCGTGACCACCACCCCCCTCGGCAGCCGCTCGAGCAGCTTGGCGCCGAACCGCTCCTCGAGCCGGCGCAGGTATTTGGTGAGGCTCGGCTGGCTGACGCCGAGCCTCCGCGCCGCGGCCGTGACGTTGCCCGCCTCGACGATGGCGATGAACTGACGCAAGGCTTGCTCGGCTGCCATGCCCTGCGGCTATCGCAAAAGGCCGCTGGAGAATTTTCGGCGCGCGGCGGCCGCAGCTAGAGTGACCGCAGGCTCCCGTCCATGCCGAGGCAGCAGAATACCGTGCCGAAAGCCCCGAACATCCTGCTCCTCCTCAGCGACGAGCACAGCTTCCGCTTCCTCGGCAGCCTGCCCGCGAGCGAGGGCGGCGAGGCGGTATCGACGCCGGCGCTCGACCGGCTCGCCGCCCGGTCGGCGGTGTTCACCGACGCCTATTGCGGATCGCCGCTCTGCGTCCCCTCGCGCATGACCATGCTGACCGGGCGCGACGTGCAGCGGGCGGGAGCGTGGGGCAACCAGTCGATCCTCGATCCCGCGCTCGACACGATTCCGAAGCTGCTCGCACGGGCCGGCTACGCCACCTGTCTCGTTGGCAAGATGCACTTCCAGGGCCGGCACCAGTTCCACGGCTTCCAAAACCGGCCCTATGGCGATCTCGTCGGCAACGGATCGCATCAATACGAATGGGCGATCCCCTGGGCGGCCGGCGATCGCGCCAGCGCCGGCGAGCCGGTGCGGGTCGGCGACGACCTCGTCGCCCGCACGCGCGACGACATCGGCGTCTCGAAGATCCCGGAATCGCTCACGGTCGATCGGATCATCGCCGAGGAGAGCACGGCCTTCCTGCGCGAGCAGCGCGCGGCCCGGCCGGACCAGCCCTGGTTCCTGTGCGCGTCCTTCAGCCGGCCGCACTTTCCCTTCACCGCCCCCCCGAGGCACGTCGCGCGCTACCATCCCGACACGATCAGCCCGCCCAGAATCCCCGCCGCCGGCGACAGCTACGAGCACCCGGTGAGCCGGGCGATCCGCGTCGGCTTCCAGGTCGACCGCATCGATCGCGCCGAGACGATGCGGGCCCGGGCCGCCTACTTCGCCTGCGTCAGCTACTTCGACGAGGTGGTCGGCGATCTTCCCGCGCAGCTCGAGGCGTCGGGCCTCCTGGACGATACGATCATCGTCTACACGAGCGATCATGGCGAGATGGCCGGCGAGCACGGCACCTGGTGGAAGAGCACCTGGAACGAGGCGAGCACGCGGGTTCCGCTCTTCGTGTCGCTCCCGGAGCACCGGCGCGGCGAGCTGCCGCCGCGCCGCATCTCGACCCCGGTCAGCCTCTTGGACCTCATGCCGACGCTCGCGGCCTTCGCCGGCGCGCCGCCGCCCGAGGCGGCAAGCGGCGTCGATCTGACGGCGGCCGTGCGCGGCACCGGCGACCCGCCCGACCGGCCGATCGCTTGCGACCATCTGAACGCCCGCTGGGGACCCGGCAGCGAGTTCCGGATGCTGCGGTGGGGCCGCTACAAGCTCGTCCTGTTCGGCGACTACGACCCGCTCCTGTTCGACCTCGAGACCGACCCCGGCGAGCAGCGCAACCTGTTCGCCGCCGATGAACGGGACGTCGCCGCGGCGCGCGAGAAACTGCTCGCCGCGGCCCGGCAGAATCTCGACTTCGAGGAGGTCGCGCGCGTTCGGGCAGAGACCAACCAGCGCCTGAAGGGCCTCTACGGCTTCGATCCCGGCGACAGCATGCCCAACCAATATCTCCTCCGCAACGGCTCCATCGTCGACGCCGATGCGCCGGTCTACCGACCGCGCGTGATCAGCAAGCCGGGTGACGGGTTGATCCTCGACCGGCCGGACGCCGACAATCCCTGAGCGGCCCGCCGCCGCTTCATCCGTGCATCCTTGCGAGAGCCGCCCGCCATGCCGCGACCTTACAACATCCTCGTCATCCTTTCGGATCAGCACCGCGGCGACTGGCTCGGCTTCCTCGGCGGGCGGCAGCCGGTGCGCACACCGCACATCGACGCGCTCGCCCGACGCGGCGTCGCGTTCGTCAATGCGATCACGCCTTCGCCGCTCTGCGCGCCGGCGCGGGCGGCGTTCGCGACCGGCCGCGCCTATGACCGCTGCCCGGTGAAGCACAACGGCCAGGATCTGCCGACGGATGCGGCAACCATCTATCGGCTGTTGCGCGACCGGGGCTATCACGTCGCGACCTGCGGCAAGCTCGACCTCCTCAAGGGCGCGGCCGACTGGGGCGCCGACGGCCAGCACCGCATCGGCGCCGCGTCCCGGCTTCATGCCCTCGGCTTCACCGGCGGGCTCGACAGCGGCGGCAAGCACGACGCGGTCCGCGCCTACCTGAACGGCGTCGCCGAGCCCTATCTCGCCTACCTGGCCGAGCGCGGCCTCGCCGAGACGCACGTCCGCGACTACGAGGCTCGCGGACAGGCGGCGAGCGACATGCCCCTGGCGGGCGATGACCCGGTCCACTTCGTCAACACGGCGCCGACGCTGCTGCCCGACGAAGCCTATGGCGACAACTGGATCGGACGCAGCGGGCACGACCTGATCGCCGGCATGCCGAGCGACACGCCGTGGTTCCTGCAGGTGAATTTCTCCGGCCCGCACGAGCCGATGGACGTCACCGCGGCGATGCAGGCCGGCTGGGCCGACGCGCTGTTCGCACCGCCGAGCGACCTCGGCCGGCTCACGCCGGCGCAACACCTCGCGATCCGCCGCAACTATGCGGCCATGATCGAGACGGTCGACCAGTGGGTCGGACGCTATGTGGCGCTGCTCGAGGAGCGCGGGGAGCTCGAGCGGACGATCGTCGTCTATGCGAGCGACCACGGCGAGATGCTGGGCGACCGGCGGCTCTGGGCAAAGCACGTGCCGTTTCAGCCCTCGGTGCATGTCCCGCTCGTGCTGCGCGGCGGCGACTTCTCGGGCGGCCGGCGGGCGCAGCCTGCGGTGACGCTGCTCGACCTCGCCGCGACCGTCCTCGACACCGCCGGGATCGAGCCGCCGGCGACGGTCGAGGGCCGCTCGCTCCGCGCGATCCTGGCCGAGGGCGCCGACCGGCGGACGGCCTTCGCCGGCCTCGGCTGCTGGCGGCTCGCCTTCGACGGCCGCTTCAAGCTCGTCGCCGGCTACGAGCCGGCGATGCCGCGTCGCGAGATGATGCAGCGGAGCTTTGCCGAGGTCGCGGATCTGCCGGTTCTCCTGTACGACCTCGGGAGCGATCCCGAGGAGCTGCGCGACGTGGCCGCCGTCCATCCGCAGGTGACGGAAGCCTTGCGGGCACAGCTCGACGCATGGGTCACTGCACCGGGCGGCAGGACTTGAAGGCGCCGCTCTCAGCGCCCGACCCGAAACCGCATGCTCGGCATGCCGCGCACGCCCGTCCGCACGGCCACGAGCTGCCCCGCGGCCGGCGCCTTGGCGGAGAAGCCCGCCGGCATGCGGATGTAGGTCGAGGTCACGAACAGCGTCGTGAGGTCGGGCCCGCCGAAGGCGCAATTGGTGGGCATCGGAAAGGGCAGCGGGATCTCGGCGTCGAGCGTGCCATCGTCCCGGTAGCGGCGGACGCTCCAGCCGCCGGTGCACGTGACCCAGAGACAGCCATCGGCATCCACGGTGATCCCGTTCGGCCGGCCCGGCATGGCGTCATTGTCGAGGAAGAGGCGGCGGTTGCCGAGGCCGCCGCTGTCGAGGTCGAAGTCGAAGGCGAGGATGCCGCCTTCCGATGCATCGCTGAGGTAGAGCCGCTCGCCGGCCGGATCGAACGCGACGTTCCTCGGCAGGCCGAGGCGCTCGATGCGCCGCTCGACCGAAAGATCGGGCTCGATGCTGTAGAGGCTGCCGGCGCCGGGCTCGTGATCGAGCGCCATGCTGCCGACCCAGAAGCGGCCGCGCGGGTCCACGCCGGCCGTGTTGAATCGGTTGTCCGGACGATCGGCCTCCGGATTGATCAGCATGCTGGCCGCGCCGCTGTCCGGATCGATGGCGAAGATCCCGGACTGGCCGGCGCCGATCAGCCGGTCCTGATCGTCGAAGGCGATGCCGGCCGTGATCTGCTGCAGCTCGATCCGGCTCGAAGTGCGTGACGTGGGCTCCCACCAGCGCAGCGCAGGCGCGAGCACGTCGACCCAGTAGAGACGGCCGCGGCCGGCGTTCCAGATCGGGTTCTCGCCGACGAAATCCCGCCCCGTCGGCAGAACCTCGACGGCGCTGCCGATCGGGCCCGGCGGACCCGGCAGCACGGTCGGCATCGGGAAGCCCATGGCCATGTGGCCGGAGGCGCGGCGCGCACCTTCAGCGACGATGCGGCCGGTCTCGTGCAGCTCTTCCGCCGGCACGTTGGCGATCTCGAAAAGGCACGAGATCGCCCCCGAGGGATGGCCGGTCTCGTCCAGCACGGCCGCCGCCACTCCGGCGCGCCCGGAAGCGGGCTCGCGCGCGAGCACGGCATAACCGAGCGCCTTGGCGATGCCGAGCTCGGCGCCGAGCTTGCCGAGCGTTCCGGGGTCGCGCCCCATGTCGGCGATGAGCGCCTCGCTGCGCTCCTTCGGCATCGCCGAGAGGAGCGCGCGCCCGGCCGCGGTGTCGAGCGCCGGAGCGCGCGGCCAGGAGCGCACGAGGCGTCCGCAGGAGGCGTCCATGTCGTCGAAGTCGAGGACGAAGATCTCGTGGCCGTCGAGCACCGTCATGCACACCGTCCGCTGCAGGCGGCGGGCCAGCCGGGCGAGCTCGGGCTTGGCGGCGCGGACGATGGTGCTCTGGTCGAGCGTCCGCCGCGACAGCTCGAGGATGCCGGTTCCGACCTGATACGTCCGGGTGCGGTCGTCGTAGCTGATCAGGCGCCGGCTCGCGAGCGCCGACAGGAGCCGGTGCAGCGAGGCCCGCGGGATGGCGACCGCCAGCTCGAGGTCGCGAAATCGGACCGGCTGCGTCGCCGAGCCGACGGCGAGCAGGACGTCGAGGCCACGCACCAGCGCCTGGGCACCGGGAACATCCCCGGCTTCCGAGGATGAGCGATCGATTTGGGTTGGCAAAATCCGCCTCCGTGATCCTGGAGACGATACAGTTGGGACAATCGGTTGACAACAGGAGAGGCAGGTCTCACGATATGAGACAATAAATTCTGGAGGAGACGAAAAGTCCATGTCGGCAGCGTCTGGCACGGGGTCGCCGATCCGGGCCATCGAGCAATTCGTCGTCCCGGTGTCCGACAAGACGGTGTGGATCCTCCTCGAGATCCGCACCGAGGACGGCGGCGCCGGCTATGGCGAGGCCACGGCGGCCGGCAGCGAGACGGCCGTGCTGGCCGAGATCGGCAACGCGCGCGCCCTCCTCGCCGGCAAGCCGCTCATGGGCCCTGGCGATGCGCTCGCGGCGCTCCGCACGGCGCATCTCTCGGCTCCGCGGCGGATCGTCATGAGCGCCCTCGAGCAGGCCTGCCTCGACCTGCTCGCGCGGCGCGCGGACATCCCCCTCGCCGCCCTGCTCGGCGGCCCGGCGCGGCCCGCCGTGCCCGTCTACGCCAACATCAACCGCGGCATCCCGGACCGTTCGCCGGCAGGCTTTGCCGCGCGCGCCCGGACCGTCGTCGACGAGGACGGCTATCGCGCGGTGAAGATCGCCCCGTTCGACGGCCTCCGCTGGGACCGCTGCGATGCCGGGACCGCGACCCGCCTTCTCGACCAGGGTATCGCCCGCATCGCCGCCGTCCGCGAGGCGATCGGCGATGATGTCGCCCTCCACGTCGACTGCCATTCCCGCCTGTCGCCCGCAATGGCGCGCACGGTGCTGCGCGAGGTCGAGACGCTGCGGCTCTTCTGGCTCGAGGACCCGCTCGACGACGATGCGTTCGACGCTCCGACGGCGCAGGCGCTGCGTTTTTTCGCCAATGATCGCGGCACCCGGATCGCCGGCGGGGAGCAGCTGTCGACCCTCGCCGAGGCGCGTGCCTTTCTCGCCCGCGGCGGCGTCGATGCGGTCCTGCCCGACCTCAGGCTGACCGGCATCCGCACGGCGATGAGCATGCTCGAGCTCGCCGTCGCTTCCGGGGTGGCGGCAAGCTTGCACAATCCCGTGGGGCCGGTGCTCGACCTCGTCAGCCTGCAGGTGGCGGCCGCCCTGCCCTCCTTCCTGGTGCTCGAGCGGCAGGTGCGCGAGAGCCCGCTGTTCGACGAGATCCGCGGCACCCCGACCCGTCTCGTCGACGGATGTCTCGCGCTGCCCGCAGGACCCGGTATCGGCGTCGTGCCGGATCGTCAGGCGCTCGTCCGTCACGCGACGGCCGAGATCAGGCCCAGGGCCAGCTTCGCGGGCTTGGCCGGCGCCGGTGCCGACGCATGACCGAGCGAGAGAGCATGAAGATAGATCTCACAGGACGCCGGGTCCTCGTCACCGGAGGAAGCCGCGGCATCGCCGCCGAGATCGTCCGGATGTGCGCGCGCAGCGGCGCGAGCGTCGCCGTCAACCACTCGGCGGCGGCGGACCAACGAGCCGGCCATCCGGACGCCGCCTCGGACCTCGTCGCCGAGCTTCGCGCCGAGGGCGCCGAGGTGGAAGCGATCGAGGCCGACCTGCTCGATCCGAACGGTCCTGCCGAGCTGGTGGAGCGTGCGCTGGACCGCTTCGGGACCATCGACATCGCCGTGCTGAGCGCCGCGCTTCAGATCAACAAGCGCTTCCTCGAGCAGACGCAGAGCGACGTCGAGCTCCAGCTCCGGCTGAACATCACGGCGAACATTCGCATCCTGCAGGGCCTAATCCCGGCCATGCGGGCGTCCGGCTGGGGACGCATCGTCACGATCGGCAGCGTGCAGGAGGTCGCCCCTTCCGCGCAGATGCCGGTCTACGCGATGACCAAGGCCGCGCTCGAGAACCTCGTGCGCAATCTCGCCGTCGAGAACGCGCCCTACGGGATCACGGTCAACAATGTTGCGCCCGGCCTCGTGCAAACCGACCGCAACGCCCGGCTTCGCAACGACATGGCCGTCTGGCGCGAGTTCTCGGCGAACGCCAATCCGCTCGGCCGCGCCGGCCTTCCAGGCGACATCGCCGGGGTCGTCGTGTTCCTCGCCTCGGATGCCGCCGCCTTCATCACTGGGGCGACGATCTACGCCACCGGCGGCAGCCACATCCCGCTCGGGCGGGTGCCCGCCAACCGGCCCGACCCGGAGCCGGCCGTCCCGCTCGCCGCCACCTGAAACGCCGTAACCGACCGAGACAAGGTCGACCAACCGCAGGAGGAAACCGAATGCTCTTTCGCCACCCGTTCCACCGCATAGCCCCCTTCGCCGCAGCGCTCCTGTTCGCCGGCGCGGCGGCCGCCCAGAACCCACCCAGCGTCCCCCGCAACAAGACGCTGATCACCGCCTTCCAGGCCGAGGCGCCGGTCTATCGCAATGTCGGCGTCGCCAATCCCTACGCGGTGAACAACCAGGATCTGCGCGGCTCGATCGTCAACATGTTCGAGCCGCTGTTCTACTTCAATGCCGCCGACGACAAGGCTGTTCCTTGGCTCGCGACCGGCTACACGTACGCGCCCGACTTCTCTTCCATCACCATCAGGCTGCGCGACGGCGTGACCTGGAGCGACGGCCGCCCCTTCACGGCCGAGGATGTCGCCTTCACCTTCGAGCTGCTGCGCGAGAACGGCACGACCAAGAAGGACCTGCTGAAGGCCATCGACATCGCCGACACGGTCAAGCAGGCGGTGGCGGTCGACCCGCTGACGGTCAGGATCGATCTGACGCGTCCCAATCCGCGCTTCCACACGTCGCTGCTGATGAACCATATGGATCATGGTCTCTACATGCTGCCGGCGCACATCTGGCGCGAGGTGCAGGACCCGGCGACGTTCGCCTTCTTCGACCTCGCCAAGGGATGGCCGGTGACGACGGGCCCGTGGACAGCCACCCGCTTCACCGAGAACCAGGTCTTCATGGACCGGCGCGACGAGTGGTGGGCGGCCAAGGCCGGCCTGGCCGAGATGCCCGCCATGCAGCGCGTCATCACCATCCCGGGTGGCACGCGCGATCGCATGGTTCAGCTCATCACGGCCAATCAGGTGGACATCATCAACGACGTCCAGGTGGTCGAGCTCTTGAAGCAGCTGATGGCCAAGAACCCGAAGATCACCACCTTCACGGCAAACCAGCCTCCCTACGGATCGCTCGACTGGTGGCCGACCTCGCTCTACTTCAACCACAAGAGCGGCAAATGGGCCGACATCAACCTTCGCCGCGCCATAAATCACTACATCAACCGCAAGCAGATCATCGACGTCGCCTTCGCGGGCGCCAGCGAGCCGAAGTACGATCCCTTCCCGAGCTTCGCGTCGCTGCGCCCCTACATCGAGGCTATCCGGCCGATAGCGGACAAATACGGCATCGGCACCTTCGACAAGGCGAAGGGCGACGAGCTGATGGAGAAAGCCGGCTACAAGAAGAGCGCGAGCGGCATGTGGGAGAAGGACGGCAAGGTCCTCTCGGCGATCATCGAGGCGATCCCGATCCTCAACGGCACCGCGCCGATCGTCGCCCAGCAGCTTCGCAATGCCGGCATCGATGCGAGCTTCCGCTCGACGCCGGAAAGCCGCGCCATCCTGCGCGACGGCAAGTACGACCTCGCGCTGTTCGGCCATCGCGGCTCGACGATCGACCCCTTCGACACGCTCGAGAACTATCACAGCAAGAACGCCTTCGAGGTCGGGCGGCCGACGCTGCTGCCGGCGCGCTGGTCGAACGCCGAGTACGATGCCTTCGTGGAGAAGCTCGCGCAGATTCCGCCGGATGATCCGCGCGTCATGGATCTGGTCAAGGGCGCCATGGAGGTCTGGCTGCGCGAGGCCGTCGAGGTCCCGATCAACGAATGGTACCACCGCATCCCGATGAACCAGACCTATTGGACGAACTGGCCCAGCCAGGAGAATCCCTACATGCTGCCGGCGTCCTTCTATACCTCCGGAACCTTCGGTTACGTCATGCCGAAGCTGAAGCCGGCATCCTGAGTCACGCAGGACGCCGGCCTGTCTCGCAACAGCGACAAAGGCGAGTGGGAGATTAGGCTTTGCTCTTTCGTCTGATCCTGAGGCGATTGATCATGGTGCTCGCGGTCATCTGGGCCGCGAGTACCGTGAACTTCGTCATCCCGCACATCGCCCCGAAGAATCCGATCGCCGAGAAGCTGACCGAGATGGCGGCGACCTCCGGCGCCGACCCCGCGAAGATCGAGGAGATGACGCAGGCCTTCAACGCCAAGTTCGGCCTCGACAAGCCGATATGGCAGCAATACCTGACCTTCCTGTGGGACAGCCTGACGCTCGATTTCGGGCGCTCGATCACCCAGTATCCGGCCAAGGTCAGCGATCTCATCGGCGCCGCGCTGCCCTGGACACTGGGCCTGATGGCGACGACGACGCTGATCGCCTTCACGCTCGGGACGCTGCTCGGCGCGGCGACGGCCTGGAACCGCCGCTCGCGCGTCCTGCAGGTGATCGCGCCGCTGATGATGGTGTTCTCGGCGATCCCGTTCTACCTGATCGGCCTCGTCCTCATCTACTTCCTCGCCGCGCGCACCGGCTGGTTCCCGCTGTCCGGCGGCTACGGCATCGCCACGATACCGGAATGGTCGTGGGAGTTCGCAGCCGAGGTGCTGCAGCATTCGACGCTGCCGGCGCTGTCGATCATCCTCGCCGCCGTCGGCACCTGGGCGATCGGGATGCGCGGCATGATGGTCACCGTCCAGGGCGAGGACTACATGACCTTCGCCGAGGCGAAGGGCCTCAAGCCCGGGCGCCTCTTCCTGCGCTACGGCGTGCGCACCGCGGTGCTGCCGCAGGTGACCGCGCTGGCGCTGTATTTCGGGCAGATCGTCACCGGCGCGGTGCTGGTCGAGATCGTCTTCACCTATCCGGGCCTCGGCTCGCTGCTGCTCGATTCGATCAAGCTCTACGACTACCCGACCATCTACGGGATCGTCTTCATTCTCGTCGCGACGGTGGCGCTGTCCATGCTGCTCGTCGACCTGCTCTACCCGCTGCTCGATCCACGCGTGCGCAGGGGCACCTGAACGATGAGCGATCGCATCGTACTGGCCGCAAAGGAAGCGGAGTGGGGCTCGCTGCACGGCAAGCTGCTGGCCTGCCGGCGCTATCTCGCGCGCAATCCGGCGCTCATCGCGGGTCTCGTCCTGCTCGGCGCGCTGGCGGCTTTCGCCGGACTCGGCCGGCTGTTCGTCGACGTCTCGACCGCGGCGCCGCTTTCGGGGCCTGCGGCCGCGCCGCCGAGCGCGGACTTCCCGTTCGGGACCGACTCGCAGGGCCGCAACCTGCTCGCCGTGATGATCGAGGGCACCTGGCTGACCATCCGCACCGGTCTCATCGCCGGCGCGCTCGGCATCGTCGCCGGCGGCGCCCTCGGGCTCACCAGCGCCTATGTGGGCGGCGCGACCGACAAGGCGATCACCTGGTCGATCGACGTGCTGCTCACCGTCCCGGCGATCCTGTTCCTGGTGATGATCTCGTCCGTGGTCCAGACGGGGCTGACCTCGATCGGCATGGCGCTGATCATCGCCGCCCTCGCCTGGCGCCGGCCGGCCCGGCAGATCCGCAGCCAGATGCTCGTGATGCGCTCCTCCGGCTACGTGGACATGGCGAGGCTCGGGGGCGCCGGCGTGCTGCGGATCGTGTTCTTCGAGATCGCCCCCAATCTGCTGCCGTTCCTCGTCTCCGCCTTCGTCACCGCGGTGGCGGCGGCGATCCTGGCGAGCGTCGGCCTCGAGGCGATGGGCCTTGGGCCGCAGAACGAGCCGACGCTCGGCATGACGATCTTCTGGATCATGTCCTTCTCGGCCTTCCTGCAGGGACTCTGGTGGTGGATCCTGCCGCCGGTCATGATCCTGATCGTGCTCTTCGTCGGCCTCTACCTCATCAATGCCGGGCTGGACGAGCTCTCCAACCCGCGACTGCGTCGGAGGGCATGACGATGCCTCTGCTCAGCGTGCGCGACCTGTCGATCGACTTCGCGACGGAGACCAAGATCATCCACGCCGTGCGCGGCGTGAGCTTCGATGTCGCCCCCGGCGAGCGCGTCGG
Organism: Pseudomonadota bacterium; assembly: GCA_023430145.1. Taxonomy (GTDB): domain Bacteria; phylum Pseudomonadota; class Alphaproteobacteria; order Rhizobiales; family Methylopilaceae; genus JAEZCD01. The sequence continues at coordinate 25,583 of JAEZCD010000306.1, forward strand.
CCTCGTCGGCGAGTCCGGCTCCGGCAAGACCACGACCGCGCTGTCCTTGATGCGCCTGATCAAGCCGCCGGGCCGCATCGTCGGCGGAATCGGCCGGCTCGACGGCGTCGACCTGCTCGCGCTCGACGAGCGCGCGGTGCGCGACGCCCGGCTGCGCCTCGTCTCCTACGTGCCGCAGGGCGCGATGAACTCGCTGAACCCGGTCCTGCGCATCGGCGAGCAGATCCTCGACGGCGTCGCCGATCATGGCATCGCGCTGCCGCGCGCCGAGCGGGCCGCGCTCGTCGCGAAGATGCTGACGAGCGTTGGCTTGCCGAGCACGATCGCCGATCTCTATCCGCACGAGCTCTCCGGCGGCATGAAGCAGCGCGCCTGCATCGCCATCGCCATCGCGCTCGACCCGCGACTGGTGATCGCCGACGAGCCGACGAGCGCGCTCGACGTGATCACCCAGCGGCAGGTGATGAAGACCCTCTGCAGCGTGCAGGAGAAGATCGGCTGCGGCCTGATCCTCATCGGCCACGACATGGGGCTGATGGCGCAGGTGGCCGACCGCATCATCGTCATGCGCGAGGGACGCATCGTCGAGAACGCCTCGGTGCGCGACATGTTCAGGCGGCCGCAGCACGCCTATTCGCGCCTCCTGATCGAGAGCGTGCCGACGCTCGGCCGCCGCGCCGCCGCTGCCGGGCCGGCCGCGGCCCCGGGC
>JAEZCD010000321.1 GCA_023430145.1 Pseudomonadota bacterium
AGCCGGTCGAGATGCATGCGGATATGCGCGGCTTCCGCAGCGGTGTTGGCGAGCGATATCGCCCGGTCGAAGGCGGCGCGCGCCTCCTGTCGGCGGCCAAGCTGCATCAGCAGGCCGCCCTTGACGCCGAAGAAGTGGAAATAGCCGGAGAGTTTTTCCTCCAGCGGCTCGATCATGGCGAGCGCCGCTTCCGGCCCCTGCGCCTTGGAGACCGCGACGGCGCGGTTGAGCGTGACGACCGGCGACGGCTGCATGGCTTCGAGCGCGCCATAGAGCAGCTCGATCTGCAGCCAGTCGGTGTCCCCAGCCCGGGCGGCGCGAGCGTGCAGGGCGGCGATGGCCGCCTGAATCTGGTAGGCGCCGGGCTGGCGGTGGCGCATCGCCTTGTCGATCAGCGCCAGGCCCTCGGAGATCAGCTTGCCGTCCCATTTCGCGCGATCCTGGTCCTCCAGCAGCACCACGGCGCCGTCAGCGTCGAAGCGCGCGCCGGCGCGGGCATGCTGGAGCAGCAGCAGCGCGGTCAGTCCCATGATCTCCGGCTCGGCGGGGAACAGGCGCAGCAGCAGCCGCGCCAGCCGGATCGCCTCGTCGCAGAGTGGAATGCGCATGGCGACATCGCCGCCGCTCGCCGAATAACCCTCGTTGAAGACGAGATAGACCATCGCCGCGACCGCTCCCAGCCGCTCGGACCGTTCTACCGGGCCGGGCGCCTCGAAGGGGACGGAGGCGTCGGCGATCTTCGCCTTGGCGCGCGTGATGCGCTGCTCCATGGCGCTCTCGCCGACGAGGAAGGCGCGGGCGATCTGCTTGACGCTGAGGCCCGACACGATTCTGAGCGCGAGCGCGATCTGCTGCGTTGCAGGCAGCCCCGGATGGCAGCAGATGAAGAGCAGCCGCAGCACGTCGTCGCGATAGTCGGCGCCATCGAGCCGCTCGGCCGACATCGCCTCCGCGTCGTCGAGGTCGGAGATCGCCGCCTCGTCCGGCAGCGGCTGCTGGCGGGCACGCCGCCGCAGCCCATCGATGGCGACGTTGCGGCCGACCATGATCAGCCAGGCGGCCGAGTCGCGCGGTGGGCCGTTCTTCGGCCAATTCTTCAGCGCGCGGAGCGAGGCCTCCTGGAACGCTTCCTCGGCAAGGTCGAGGTCGCGGAAATAGCGGAGCAGCGCGCCGACCGCCTGCGGCCGAGCGGCGGCGAGCGTCGCGCCGATCCAGTCGACGTCGCTCAAGGGGCGGTGCTCCCGGCCACGAACAGCCCGACCGGCCGCAGCTCGTAGGAACCGCCCGGATTGGCCTCGGCGAGGTCCCTCGCGACGCCGATCGCCTCCTCGAGATCGGCGACGTCGACGAGGTAGAAGCCGAGGAACTGCTCCTTGGTCTCGGCGAAGGGGCCGTCGACGACGAGATCGGGACCGCGCAGCGTCGTCGCGGCGGTGGTGGGCAGCAAACGCGCCGTCGGGCCGAGCTTGCCCTCGCGGGCGAGCCGCTCGTGGACGACGGCGAGGCGGCCCATCACCGCGTCGTCCTCCTCCTTGGTCCAGGAGCCGACGACGGCTTCGTCCTTGTAGCAGAGAATAGCGTAGAGCATGTCCGAGCGGCTCCTGTTCCTTTCGAGGACGAACGACTATGTCGGCACCCGACAGCGGCCGGCGAAAAGGCCGCCGTCGTCGGCCCGCGCCGCGGGCCGCGACATTCAACGCGCGGGAGCCAACAGCAGATGCCGTTTTCCGTCTATCAGGTCACGGTGCCGATCTTCGTCCGGGGCCTCGAGCGCCTGTCCGTCTTCCTCGACAAGGCCGAGGGTTTTGCGGCCGAAAAGGGCCTCGACACCAGCGACTTCGTGCAGGCCCGCCTCGCGCCCGACATGCTGCCGCTGTCCGGCCAGGTGCAGCGGGCGAGCGATACGTCCAAGCTCGCCATCGCCCGGCTAGGCGGAATCGAGGCGCCGAAGTTCGAGGATGTCGAGAAGACCTTTCCGGAGCTCGGCACGCGCATCGCCGACACGATCGCCTTCCTGCGCTCGGTGCGCCCGGAGCAGCTCGACGGCGCCGAGGCGAGGACGATCCAGTTCACGGCCGGCAAGACTGCGCTGACGTTCCGCGGCGACACCTACGTCACCGGCTTCGCGCTGCCGAACTTCTTCTTCCACGTCACCACGGCCTACGACATCCTGCGCCACGAGGGCGTGCCGCTCGGCAAGCGGGATTTTCTCGGCGAGATCAGCTGAGAGGCCGCTCCTGCGAAGGTAGGAGCCGCACGAGGGACTGTCGCACCCGCAGCGGCGCTCGCGCGTAGAGCGCCTTGATCGCCGGCCGGAGCCGCAGCACGGCTCCGGCAGCCTGCCCGCGCAGCGAGAGCGGAACGAGGCGATGCGCCACCGGAACCGAGCCGCCGGCATGCTCCCGCTTGTAGGGGTCGTCCGGCGGCAGCAAGTCGTAGACGAGGTTTTGGCCCCGGCACCAGTCGATCATCGCCTCGGTCAAGAGACGCCCCGGCGAGCAGGCGGCGAATTCCGGCTCGAAGGCCCCCATCCAGGACGCATAGTGATCGCGGTGCCGGAAGCCGATCTCGTAGGCGGCGACCCGGTCGCCGACCATCAGCCGGCCGACATGGCCGCCTTCGGCGCCGGCCAGCTCGACGAGGCATCGCCGCCATTCGGGCTTCAGGAGCGGCGAGGCGAACACGCCCCGCTCGCGCAGCCAGCGGCATTTCAGCTCGACCGCCGCCGCCGCGACGCCGGTCGCCTCGGGCCCGTTCGCATGCTCGAGGCGTACCTCGCCCAGCGCCTCGAGCCTCAGTTGCTTGCTGCGCAGCCGCTTGCGCCCGCGACTGTCGCGGCGCTGCGCGCCGGGTCCGGCGAAGGGCGCCGCATCGGCTGCGAGGCGCTCGCCCGGCACGACGGCAGCAGGCGCTCGAACGCACCGTCGGCCCGCACGTTCCGCAGAAAGAGAAGGTCAGCATCGGCCCAGTTGCGGACGGTCCTCAGCAGCAGGGCTGCATCGGCGGCCGTCGCCTGCTCGGTGACGAGAATGTCGCCGAACTCGGCCAGCGGCTCGCCCAGCCACTGCACGATGCCGATGCCCTTGACGCGCCGCACGAGGAAAGGCGCGAGAAGGACGGGCTCGCCACCCCGGCGGACCGTGACGATGCGGGCGCGGCCATATCCCGCGGCCTCGGCGGCGACCGCCGTCCTCCTGCTCCACGCGAATGTCTGGAACGGTGCCGGCGACGGGCAGCGGCTCCCGAGTTCCGCCCAGAGCGGTTGCAGGCGGTCGATCTCGTCCGGCGTGGCCGCCAGCGAGATCTGTGCCCGCGCGGCGCGGCGAGCCGCGCTCCCCGGGGACAACACCGCCGAGGCGCTGCCGACCGCGGCCTCGAGCATCCAGGCGAGGTCGGGGAGAAGGGGAGCGAGGGCGGCGGCCGGCATGAAAAATCCTCGACGATCGTGGCGACCGTCGAGGAATAGCGTCGAGCGAGGGGGCCCGCCCAATGACAATCGCGCGGGGGGCGCCTGAAAGCGCGTTAGCCCTCGGCCGATCGCGGGCCCGTCGTTACTTGCAGATCACGATGATCGAGAACGAGCGATCGAAAAAGTCCGGATTCACGGTCGCACTACCCTCGGAGCGCGTGAAGACGTCGATCCCTTTCGGGTTGGTGTCCCGCTGCCACCGGATGGCACCGCTTGTGGTACCGTGAATCGAGACGGTCGCGAAGCAGCCGGAGACATCCTTCTTGAAGTTCACGGTGTAACGGCCGGGAAGCGACCTGGTGACGCCGGCGATGCCGGCATTGTCGATCAGGTTTCCGTTCGCTGCGACGATGCCGGCGTAAAATGCCTTCGGCTTGGCGAGCGTCTCCTTCTCCACCGCCTGCGCGGTGACTACGGCCGAGGTCGCGCCGGCCGTCGCCAGCAACGCCAAAGTTCCGATAGCCCATGGATTTCGCATGCTGCGTGTCTCCTTCGTCAGAGAGTAGACGTCGAGCTGCACCCCCGCATTCGCGCCGAAGCAGGCGCCGACAAGCCGATTTTTATGACACTCGTAGGCGTTTTATTTCGGCACGCTGGGAATAGACGGGCGGCCACATGAACGTCAAATGAATGCCGTCCCACGAACGCTTTTTCTGCCCGGGATAGACACACCTTTCCGTGCTTTGCGCAGCATGATGGGAAGACGTTGCTAATGCTACGCTCGTGCTTGTCTGATACGCTTCGTGCTCGAGAAGCTTGATCGTGGCTTCTCCCGCAGCACTTTCCAACCGGCCATGTCAGCCCGCGTGCTGCAGAGACGCACGTTGCTACCTGGAGGCACCATGCAGACCCCCGACGCGGCGCGTTCTAGGAACATCTTCACCGCACTCGTTCTCGCTGGCAGCCTCGCGGTCGGCGCCTGCGGGTCCTCGTCGGACGGCCTCTTCGTGCCCGATCCCGACTACGTCGACGAGGAGACCCCCTCGGTCGCCGCCGCAGCGGCGAAGGCGCCGGGCCCCGGCAGTGTCGCGATCGTCGGCGGCAGCGATCCCAAGCTGAAGAGCAGCGCCCTCGCCGAGTTCTTCGACCCGAAGAAGGAGAGCTTCGTCACTGCCGGCAATCTCGGCACGAGCCGCGCCGGCTTCTTCGCCGTCGCCTTCGACAAGGGCCCGCTCGCCGGCGAGATCCTGGTGCCGGGCGGGCTGCAGGGCCAGGGCAAGCTGTCGAAGCGCACCCTGAAATTCTCCGGCAAGGCGCTGGCGAGCGCCGAGCTGCTCGATGCCAAGGGCAAGTTCTCCGACACCGGCAAAATGCCGGACGGCTGCATCTACTGCACAGCGACCTTGCTCGATGACGGCAAGGTGCTGGTGGCCGGTGGCTACAACTCGGCCGGCCTGCCGATCTCGAGCGCTGCGATCTTCGATCCGAAGAAGGGCAAGTTCACGCCGACCGGGAACATGACGACCGACCGCGCGCTGCACACCGCGACGCTGCTCGAGGACGGGACCGTTCTGATCGTCGGCGGCATCAGTTACATCGATACGCAAACCCTCGGCTCCGGCGAGATCTACGATCCGAAGACCGGGACGTTCACGGCCGTCGCCGGCGGGATGCAGGTCAAGGGCAACCCGGTCTCCCTCGCCGGTCACACGGCGACGCGGCTGCCGAACGGGTCGGTGCTGATAGCCGGCGGCTTCTCGAAGCCGCCGTTCTCGATCGCCTTCAACACCAACACGGCGCTCGTCTACCTGCCCGGATCGAAGAAATTCAGCGACGCCGGCATCGGCCAGCTCGTCGAGACGCGCTCGATGCACAGCGCGACGCTGCTGCCGAAGGGCGGGGTGCTGCTCGCCGGCGGCTTCGACGGGCAGGTCGACATCTTCCCGAAGGAGATTTTCGGCATCGTCGGCGGCATCAGGAACACCGCCGAGATCTTCGATTCCAAGAAGCAGAGCTCGACCTGCGTCGGCGGCGGCAAGGGCAAGTGCAAGGCGAGCATGAGCAACAGCCGCGCCGGCCACACCGCGACGCTGATGACCGCCGGCCCGCTGAAGGATCAAGTGCTGCTCGCGGGCGGCGTCGGCGGCAAGAAGGCGACGAAGGGCGACGGCGACGTGCTCAAGACCGCCGAGGTGTTCAACGCGAAGTCGGGCAAGTTCTCGGCGACCGGATCGATGAAGGCCGGACACGCCTTCCACGCCGCCGCGCAGGTTCCTTGACGCGAACGGCAGCTGCCGGCCTCCTCGCCCTGCCTGGCTGATGCGGCCGGCGCAGGTCGGCCGCGGCCGCTTCGACCGCGAAGAGGACTATTGCGTCGGCAGCTCGGGCCAGATGTGGTTCGGGCTGACGATCCGGGTGATGTCCTGCACCAGCTTCCACGAGCCGGGAATGTCGGCGCCGGTGTTCAGCATGACCACCATGGTGAGGTCCTCGGACGGCAGGTGGTAGGGATAGACCATGTAGCTCAGAATATTGCCGTTGTGGCCGATCCAGCCGTTCTGGTTCTCGAGCGCGAGGCCGTAGAGTGCACCCTCCCCCTCCGCCGGTGCCGGCAGGAACGCATCGCGCTCGCGCAGCATGGCGGGCGAGAGCAGCTCCCCGAGGGCCAAGGCGCGCGTCCAGATGCGCATGTCCTCGAGCGTCGAGATCATGTTTCCCGCCGCCCACCCCCATGACGGGTTCCAGTCCGTCGCATCGACGAATGTGCCGTCCGGCAGCCTGAAGTAGCCGCTCGCATGCGGCTTCGGCATCTCGGCTCCGGCCGAGAAGACGGTGCGCATCAGGCGCAGCGGCTTCAGGATGCTCTCGTCGATAAGGGTGGCGAGCGAGCGGCCCGAAACCTTCTCGACCGTGAGGCCGAGCAGCACCGTGTTGGTGTTCGAGTAGTCGAAGCGACTGCCCGGCGCGAACTCGGGCGGATGCCGGAAGGCGATGTCGACGAGCTCGCGCGGCGTCCACTGCCGGAGGGGTTGTTTCGCCATGTCCTTGCTGGTGTCGTCAGCATAATTGTAGAGCCCGCTGCGCATCTGCGCGAGCTGCCGCAGCGTGATGTTCTGGCCGTTCGGCACGCCCTCGACATGGCGGCCGATCGGATCGTCGAGGCCGAGCCTGCCCTGGTCGGCCAGCATCAGGAGGGTGGTGACGGTGAAGGCCTTGGTGTTGCTGCCGATGCGGATGGCGAGATCGGTCGTCATCGCCGCGCCGGTCGCCAAGTCGCGGACGCCGAAGGCGCGGACATAGGGCGCGCGGCCCTCTTGCCAGATGCCGACGATCGCGCCGGGGATGGAGGTGCGCTGCAGGGCGGCCGGGATCGCCCTGTCGAGGGCGTCCGCGCGTTCGTCGGCGAGGGCGGATGCGGTACAGACGGTGAGGATGGCTGTTGCGCAGGCGGCGACGGCAACGCTCTGCAAACGACCGAGCATGAATCGAGCCTCCCATCGTGCGCCGGCGCCGATCGGGCCGATTGACCTTGGGCGGCCGCGAGCTTGTGAGAAGCTCTCCATCACGGCCTTCTCCACTCCTCTGTCAAAGCCGCTCGATACGAAGCGGAAACTCGCCGGGCACGTGGAGGGCCTCATGGCCCTCGTCGAACCGGCCCAGTCTGATCAGCCCGGGGTGGTGATAGTCGGCGTAGAACATGGCCAGATTTCCCCATGGCGTGAAGTAGCAGAGGTCGTAGGGCTGCTCGTTGCCGAAGGGGCCGCTCGCCTCCTCGGTGAGCTTCCGCGGCAGGTAGGCGATCTTCTCGTTGTTGCCGTAGTCCTTGATGGTGAGCTCGAGCGGCAGCATGGAATAGAAATCGCGTGCGGACGGATTGTCGTAGAGCGTGGCGGTCATGACGCGGCCGTCGAAGGTCATCCTGATCCGCATGTTGGTCGGCACTTGGCTGGCAGCGTCGCCGCCTTGCTGGCCGTAGGCCGGGGGCGGAAGGACGGAGGCTGCGATCGCGGCTCCGAGCATGGCACGGCGACTGAGCCCGAGGGTCATGGTCCAGGACTCCGAAGGCGGTTGTTCGGGCGGCGAGCGGCGTCGGCTCGCCGCCGCCGCCCGTGCGGCGTGGCAGGGCCGGCGCGAAGTTCCTCGACGGATCCCACGCAGCGGCCGAGCATGCTGCCCTACCCCGCGGCCGCCGCCTGCGCGTGCAGCCGGTCGCGGCGGCTGAGGAGGCTGTTCAGCGCCGACAGATAGGCTTTTGCCGAGGCGACGAGCGTGTCCGGATCGGCGCCCTTGCCGGTGACGGTGCGGCCGTCGCTGGACTCCAGTCGCACTGAGACCTCCGCCTGCGCATCGGTGCCCTCGGTGACGGCATGCACCTGGTAGAGCGACAGCTTCGCCTCGTGCGGCACGAGCTGGCGGATGGCGTTGAAGGTGGCGTCGACCGGCCCATTCCCGGTCGCCTGCGCGGTCGCGTGCGCGCCGTCGATGTCGAGCGTCAGCGTCGCCGACTGCGGGCCCATGGTGCCGGCGATCACCGTCAGCGACAGCACTTTTATGCGGTCGTGCGCGTGCGCGATCTCCTCGTCGACGAGGGCCTCGATGTCCTCGTCGTAGACGTGCTTCTTGCGGTCGGCGAGATCCTTGAAGCGCTTGAAGGCGTCCTCGAAGGCGTTCTCGCCGAGGCTGTAGCCGATCTCCTTCAGCTTCTCGCGGAAGGCGTGGCGGCCCGAATGCTTGCCCATGACGAGCGAGGTCGCCTTAACGCCGACGCTCTCGGGCGTCATGATCTCATAGGTCTGGGCGTGCTTCAGCATGCCGTCCTGGTGGATGCCGCTCTCGTGCGCGAAAGCGTTCCGGCCGACGATCGCCTTGTTGTACTGGACCGGGAACGAGGTCACCGCCGAGACGAGCTTGGCGGCCCGCGTCAGCATCCTGGCGTCGACGCCGGTGGCATAGGGCATGACATCGCGCCGCGTGCGGATGGCCATGACGACCTCCTCGAGCGCAGCGTTGCCGGCACGCTCGCCGATGCCGTTGATCGTGCACTCGATCTGCCGCGCGCCGCCGATGACGCCGGCCAGCGAGTTCGCCGTGGCGAGGCCGAGATCGTCGTGGCAATGCACCGAGAACACGGCCTTGTCGCTGTCCGGGACGCGGGTGCGGACCGCCTCGAACATCGCCTGGTACTCGGCCGGCACGGCGTAGCCGACCGTGTCGGGCAGGTTGATGGTGGTGGCGCCGGCGCGGATCGCCGCCTCGACGCAGCGGCAGAGATAATCGATCCCGGTGCGGGTCGCGTCCATCGCCGACCACTCGACGTCCTCGACGAGGTTGCGGGCCTGGGTCACGGTCGCGGTGATGATCTCCAGCACCTGCTCCTCGGTCTTGCGCATCTGGTGCGCGAGATGGATCGGCGAGGTGGAGACGAAGGTGTGGATGCGGCCGCGGCGCGCGTGGCGGACCGCCTCGCCGGCTCTCGCGATATCGCCGGGGATGGCACGGGCGAGCCCGGCGATCACCGCCTTCTCGGTGCGGCGGGCGATCTCGTGCACGGACTCGAAATCGCCCTGACTGGCGATCGGGAAGCCGGCCTCGATGATGTCGACGCCCATCTCGTCGAGCAGGGCCGCGACCTCGAGCTTCTCCTCGAAGGTCATCGAGGCGCCGGGACACTGCTCGCCGTCGCGGAGCGTGGTGTCGAAGATGACGACCCGGTCGGAGGGGGACGTCTCGGTCGGAGTTTCGGAGCTCTGTACGGCGGTCATGCGACAGGAATCCTTCTTGCGGTCGGGCGCCCGGCGAAGGTTTTCCGTCCGGCTTCGGGCGCTTGTCGGGGAATGTGGCTGCGAGCGACCCCTGAGTGCCCAGGCGAGGATGCCCGGCCGGCTCTCAGGGGCGGCTAAGGAGAAGCAGCGTGGCGAGCGCGCGCGCGATCACGCCGGCGGAGGCCGGGGCGGAGTCGCATTTGGCGCGGCGCATGATCATCGCAGGTCGCGGCAGGATCGCGGTTGGAACAACCCGCTTCTACGCGCTCCGCGGCTGCCGGGCAAGACGCTCCTTCCCGCCGGTTCCGTCGAGCACCTCACGTTAGAAGCCTCAGATGCCGGCATACATCCGCCCCGGATTGAGCACGCCCGCCGGATCGAAAGCGGCCTTGATGCCGCGCGTCAGCGCCATCAGCGGCGGCGCGAGCGGCTCGAACACCTCGACCGCGGCGCGCAGCGGCTCGGGCGCGCGCACCAGCGTCGCATGCCCCCCTTCCCGCTTCACCACGGCGCGGATCATCGCGGCGCCGGCATCACCGGCGGTCTCGGTCGTGACCCAGACGAGGCCGCCGCCCCAATCGTACAGGCGTTCCAGCACCACTTTGCCGAGCGCGGCGACGACGGCCGGGCCGCGGCTCGGAGCGGTCGAGATGCGCCACACGGCCTGCTCGCGCCGCTGGGTGAGTGCAGTCCCGTCCCTGACGCCCGCCCAGAGCGGGGTTCCCGCATCGGCATCCAGGCGGCGCGCAGCGCCGAAGCGCGCGAGCCGCCGCGCCAGCGCATCGGCGCGGTAGTCGACCTGCTCGGCGGTGCCCTCGAGCCGCAACAGCGTCCAGGCCGGACCACGCCCGTCCGCCGGCAGATGGGCGGCGGCCGTCACCTCGAACGGCGAGCCGAGGCCCGCGGACAGCGCTTCGATGCCGCGGACATCGTCGAGCCCGTCGAGCACCAGCGTCGTCTCTCCTCGCGCCCGCGGCAGCACCTTGAAGGTGACCTCGGTCAGCACGCCGAGCGTGCCGAATGCGCCGGCACTGAGTTTTACGAGATCGTAGCCGGTGACGTTCTTCATCACCCGGCCGCCGCTGCTGATCGCCTCGCCGCGCCCCGTCACCATGCGCACGCCGATCAGGCTGTCGCGCAAGGCGCCCGCATGCACGCGGCGCGGACCGGAAACGTTGGCCGCGACGAGGCCGCCGATGCTCGGCTCGCCGGTGCTGCCGAGCATCGGCCGGTGGTCCATCGGCTCGAACGGCAGCCGCTGCCCGCGTTCGGCGAGCGCCGCCTCCACCTCGGCGAGCGGCGTGCCGGCGCGGGCCGAGAGGACCAGCTCCGCCGGCTCGTAGAGCGTGATCCCAGCGAGGATTCTGGTCGACAGCGCGCGCTCGGCCTGCACGGGCCGGCCGAGTGTCTGGCGCGTGCCGCCGCCGACGATGGCGAGCGGTGTCCGCTCGGCAGCGGCGCCGCGGACGATCTCGGCGAGCTCGGACTCGGTGGAGGGGGCGAGCGTGTCAGTCATCGCCACGCATTCGGGTGCGCCCTCTTTCCCTCCCCTCGATGGGGAGGGTGGATCGCTCTGAGCCGCAGGCGAAGAGCGAGACGGGTGGGGTGACCGCTCCGCGCCGGGAGTGCTTCATCCGGCAGCTGGGCGACCGTTCTCCATCGCAGGGATTCACCCCACCCGGCGCGCCGCCTTCGGCGGCGGTCCGCCCTCCCCATAAAGGGGAGGGAAAGGCGCGCCTTCCGATCCGCCGTGCCGCAGCGCGCATCACGCCGCTTCCGGTCGGACGAGGTCGAGCGGGAACACTTTTGCCCCGTTCAGCAGCCAGTCCGGGTCGAACACGCGCTTGATGCGCGCCTGCTGTACGAGATCGGCCTCGGTGAACTGGAAGCGCATCAGGTCGCGCTTCTCGATGCCGACGCCGTGCTCGCCGGTCAGGCAGCCGCCGACCTCGACGCACAGCTTGAGAATCTCGGCGCCGGCGCGCTCGGCCCGGTGCAGCTCGTCCGGGTCGTTGACGTCGAACAGGATGAGCGGATGCAGATTGCCGTCGCCGGCGTGGAAGATGTTGGCGACGCGGAGCCCCTCCCCTTCGACGATCCGCGCGATGCCGGCCAGCACCTCCGGCAGCCGCCCGGTCGGGATGGTGCCGTCCATGCAGATGTAGTCGGAGACGCGCCCCATGGCGCCGAAGGCGGACTTGCGGCCCTTCCAAATCGCCGCCGCCTCGGCCGGGGTGCGCGCCTCGCGCACATGCATCACCCCTTGCTCGCCGGCGATGGCGACGATTCGGGCGAGCTCGGCGTCGATCTCCGCCGGCGAGCCCTCGACCTCGACGATCAGCATGGCGCCGACGTCGCGCGGATAGCCCGCATGCGCGAAATCCTCGCAGATGTCGATGGCGGGCTTGTCCATGAACTCGATCGCCACCGGCAGGATGCCGGCGCCGATGATGGCGGCCGTCGCCGCGCCCGCCGCCTCGCTGGACGGGAAGCCGAGCAGCACCGGCCGGGCGCCCTCCGGCAGCGGCAGGATGCGCAGCACAGCCTCGGTGGCGATGCCGAGCTGGCCCTCCGAGCCGACAATCAGCCCGAGCAGGTCGAGGCCCGGGCTGTCGAGATGGTTGCCGCCGATCTCAACCACTGTGCCGTCCATCAGGACGAAGGTGACGCCGAGCACGTTGTTGGTCGTGACGCCGTATTTCAGGCAATGCGCACCGCCCGAGTTCATGCCGATATTGCCGGCGATGGTGCAGGCGAGCTGGCTCGACGGGTCGGGCGCGTAGAAGAAGCCCTCCGGGCTGACGGCGCCGGTGACGCCGAGATTGGTGACGCCGGTCTGCAGCCGCACCGTGCGGTCGGCCGGGTTGACCTCGAGGATGCGCGACAGCTTCGAGACGCCGACGATCACGGCGTCCGCCTGCGGGATGGCACCGCCGGAAAGCGAGGTGCCGGCGCCGCGCGGCACCACCGGGACGCCCTCGTCGTGCAGGAACTTCAGCACCGCCGACACTTCCACCGTGCTCGACGGCAGCACTACCGCCAGCGGCAGGCAGCGGTAGGCGGTCAACCCGTCGGTCTCGAAGGCGCGGCGCTCGGTCTCGCTCGAGACCACCGCGCCGCCGGGCACCAAGGCCCGGAGGCCGGCGACGATCGCCGCGCGCTTGGCGAAGATGTCCGGATCGGCCGGCGGCAGAAGATCGGGGACGGACATCGGGCGCCTCCTCGGCGAGGGCGCCGGCTATGCCGCGCCCTCCCCTCAAGAACTGCTACTCCGCGGCCTCGTCCGCAAGGTGGCGAACGAGCCAGCGTGCCGTGCGTAAAAGCCGCGCATCGTCACCGCGGCGTCCGATCAGCTGCACGCCGATCGGCAAGCCGTTGTCGCCGGTGAGGAGCGGCAGCGAGATCGCCGGCGTGCCGAGATAGGTCCAGATGGTGGAGAAGATCGGGTTGCCGGTTCGGTGCAGGCCCTGCGGGGCCTCGCCCGGCGCTGCCGGAGCGAGGAGCGCGTCGAACCAGGTCTCGAACAAGGGGTCGAGACTGGCACTGGCGGGCCGAACCCCTTCGACGGCGCGCAGATAGTCGATCGCCGGGATCGTCCGGCCCTGCTCGATCAGCAGCCGCAAGGGCTCGCTCAGCCGGTCGGCGGCCTGCTCGTATTCCCGCCGCAGATTGTGCGCCATCTCGGCGCCCATGATCGTGCGGTGCAGGCCGACGATCTCCGGAAAGCCCGGCCCGAGCTCGGCCTCCTGCACGCGCTCGCCGAGCGCCTCGACGAGCTCGGCGAAGCCGGCGCGCGTCGCCGGCTCGGCCTCCTCCCATACGGGCGTGCGCAGAAAGCCCAGCCTCGGCGGCAGCGGCGGCTCGGCGGCGGCGGTCGCCGCCAGCGGTGGCCGGACGCCGGCGAGCGAGTCGGGGTCGCCCTCGTCGCGGCCGGCCAGGAC
>JAEZCD010000348.1 GCA_023430145.1 Pseudomonadota bacterium
CGGCGGCGCCGCGGCCCCGGCGGCGGAGGACGAGGCCGACCTCGTGCCGGCCGGCGACGTCGAGATCGTCAGCCTCGAGGAGGCGGATGCCGAGGCGGCCGGCGGTGCTCCGGTCGAGGAGGATGCCGAGATCGAGGAGGATATCGCCGAGGCCGAGCCGTTCCTCGAGGAGGAGGAGGGCGGCGAGGACGACGTCGCCGACCTCATCGGCGATGTCGAGGACGACGAAGAGACCTGATACCGGCCGAGGATCGGGCCAGATCGGGCCACGCGCCGCTTGAGTCGGCGTGGGTTTTGTGGTCTGACACGCCCGTTCCGCGCCATCTGGCGGCGCGGGCGACGAAAATTCCCGACGTTCGCGCCGTCCGCTTCCCGAGGCGGAGACTTTTCGGCCGACGTCCGATGGGGCCATAGCTCAGTTGGGAGAGCGCTTGAATGGCATTCAAGAGGTCGGCGGTTCGATTCCGCCTGGCTCCACCAAATCCCCCGGCGGTCCCGAGAGGATGAGGCGCGGCGTTGAGCGGGGAGCTCCGCTTCGCCGGCTCGTGATCTCTGCGTAGCGGTGACGATTTTCCGCTCCCGGCCCGCGCCGCCGTCCACCATCAAGCCACCCTCCGGGCCTCCATGAACGGGCGCACGAGCCGCAGATCCTCGACGAAGCGCGCGTATTCCGCAGCCTTGGCCGCGGCGTCCGGCAACCGCAGCAGAAAGGACGGGTGCACCGTGACGAGGGCGGGCGCCCCCGGCGCGAAGTTCATGAACCGTCCGCGGCTCTTGCCTATCGGCAGCGCCTTGCCGAAGATCGACTGCACCGCCGTCGCGCCCATCGCGACGACGAGGTCGGGGCGCACGACCTCGAGCTCGCGCTCGAACCAGGGCCGGCAGGCGCGGATCTCGCTCGACCCGGGTTTTTGGTGGATGCGCGCCTTGCCGCGCGGCACGAACTTGAAGTGCTTCACGGCATTGGTGACGTAAACCGCCGCGCGGTCGATACCGGCCTCGGCCATCGCCCGGTCGAACAGCACCCCGGCCGGCCCGACGAAGGGACGGCCGACGAGGTCCTCCTTGTCGCCGGGCTGCTCGCCGACGAACATCACCGGAGCCGACGCCGGGCCTTCGCCGAACACGGTCTGCGTCGCCGGCTCCCAGAGCGGGCAGTTGCGGCAATGCTCCGCCTCCGCGCGGAGGCGGCCGAGCCGGTCGTCCGCGTCCGCAGGCGGCTGCGCGGCGACCACGGCCGGGCGCGCGATACGCTGCGGCCGCTGTTTGGGAGCCTGCGCAGGAGCGGCCACCATCTCGTCCGTCCTCCGCGAGGCCGAGGCGATCAAGGGCTCAATCAGCGCGGCCTCGGGCAGGTTCCGCCAATATTTCTTCGGCATCTCGGCCCGCATGGCGCCCACCTTCAGCCGCGCCGGATTGAAGATGCTGGCATAGTAGCTGCGCCAGACCTCCTCCATCGCGTCCTCGGCCGGCGCATCCTCCCTGCGGGCGCCGGGACCGAAGGTCAGTGCCTCTCCGTCCCAGTGGGCGGAGCGCTCGGGCGTCAGGATCGACCAGCACATGGCGGCGAAGCGGCGGACGAAGAAGGGCGCCGTCGCCTCGAGGATGTGATGGTCGGGCTCGAAGAAGGCGACGAAGCGCTCCCCGGCCTCGGTGTCGATCTTCCGGAAGCGGACGAAGGCGTGCATCTTGTGCTGGTCGCGGCGTACCGCCTTGGCCATCGCATTCGCCCGGGCGACGTCCGGATCGACGACGACGCGCAGCAGGTGATGGGCGGCGCGAAGGCGCCAGAGAAGACGGTAGAGCAGCGCGAAGCGCTCGCGCTCGCGGTGCAGGATGACCGTTTCGGCGAGTGCGACGAAGTCGCGCGGCACCGTGAAGCCGGCGCCCTCCGGGGCGGCCGGGAGATCGCCGTCGCCGAAGGCGAGGAGATCGGGCGCCTCGCCGGCCACGCGCCAGACGACCTCGTCCGGCGGCACGTCCGCCAGCGCGAGCGACCTCGCCGCCGTGCGCCAGCCGCGAAAATCGGTCTCGCTCGCGAGGACGACGCTGCGCATCAGCCGAATCCGAAGGCAAGCTGGCGCGGCTCCGGTCGGAGCTTGGCCTCGAGGCCCGGCGCGTCGAGATCGCGCGGCCGATGGTCCGGCAGCACGACGAAGGGCAGCACTTTTGCGAGGCTCAGCCGTAGCCGCGCGAGATCCTCGGTCCGGATCGTCCGGTAGCGGCGGGCGGCCAGGAGGCGGTCGACGGCCTTCTTGCCGAGCCCCGGCACGCGCAAGAGCGCCTCGCGCGGAGCGCGGTTGAGATCGAGCGGGAATTTCTCGCGATGCCGCAGCGCCCAGGCGAGCTTCGGATCGATGTCGAGCGGCAGCATGCCGCCGCCCTCGACGATCTCGCCGACCGCGAAGCCGTAGAAGCGCATCAGCCAGTCGGCCTGATAGAGCCGGTGCTCGCGCATCAGCGGCGGCGGCGCCAGCGGCAGCGCCCGGCTTGCGTCGGGAATCGGGCTGAAGGCCGAGTAGTAGACGCGCTTCAGCCGGTACGCGCCGTAGAGATTGGCACTGGTGCCGAGAATGGCCGCGTCGTCGGCGCCGTCCGCCCCGACGATCATCTGCGTCGACTGGCCCGCCGGCGCGAAGCGGGGCGCCTTCCGCTCCGCCTTCGCCTCCTCGATGCGCATGCGCAGCCGGCCCATCGAGCGGCGGATGGCGCGTAAATCCTTCTCCGGCGCGAGCTTCTTCACCGCGGCCTCGGTCGGCAGCTCGATATTGATGCTGAGCCGGTCGGCCCAGCGGCCCGCCTCGGCGATCAGCGCCTCGTCCGCATCCGGGATCGTCTTCAGGTGGATGTAGCCGCGAAACCCGTGCTCCTGCCGGAGCAAGCGCGCGACGCGCACCACGTGCTCCATCGTATAGTCCGGGCTGCGGATGATGCCCGAGGACAGGAACAGGCCCTCGATGTAGTTGCGGCGATAGAAATCCAGCGTCAGCCCGACCACCTCCTCGACCGTGAAGCGGGCGCGCGGCACGTTGCTGGAGGCGCGATTGACGCAATAGAGGCAATCGTAGGCGCAGGCATTGGTGAGCAGGATCTTCAAGAGCGAGATGCAGCGGCCGTCCGGTGCGTAGGAGTGGCAGATGCCCATGCCCTCGGTCGAGCCGAGGCCCTTGCCCGCGCGCGAATCGCGCCGCTCGCTGCCGCTCGACGCGCACGACGCGTCATACTTGGCGGCATCGGCCAGAATCTCGAGCTTTCGGCGCACATCCATGAACAGCTCTGCGTCTCGACGAAGAGCAGGAATATGTTCTCCTTATGTTCGCTTTGCAAGCGGAGGCTGGACCGGCCGTCCACGGTCACGCTGGCGTAGGCGCTCCGGCGAGCCTAGGCTGCTTTCCGGGGGGCATTCAGGAGGCACATCGATGTCACTGTCCCGATCCGCCAGCGCTACGGCGCGCATATCGACATCCGTCGGAGTCTCTCGATCGGCCAGCCTTGCGATCCTTCTCGCGAGCGCGTTGTTGGCACCGGCAGCGGCCCATGCCGCCAGCTCGCACTATCAGGAACAGCGTACCCTCGCCTGCGCGAACGGCTTCTGCATCGGCAAGTTCCCGAAGGCGGGAAGCAACAAGGTGCTCGTGCTCGAATCCGTCATCTGCGAGGGCAGCGTCGAGAACGGCGTCATCGAGAGTGCGTACGTCTCCTTCGACGTGAATGGAAAGCAGTTCATCCTGCCGCTCGCCTTGGACTGGCAACGGCCCCGGGGCAATTTCGAATCCTACGTCTTCTCGCGCGATGCGAAGATCCACGTCCCCGGCGGGGAAGCCCCCTCGGGGGTTTTGTCCTATGACGGAGCGGTTCCCACCGGCCGCTGCATCCTCTCCGGGACTGTTCGGTCCGACTGATCTTTCGTTGCGGCCCACGCCGGTGCCAGCGCCCCGCTGGCCGCCGGCGTGCTTTGGATTGCTCGGCCCATTCCGCCCGGCTGCGCGGGCCAGCGAAGGAATCGTGAGCCTCGGCGCGCCGGCGAGCCGCACCCCGATCTGATAGGCATGGGAAGCCCGCCCGGCGCCCGTCTACCCGCACGCCCGGCGAAATCTGGGCCGCCGATGACCGATAGCACGCTCACGCTCTTCCTGACGAAACTGCTGCCGGTTTTCGTCTATCCGCTGGGGCTCGCGATCGGGCTCGTCCTTCTCGGCGGGCTCGCTGCGGCGCTCTCTTTGCGGCGCCTCGCCGCTGCCACGATCGGTGTCGCCGTTGCCTGGCTGTGGGTGGCGGCGACGCCGGCCTTCGCCGAATGGGCGCTCGGGACCCTCGAGCGGCAGTATCCGCCGCGCGCGATCGGCGACCTGCCTGCGGCCGACGTGGCCATCATTCTCGGCGGCGCCGTGGGCGGCCCGGTTCCGCCCCGCGTGACCGTCGACCTCGGCCCGTCGTCCGATCGCGTGCTGCATGCGGCGCGGCTCTACCGGGCCGGCAAGGTGAAGCGCGTGCTGGTGACGGGCGGCAACATCCCGTGGCTGCCCGGAACGATCCCCGAAGCCGAGCTGATCCGCGACCTCCTGATCGAGTGGGGCGTGCCCGCCGAGGCCATCACGCTCGCCGGCGCCAGCCGCAACACCTGGGAGAACGCGCTGGAGGTTCGGACGATGCGCGAGCGGGCGCCCTTCGGCTCGGCGCTCCTCGTCACCTCGGCCGCCCACATGCCGCGCGCCATGGCGGTCTTCGCCAAGGCCGGGCTCCCGGTCACCGCCGCCACCACCGATGTGGAGGTGGTCGAAGGGGCGGCGTGGACGCCGCTGCGCTGGCTTCCCGACGCCGGCGCCCTCGCCGCCACGACCATGGCGATCAAGGAATGGATCGGCCTCCTGGCCTATCGGGCACGGGGCTACGTGTAGACGGGCTGCGGGAGCCGGCCGGCCTCGCGGGCGAGCCGCCCCGGCACGGTGCGGAATGCTACGCTTGCTGCAATGAGAATGCCGCGGACCCCGTGCATTGCCCGACCTGATCTTCGTCAACCGCTTCTTTCATCCGGACCATTCGGCCACCAGCCAGATGCTGTCGGATCTCGCCTTCGCGCTGGCGGAGGAGGGCTGGAGCGTGCATGTCGTCACCTCGCGCCTCGTCTATGATGCGCCGGCCGAACGGCTCCCGGCGCGCGAGACGATCGGCGGCGTCGAGATCCACCGCATCGCGACCACCGGCTTCGGCCGCGGCGGTCTCATCGGCCGCGCGCTCGACTACGCCACCTTCTACCTCTCCGCCGCCCGCGCCCTGGGGGCCCTCGCACGGCAAGGCGACTTCGTCGTCGCGAAAACCGATCCGCCGATGCTGTCGGTGATCGTCGCGCCGATCGCCCGCCTGCGGGGCGCCGAGCAGGTCAACTGGCTCCAGGATATCTTCCCCGAAGTCGCGACGGCCCTCGGAGCGGGGCGCGGCCGCCTGTCGGGCGCGATCTTTCGCGGGCTGCGGCAGGTTCGCGACCGCTCGCTGCGACAGGCGCGCGCCAATGTGGTGCTCGGCCGGCGCATGGCGGAGCACGTCGGCAAGCTCGGGGTCGCAGACGACCGCGTCCGGCTGATTCCCAACTGGGCCGACGGAACGCTGCTGCGCCCGGAAGCGCACGAGGAGAACCCGCTCCGGGCCGAATGGGGGCTCGGGGACGCCTTCGTCGTCGCCTATTCGGGCAATCTCGGCCGTGCCCACGACCACGAGACACTGATCGAGGCGATCGCCGAGACGGAAGCGCGGCAGGCGACAGCGCCGGGCGCGACGGCAAAGCCACGGATTCGCTGGCTCTTCGTCGGCGGCGGCACCGGTTACGAGGCGCTGCGGCGCGAGGTGCACCGCCGCAAGCTCGGCTCGGTGCGTTTCGAGCCCTATCAGTCGCGCGAGCGACTGTCGCACTCCCTGTCCGCCGCCGACCTCCATCTCGTCTCCCTGCGGCCGGAGCTCGAGGAGCTGATCGTCCCGAGCAAGATTTATGGGATCGCGGCCGTGGGACGCCCGGCGATCTTCATCGGCGACCGCGACGGCGAAGTCGCACGGCATCTCGCCGACTACGACTGCGGGGCAACCGTGGCCCAAGGCGACGGCGCCGGCCTCGCACGGACGGTCCTCGAGCTGTCGGCCGATCCCGCACGCTGCCGGCAGATGGGGGACAATGCACGGCGTGCTTTCGAGGCGACTTTCGAGAAGCGACACGCGATCGACGAGTGGAAGAGGCTTCTTGACGAGATCGCGGCCGAGAGCCGGGCGCGCGGCGTGCCTCCGTCTCGCTCGCGCACGCCGAGGGGGAGTTGATCTGCGCCCGTATTGCCGCGGGGGGCAGGTGCGGTCATATCAATGCCCGGATCGCAGGGTGCGATCCGCACAGGTCGCCGTCGAGGGATATGCCGTGAGCGCTCGCCTCCAGTTCGCCTGCGCAGCCCTCGCCGGCCTCGTGCTGGCGGCGGCCGGCGTCGAGACGGCATCGGCCCAGATCTTCAACGATTCGGTTTTCAGCCGGCGGCAAGGGGCGCCCGCAGCGCGACCCGGCTTCCCGGCGCCGCCGCCACCCCGGGGCACGTCACGCGCGGCGCCTCGTCCGCAGCAGCAGCCGGGCTTCTTCCGGGGACAGCCCGGACGGCCGCAGCAGGCCGCCGTTCAGCCGGCACAGCCGCAGCAGCGCCGCTGCTTCTTCTGCAACCTGTTCGGCGGCTCGAGCGACAAGCCGTCCGGCTGGCCGTTCAACGCCGCGCCGCCGGTCGAGGTGCAAAAGCCCAAGCCGGCCGCGCCGAGCCGCCCGGTCCGCGTGCGGCCGGCGGTCGAGGTGACGACCTTCGTCACGGTGATGGGCGACAGCATCGCCGACCATCTCGGCGTCGGCCTCGCCGACGCCTTCGAGGATCGTCCGGAGGTGGCCGTGCGGCGGCGCATCCGCGCCGGTTCGGGCCTCGTCCGCAACGAGGATTACGACTGGGCGAAGGCCGCCGCCGAAGTCGCCGCCACCGACAAGCTGAACTACGTCGTCATCGAGCTCGGCAGCAAGGATCTCGTGCCGTTCAACGAGGGCGGGATCGAGATCGCGCCGCTCAGCGAGGAGTGGAAGCGGCGCTTCGCCGAGCGCGTCGACGCCGTGCTGGCGCCGTTCCGGGACAAGAAGGTGAAGGTGTTCTGGGTCGGCCTGCCGCCGGTCAAGAACGAGGCGCTGTCGGCCGACCTCGTCGCCATGAACGGCATCCTCAAGGAGCGCGCGCAGTTCGCGGGCGCCACCTATATCGATGTCTGGGAGGCGTTCCTCGACGAGAACAACGCCTATTCCCAGACGGGACCGGATCTCGAGGGCCAGGTTGTGCGGCTGAGGCTCAACGACGGCGTCCACTTCACCCGCGCCGGCTCGCGCAAGCTCGCCCACTATGTCGAGCGCGAGATCCGGCGCGACCTCGAAGGCAAGGGAGCCGATCCGCTGAGCATACCCGGCATCGCCTCGAACGAGATCGGCAAGGTGCGCCCCGACGCCGGGCCGCTGATCGTGCTGACCGCGCCGGCGAAAGCGGCGAACGGGGAGCTCGTCGGCGCGACGCCGGCCGCGGCCGCACCCGAGGAAATCGCCCGCGTGCTGGTGCGCGGCGAGCCGCTCGAGCCGCTGCCGGGGCGCATGGACGATCTCGCCT
>JAEZCD010000387.1 GCA_023430145.1 Pseudomonadota bacterium
CGGCGGCGCCCCTCGTCGCCGCCTATGCCACCGCGTCGATGGACGTCTCCGACGGGCTCGCGATCGATCTGTCGCGGCTCTGCAAGGCGTCGGAGATCTCCGCCGTGATCGAGACCGAGAAGGTGCCGCTATCCGCCGCGGCCGCCGCGGCGCTCGCGGCCGACGGGCGGCTGCTGGAGCCGATCCTCACGGGTGGCGACGATTACGAGGTGCTGCTCGCCGTCGCCGCATCCGACGCGCAAGCCTTCGAGGAGGCGGCCGGCCGGGCAGGGGTGCCGGTCGCGGCGATCGGTGCGACCGCCGCCGCCGCCGATCCGCCGCTGCGGCTGATCGGGCCTGACGGGGAGATCAGGCTCGGCCGCCTCGGCTTCCGGCACTTCTGACCCGGGCTTACCGGGCGGCGAGGCGCCGCTCGAGATGCCCGATCGCCGCCAGCGCCCGCGCCATCGGCGCGATCTCGTCGAACACCGGCACGTCGGCCGCCCGCGCCTTCTCGCGATAGGCTCTGCGTCGGTCGTCGAGCTCGGGCGAGCCGTCGGTCCGCAGAGCCAGCGCGAAATGCGCGAGCCCCGGCCATTTGCGCTGCGTCTCCTCGATGACCGCGAACAGGTTGTCGATCGGATCGACGCTGCCGCGGCCGACGAAGGCGGCGAGGTTGAGATGCATCGCCACCGCATCGGGCCGGGCGTGCTCGTAGACGATGTCGAGAATCTCGCCGGCGACGAAGCCGTCCTTCTCCTGCAGCGTACGCACCGGTGTGTCGATCGGGTTGGCGACGGACGTGCCGGGCGGCAGGCCGAGCGCCTCCAGCTTCTCCCGCGCCGCGGCGGCGTAGGGCGCGACCTCGAGGCCGACATCGGCAAAAGCGTCGGTGCCGAGCACCGAAGAGCCGCCGCCATTGCCGAACAGGGTGACCGATTTCGTCGGCCGCTCCGGCCGCAGCTCGAAGTGCTGCAGCGCCAGCAGCACGTCGATGAACTCCTCGACATTGCCGACCAGCACCGAGGCCGTCTGCGCGGCGAGCGCGTGCCAGGCCTTGTCGTCGCCGGCGAGCGCCCCGGTGTGCGAGGCGGCCGCGAGGCGGCCGAGGCTCGAGCGGCCGCCCTTCAGGATGACCACCGGCTTGGCGGCAGCCGCCGAGCGGAGCAGCTCGAAGAAGGCGCGGCCGGCCTTGATGTCCTCGAGATAGAGGCCGATCGCACGTGTCTGCGGATCTGCGAGGTAGAACTCCACCAGCTCGTGCGGCTTCACGTCGGCGCTGTTGCCGATCGTCACGAGGCCGGAGAAGCGCAAGCCCCGCCACTGGCCGCGCTTGATGATGTCGGTCGACAGGCCGCCCGACTGCGAGACGACGCCGATGCCGCCAACCTCCTTCGGCGCATCCACCGGGAAGGTCAGCCCGCCGCGCGGCGAATAGGAGCCGAGCGTGTTCGGGCCGAGCACGCGCACCCCGCCCGCGCGCGCCTTGGCGACCAGCTGCAGCTGCAGCGCCTTGCCCTCCTCGACCTCGCCGAAGCCGGACGAGATCACCTGCGCGAAGCGGCAGCGGCCCGAAGCAGCCGCGAGCGCGTCCGGAATGCGCTCGGCGCCGATCGCCACATAGGCGTAGTCGACCGGCTCCGGCGTCGCGGCGAGGCTGGGATAGGCCTTCAGCCCCTCGATCTCGCTGGCGCTCGGATGTATCGGGTAGATCGCGCCGGCATAGCCGTAGGCTTTGATGCGGCGCACGAAGGTGTTGGCGATCGCCACGTCCTTGGTCGAGGCGCCGAGCACGGCGATCGTCCTGGGCTCGAACAGCGGCCGGAATCGCTCCAGTACGTCCCCGGCTTCCGGCGCCGCGTCGGCTGCCTGCGCCGCCGTGTCCTTGAGGATGAAGCGCGCATCGACCGCGACGGCGCCGCGGGCGGAGACGATCACAGGGTTCAGATCGGCCTCGGCGATGTCGGCCGCGTGCTTGACGAGCAGCCCGTCCTCGCCGCCCATCCTCAGCATCACCGCGACGAGCGCGTCCTCGTCGACCGGCGCCTCGCCGCGCGCCCCGCGCAGCAGCGCGACGCCCTTCAGCTCGTCCAGCATGGCGCGGGCGTCGGCCTCGCCGATCGGGCAGATGCGGAAGGCGACGTCCCGCAACACCTCGACGAAGACGCCGCCGAGGCCGACCATCAGCATCGGCCCGAACTGCGGGTCGGCGAAGCCGCCGACGACCATCTCACGGCCCGCCGGGACCATCTCCTCGACGAGCCAGCCATGGACCTTCGCTGCCGCGATCTTCGGTTTGCGCGCCATCCCCTCGACGGCGGAGCGGACCGCGGCGGCATCATGCAGGTTCAGCGCGACGCCGCCGGCATCGGATTTGTGCAGGATCTCGGGCGAGACGACCTTTACGACAAAGGGCGCCGTCATTCCCTCCGCCATCTCGGCCGCCTCCGCCGCATCCTTCGCGACCGCCGAGCGCGGCACGCGGATTCCGAAGCCGGCGAGCAGCCGCTTGCCGCTCTCCTCGTCCAGTGAGGCGCGCCCCGCGGCCCGGGCGCGCGCGAAGATCGTCTGGGCAGTGCTCTCCACGGCATTCATCGCGAAAGGGCTCAGTAGCTGGTCGGCCAGGTGCGCATCAGGTGCTGGCCGACTCCGCCGGAGCGGCGCTTCTGCTGCACCTCGAACATGCGGATGAGGTAGGTGCGGGTCTCCTGCGGCTTGATCACGTCCTGGGCCGAGAAGATGCGCGCCATGTCCCAGACCTCCAGATCCTTCTGGATGTGCGCCAGCGCGTCGTCAAAACCTTCCTGGCCGGGCGAGAGGTTGTGGACGATGTTGGTGGCGAACACCGGGTCCATGAAGCTGACCTCGGCGCCGGGCCAGGTGACCATGGCGTCGTTGTGGGCGCCGCCGCCCATGGCGACATAGGCGCGGCCATAGGCCTTGCGGCAGATGACGGTGATCTGCGGCACGGTGGTGAGGCAGGTCGCGTTCATGAAGTTCATGATGTGGCCGGGGGCGCCGCGGCGCTCGGCATCGGTGCCGACGACGAAGCCGGGCGTATCCATGAGGCGCACGATCGGCACGTTGAAGCTGTCGCACATCACCGTGAAGTCGATGATCTTGCGACACGCCTCGGCCGACAGCGCGCCGCCGCCGACCTGCGGGTTGTTGGCGATGATGCCGACCGACTTGCCGTTCAGCCGCGCGAGGCCGACCGTCGCCGGCTTGCCGAAGCGCGGCTTGATCTCGAAGAAGCTGCCTTTGTCGACAATCACCTCGATGATCTTCTTCATGTTGTAGACCTGCGTGCGCTTCTCGGGCAGCACGTCGAGGATCGCCTCCTGGTTCTCGCCCGAGCCCTCGGTCACTGGGGCCGTCGGCGGCGCCTCGCCATTGTGGCTCGGCATGTAGGACAGGAAGGTCTTGATCGCGGCCATCGCCTCCTCGTCGGTGTCGACGAAGTGGTCGATGAGGCCGGTCTGCTCGGCATGCAGGCGCCAGCCGCCGAGCTCTTCCAGGTCCACCTTCTCGCCGATCGCCATCGAGACGAGGCGCGGGCTCGACACCGACATGATCGAGCCCTTGCGCATGACGGAAAAATCCGAGCAGCAGCACATCCAGGCCGAGGAGCCGAAGGAGGTATCGAGCGCCGCCGCTACCCAGGGCGTGTCGCGCATGCGCCGGAACTGGGTGATGTCGTTGCCGAGCATCGACCCCATGCCCTTCGAGCCCATCGCGTCGGGCAGGCGGGCGCCGGTCGATTCGCCGATGTGCACGAAGGGCATGCCCTTCTCGGTGCAGACTTTTCGGACGTAGCCCATCTTCTTGGAGTTGGTGAAGCTGGTCGAGGCGCCCTTGGTGGTGAAGTCGTTCACCACCACGCCGACGTCGCGGCCGTCGATGCGCCCGAATCCGGTGAGCTTGCCGTCGCGCGGCGTGTTCTCGGCTTCCGCATCTAGGGTGGAAGCGCCGAGCAGGCCGACCTCCAAAAAACTGCCGGCGTCGACGAGGGCGTTCAGCCGCTCCTCGGCGTTGAGCTGGCCGCGCTGGCGGCGTTTTTTCAGCTTGTCCTCGCCGCCCATCGCGGACGCGGCGGCACGGCGCCGGTCGAGCTCGTTCAGCATGCCCTCGTGCGGCGAGGGCGGCTTGGGGTTGCGCTCGAGCATCAGAATTGGAGCCTTTCCACGGTGAAGCGCGCGATGGCGGTAGGGTCGAGCCGCGGCCGGTAGCCGGCCGGCATCTCGACGGCGCCGTCACGGAAGGGAAGCGGATCGGCGAACAGCCGGTCGCGCGGTTTCAAGAAGCCGTTGAACTCGCCGGCATTGTCGATCGTGGTACGGGCGACGCAGGCCTCGAGCCAGGACTGGATCTCGCTGCCGAGCCCATCCCCCAGCACCGGCTCCATGCCGTTCGCCGAGACGCGCCGCAGCCCCTCTTCGAGCCGGGCGAGGCTGCCGAAGCGCTTCAGCTTCAACTTGCAGAAGCCGACACCGTCGATCTCGGCGGCGCGGTCGATGTCCTCCAGCGTGCAGATCGGCTCGTCGAGCATCAGCGGCACCGGCGAGGCGCCGGCGACGGCGGCATTGGCCTCCCAGTCGTCGGAATCGCAGGGCTGCTCGAAGAGGTCGATGCCGGCCGGATCGAGGCCGCGCACGAAGTCGAGCGCCTGGTCGCGCGAGAAGGCGCGGTTGGCGTCGAGCCGGATCGTGCCGCGGTCGCCGAGGCTCTTCTGGATGACCGCCACCCTGTCGAGATCGCCGGCGACGTCCTTGCCGACCTTGACCTTGAAGGTGCGAAAACCCTCGCCGAGCCATTTGTCGATCTCGGCCGGGATCGCCCCCCGCTCGAGCGAATTGACCGGCGTCAGGAGCGGCAGCCGCGTGTTCTCCGGCACGTCGAGCACGGGCGCGCCCTGCAGCACCTCGATCGCGGTGGCGAGCGCGGTGACGGCGCACTTGCTCTCCTCGAAGCGGCCGATGACGAGCTGTTTCGCCTCCTCCGAGTCCTTGCCGAGCATCTCGCCGATGCGCTCGACGGCGAACGCCCAGCCGCCCTCGCGCGTCTCGCTCGACGAGCCGGGCGAGATGTGCGCATCGGCGAAGCCCGTACGCCCCTCGGAATCCTCGACCTCGACGAGGTAGGGCTCGAACTCCTCGAAGGTCCGGTAGGACAGCCGGTAGGGGCGGATGAGCGGCATCCGCAGCCGGGTGAGGACGATGCGGCTCAGGGTCGGCATGGGCTGCTCATTCGGTTCGATCTCAATTCTCCGCCGCGGCGCGCACGGCGTCGGCATCCATGAGCCTGACGCGCCGGGCGAGCCGGTTCTGGATCAGCGGCAGCGCGAAGACGACGACCGCGACGACGAGGCAGATCGCCGAGATCGGGTGGCTGACGAAGACGATCGGGTCGTCGCCGGAGATCACCAGCGCCCGCCGGAAGTTCGATTCCATCATGTAGCCGAGGACGAGCGCCAGGATGATAGGCGCCGGCTCGATGTCGACCTTGCCGAGCACGTAGCCGATGATGCCGAACGCGACCGCGATCCAGATGGCGAAGATGTCGTTGCTCTCGGCAAAGGTGCCGAGCAGGCACATGGCGACGACGATGCCGGCGACGGCGCCCTTCGGCACCTGCGTGATGCGAACCCACAGGCGCGCGCCGTAGAGCCCGACCAGCACCATCAGCGGCATGCCGACCAGCAGGGCGACGTAGATCGTGTAGGGGACTTCCGGATTGCGCTGGAAGATCAGCGGCCCCGGCTGCACGCCGTGGATGGCGAGCGCGCCGATCAGCACCGCCGTGCTCGCCTTGCCGGGAATGCCGAGCGCCAGCATGGGCGCCAGCGCGCCGGGCATGCAGGCATTGTTGGCGGTCTCGGCGGCGACGACGCCCTCCGGATTGCCCTTGCCGAAGGTTTCCGGGCTTTTCGAGATCCGCTTCTGCACCGAATAGGCGGTGATCGAGGCGATGGTCGCGCCCGCCCCGGGGATGACGCCGATGACGTAGCCGATCAGCGTGCTGCGGAGGAGGTTCCAGGTGTGCGGCTTCAGGAGGCTGAACTGGCCGGAGAGCCCCTCGATCTTCTTCAGCGGCACCGGCTTCTCGTCGGTGGTCTCCAGCATCTTCAGGACCTCGGCGAGCGCGAACAGGCCGACCAGCGCCGGGATGAACGGGATGCCGCCAAGCAGGCCGTCGACGAAGGCGAATCTGCGGATGCCGTCGACCGGATCGGTGCCGATCGTCGTCAGCAGAAGCCCGAACAGCAGCGCGACGAAGCCGCGGACGACATTGCAGCCGGATAGCGTCGAGATGAGGCTGAGGCCGACCACGGCGAGCGCGAAATATTCCGCCGGCCCGAAGGCGAGCGCGAAGCGCGTCATCCAGTGGACCGAGAAGACGAGCAGGATGGTGCTGATGATCGAGCCGACGGCGGAGCCGAGGATCGACAGCGTCAGCGCCTGCCCGGCCTCGCCGCGCTCGCGCATCGGGTAGCCGTCGAGTGCGGTGATGGCAGCCGACGGCTCGCCCGGCGTGTTGACGAGGATCGCCGGTATGGCTCCCGAATATTCGGAGGCCATGTAGAGCGTCACTAGCATCACCACCGAGACGACCGGGTCGAGCTCGAAGGTGAAGGGGATCAAGAGCGCCATGCCGACGCCGGCGGAGAGCCCCGGCAGCGCGCCGACGAGGTAGCCGATGACGACGCCGGCGACGAGGCCGAGCAGGGCCTGCACCGAGAACAGCGTCGTCAGGCCGAGGATGAAGCCGTCGATCATGCGGGACCTTTAGGGGATCGGCGTCGAGAGCAGGTACTCGAAGACGATCTTCGTGAAGGCGAGGAAGCCCGCGACGCAGGCGACGACCGCGACAGGCCGACGATAGTCGGCGAGCCAGAAGAAGGCGGCGAGCCAGACGGCCATGGTCGGGTAGTAGCCGAGCCGGCTCATTGCGAACGGGAAGACGAGCAGCAGCAGCATGCCGGCGGCGACGCGCAGCGGCCGCCGGACGGCGATCGTATGCTCGCGCAGATGGTGCGCCAGCCGCCAGCCGGCCGTGCCGAGCAGGATGGCGACGCCGAGCGCCAAGAGCGCCGCGACGCCGCGCGGGAAATCGGCGGAGCCGATCGCCGTTCCGGAATAATCCTCGAGCCGGAAGGATTGCACGAGGAACCACAGGGCGACCGCGAGCAGCGCCGCGCCGCCCGCGAGGTCGGCCCATGCGAGCCTGATGCGCAGAACCGGCGCGTCGTCCGCGCCGGTCGCCTCGTGTGGCGTCGCCTGCATCACGTCCGATCCCGTGGCTCTCGGCTCTCGTCCATCACTTGATCTGCAGCGTCTCCATCCACTCCTTGGTCAGCTTGTCGTGCTGCTTGGCATAGTCGCCGAACTGGTCGGCCGGCATGTAGGCCGACACGAGCGCCGACTCGGTGAAGTATTTCTGCAGATCCGGCGATTTAAGCACCTCGTCGACCGCCTTGCCGAACTTGGCCTTGACGTCGGCCGGAACGCCCTTCGGGCCGATGATGCCGCGGAACTGCTGCCAGGAGTTGTCGACGGCGATTCCCTGCTCCTTCAGCGTCGGCACGTCGGGGAACTGCGGCACCCGCTCGTCGGCCATGATGCCGATGACGCGCAGATTGCCGGCCGCGACGTGGTTCTTGACGAGATCGACATACGCGATCGCCGCCTCGGCATGGCCGCCGAGCACCGAGGTCACCGCATCGCCGACGCTGTCGAACGGCACCCAGCGGAAGTTGGCGCTCGGCACGTCCGCCGCCTTGGCGATCATCTCGAAGGCGAAGTGGCCGCCCGAGCCGCGGACGAAGCCCGCCACGACGACGCTGCCGGGCTTGGCCTTCGCCTTCTCGACCATATCCTTCATCGACTTGATGTCGCTGTCGCTGCGGACGGCGATCAGGAACGGCTCGGTGACGAGACGGGCGAGCCAGTCGAACTTTTCGACGTCGTACTGCTTCAGGGTCTGGTTGAAGGCGCCGATGTGGCTGTTGGTGACCGAGCCGATCGTGTAGCCGTCCGGCTTGGCGTTGGCGAGCTCGTTCAGCTGCGTGGCGCCGCGGCCGCCGGGCTTGTTCTCGACCACGACGCTGACGCCCAGAACCTTCTCGAGGCCGATCGCCATCTTGCGTGCCATGACGTCGGTCGCGCCGCCGGGCGAGACGTGCAGGAGGTAGCGGATCGGCTTGTCCGGATAGTCGGCGCGGGCGGCCGGGGAAGCCGCGACGGCGAACAGCAGCGCTCCGGCGGCGATGAAAAGGCGTGACATGTCTCGTTTCCTCCCATGTGATGGTCAGGCTTCTTCGCCGTTCTCCGCGGCGATCGATCTGCTCAAGCGATGTGCCAGCCGCCGTTGACGGGCAGCACCTGGCCGGTGATGTAGCGGGCGCCGGGACCGGCGAGAAAGCGCACCGCGGCGGCGATCTCCCACGGCTCGGCGCCGCGGCCGAGCGGCACCTGCCGCTGGGCGAAGTGCGGCGGCAGATGCGCCCGCTTTGTCTCGACGCGCCCCGGGGAGACGCAGTTGACGGTGATGCCGTCGGCGGCGAGCTCGGCCGCCATGGCCCGCGTCAGCCCCATCACGCCGGCCTTCGCCGCCGAGACGTGCGCCCGGCCGGAAACGCCGGTCTCGCCGGCGACGCCGCCTATGTTGACGACCGCGCCGGCGTCGCTCGCCTTCAGATAGGGCAGCGCCGCCTGCGTGCAGAAGAAGGTGCCGTCGAGGATGCTCGACATCACGCTCCGCCAGTCCTCGACGGTGATCTCCGGGACGCTGCGGTCGCCGCGCGTGGCGGCATTGTTGACGAGGATGTCGAGCCGCCCGAACGCCGCCACCGCCTCGTCGAGGAGGGCCTTGCAACCGGCCGGGTCGGCGAGGTCGGCGAGCACGACGGCCGCCTTGCCGCCGACCGCCCGGACGGCCGCCGCCGTCGCCTCCGCATCGGCGCGCGAGGTTTTCGCGTGCACGACCACCGATGCGCCGCCGCGGGCCAGCGCCAGCGCGATCTCGCGGCCGATGTTGCGGGCGGAGCCGGTGACGAGCGCGACGCGGCTCTCGAGCTCGCGCCCGGGATTGGTGGAGGGGGCGGGCATCACGGGCTCCCGAGGCCGTGACGGGGAACCACGACGGCGGCCAGCGCCGGCATCGCCGGCTCCGGTCCGACGGCTCTTCTGGCGCGAGGCGAGACGTCATGCAACGCGGCACCCGCGTAGTGGCTCGGCGGCCGCGCCGGCGTGACCCACGCCGCCTGGCCGCGCAGCTGGAACTCGATCGCTCCGACCATGCGCTTCCGCCCTTTCAGCCACACGGATCGATGCCGCGCCGGCCGCTCGCCATCAGCATCGCCCGATCCCGGGCGTCATCAGATTGTCTGACGATCTCATGGCGGAGGTGGCCCGGTCAAATCTGCCGCCGGTCACACCTTGATGCGCGCCACCACCGTGCCTTCGGTTACCGTGTCCTCCTCGGCGACGAGTATTTCGACGATCTCGCCGTCCTCGGGTGCCGAGACCGGGATCTCCATCTTCATCGATTCCATGATGAGGATCGGCTCGTCCTCGGCAACGGTGTCGCCGACGCCCTTGACGATCTTCCAGATGTTTCCGGTGATCTCGGTCTTCACATCGACAATCGCCATGGGCGGGCGCTTTCCTGCGGTGAGTGTTGGCAATGACGGCGAGCCGGGGCGCCCGTTCGGGGGGCACGAAGTGCGATCGGCAGTGCTTTTCCAACTCGCCGCGTTGGGCACAATGGATAGACAGAACCCGGACGCGGACGCAAACGATCGACGGTCGGATAGCTGGTGTCGCTGCGCCGCAGGCAGGGAGGCCGCGCTCGGCCCGGGCCGGCCGATCCGGCCCCCGATCTCGAAGGTGATGGGTGGCCCGTCCGGCTTCCAAGTCTTCCCCATTGGCTCCCACACCGTCGCATTCCGGGCGTTGAGCTTGCGGATGTGCGTTGCTGGACGCCGCGAACAATCGCGTTAAAGTAGTATTCTGGGGGCGCCGACCAAAAGAGAGCTGTGAGATGGCCAGCGAGAGCGCGCACCGGGCTTGGCTGTCGCCCGATCGGAAGGCCTTTTTCGCGAGCCTGACGATCGGTGCGGTCAGCCTGCTCGTCGGCATAGTCGCGATCAAGGTTTTCTACGCGACGCAGCTGCATCTCCGCGTCGCCGAGATGCAGGTCAACGGCGTTCCGATAAACATCTGGAGGACGAGCGAGATCGGGGATCTCATGAATCAGTGGGACGACCGCCTCGAGTGCCAGCGGAAGTTCCAGATCGAGGCGCGGAACGCGTACGACAACGCGCTGCGGAAGGCGCAAGCCGCTCTCGGCATCAAGAACGCCGCCGAGCAGCAGTTCATCGCTGACCTGAACAAGTTTCGTATCGAGTTCGCAAGGGATATGAGACCCGCCGGCAACGCCGATACGTCGTCGGCGCAGCCGCTGATCCAGGACGCAGACGCCGGTTATCTCACGATCTACGCTGCCATGTCGACGCAACCTTTGGGAGAGAATGGGGCAGCCTTGAGAAGGCGGCGCGACCAACTGGATGCGAGCTATGAGGATCTTCGCAAGAAGAAGGTGGCGGCGCAAGCCGCGCAGTCAGCGGCCGACGAAGGCAAAATAGCGCTCGACAATGCCGACGCGACCCGCAAGGGCACGGAGGCCGAAGCGGCGCGGCTGTTCGGCATGAGCACGAGCGAGGTTCAGGCGGATCTGCTCGAGAAGGTGCGCAATCTCATCAAGGAGCTGCAGCGAAGCCAGTTCCTGGAGGAGCGGCCGGAGGCCTCCGGCGCGGACGGGACCGACAAGCGACGCGAGGTGGATTGTAGCGATCCGCTCCGACTCAATGCGGCCGCGAGCGCGCCGAAGGCCACCGAGGCGGCGAAGTCGAGCCCGGAAGGGAGCAAGGCGCAGGAGGAAAGCAACGCCTCGAAGATCGTCACGTGGGCGGGGCAGCGGCTGGAACGGGCCTTCGATTGGCGTATCGTCTTCTGGCCCACCGACAATCTCGTGCTGTCGCTGTCCGTCGTCATGGGCGTTCTCGGCAGCTGCCTCTACGTGCTCGCCGAGCGCTTCGGCCTCGCCGGCGAGCGGCGGGAGAGTCTGGACGCGGCCGACCGTTACCGGACCGATCTCGGCCAGTCGCTGCTGCGCCTCTTCTTCGGCGGCGTGACGGCGCTCGTCGTCTACCTCGTCGCCAAGGCGGCGGTGCCGATCCTCGCCGATACGAGCCGCATCGGCGGCCAGGCGCCGCTCAATCCCTACTTCATCTCCTTCGTCGGCATCATGTCCGGGCTCGTGTCCGAGCGGGCCATCAGGTCGCTGCAGAACGCCGGCGAGCGCGTGTTCTCGACCGGCGGCAAGCTCGATACGACCCCACGCTGGGCGACGGCCATGCTCGCCGCCAAGTATGCGGAGAGGCAGAAGCTGATGGCCGCCGCGAAGCCGGATGCGATCGACAGTCTGGCGAAATATCTCGGTCTGCCGCGCGGCGAGACGGAGGATGCGATCGCCGGCAGGCGCGCCGTGATGCCGAACGAGCAGGTGGTCATGGCGGCCTTCGTCGGCGCCGACGAGCGGCAGGCGTTCAGCGATCTGCCGCCCGAGGAGGCCGAGCCGTCCGCCGCCCCCGGCTACGTGCCGTCCTAGAGCCGCCGGGGCCGGCGGCTCAGGCCTTCGGCAGCTTCTCGAGCCCGGCCTCGAGGTCGGCGACGAGGTCGCCGATGTCCTCGAGGCCGATGTTAAAGCGGATGGTCGGGCCCTCGGCATCCCATGTCGTCGCCGTGCGAAGCGGCTCGAAGGGGATGGCGAGGCTCTCGTAGCCGCCCCAGGAGGCGCCGATGCCGAACAGCCTGAGGCCGTCGACGAAGGCGTGCGCGGCAGCGACCGGGACCCTCTTCAGCACGATCGCGAACAGGCCGGAGGAGCCGGAGAAGTCGCGCTGCCAGAACTCATGCCCGGGACAGGAGGGCAGCGCGGGGTGAAGCACCCGCGCCACCTCCGGCCGCTCGGCGAGCCAGTCGGCGATGCGCAGCGCCGCCTGCTCCTGGTGCGCGAGCCGCACGCCCATGGTCCGGAGGCCGCGCAGCGACAGGAACAGGTCCTCCGGCCCGGCGCAGAGGCCGAAGCGGCCATGGCAGCCGATCACGGCCGGCCAGTGCTCCGCGTTCGCCGAGACGACGCCGATGTTCACGTCCGAGTGACCCGAGAGATATTTCGTGCCGGCCGAGACGGCGACGTCGACCCCGTGCCGGTATGCATCGAAAAGCAGCGGCGTCGCCCAGGTATTGTCCAGGAGCACGGCGGCGCCGCGGGCATGTGCTACGGCGGCGATGGCCGGCACGTCCTGCACCTCGAAGGTCAGCGAGCCCGGGCTCTCGCAGAACACCGCCCGCGTCTCCGGCCTGAACAGCTCCTCGATGCCGGCGCCGATCAGCGGGTCGTAATAGGTCGTGGTGATGCCGAGACGCTTCAGATCCTTGTCGCAGAAGCTCCGCGTCGGCCCGTAGGCGGTGTCGACCATCAGGAGATGGTCACCCGCCGAGAGCACCGCGGTGAGGCCGATAGCCACCGCCGACAGCCCCGAGGGCGTAAAGGCGGCGCCGGCACAACCCTCGATCGCCTGCCACGCCTCGGCGAGCGCGTCGCTCGTCGGTGTGCCACGCCGGCCATAGGTGTAGCGCCGGTCCTTGCGGTGCAGGAACTCGTCGGCCGTTTCCGAAAGGATGGTCGAGCCGCGATAGATCGGCGTATTGACGAAACCGTGCTGAGCGGTGGGGTCCCGGCCGGCTAGAACCAAAGTCGTAGACGGCTTGTCCGTGGCTTTGCGACGGCTCATCGCGGCACCGAAAGGCTTCGCGAATCCGTGGCGGCGAGGGTCAAGCCTTGACCAGATTGTGTCTTTGACATGTCATGACGGTGGAAGAGGGATCGGAGCCGCGGCGACCGCCGCGGATTGCGGTCCGAACCTTGCTACTCGGCGAGGGAAGGTCAACCCGTCCTGTGGGGCGGGGACGAGAACACGAGACAGAGAGGATGTGATGCCGAAATACGTACACGCGCTGGCACTCGGGACGATCATGGCCGTTTCGGCCGGCGTCGCCTCCGCCGCCACCCTCGACACCGTGAAACAAAGGGGCATGGTGATCTGCGGCACCAACACCGGCCTCGCCGGCTTCGCCTTCCCGGACGACAAGGGGAACTGGTCGGGGCTGGACGTCGACTTCTGCCGCGCCGTCGCGGCGGCGATCTTCGACGATCCGACCAAGGTGCGCTTCGTGCCGCTGTCGGCCAAGGACCGCTTCACCGCCCTGCAGTCGGGCGAGGTCGACCTGCTGTCGCGCAACACCACCTGGACCATGTCGCGCGACACGACGCTGGGCCTCAACTTCGGCGGCGTGAACTATTACGACGGCCAGGGCTTCATGGTCCGCAAGTCGCTGAACGTCACCTCGGCCAAGCAGCTCGAGGGCGCCTCGGTCTGCGTGCAGCAGGGCACCACCACCGAGCTCAACCTCGCGGACTATTTCCGCTCTCTCAACATGAAGGTCGAGGCGGTGACGTTCGCCTCCTCGGACGAGACGCTGAAGGCCTATGATTCCGGCCGCTGCGACGCCTTCACCACCGACGCCTCCGGCCTCTATGCCGAGCGCCTGAAGCTCGCCAATGCCGACCAGAACATCGTCCTGCCGGAGATCATCTCCAAGGAGCCGCTGGGCCCGGCCACCCGGCACGGCGACGAGCAGTGGTCCGACATCATCCGCTGGACCCACAATGCCATGCTGAACGCCGAGGAACTCGGCGTCACCAAGGCGAACGTCGACGAGATGGCGAAGTCCGCCAATCCGGAGATCAAGCGCCTGCTCGGCACCGAGGGCGACTTCGGCAAGGACATCGGCCTGACGAAGGACTGGGCCCTCCGGATCGTCAAGCACGTCGGCAATTACGGCGAGGTGTTCGAGAAGAACGTCGGCTCCGGATCGCCGCTGAAGATCGACCGCGGCCTCAACAAGCTGTGGAACAAGGGCGGCATCCAGTACGCGCCGCCGATCCGCTGATCTGACTCAAAGCTCCGGCTGTCCGCGGGCCCGCGGGCAGCCGGGTCCCACTCCTCGCATATCGGGGCAGCCAGCATGACCGTGGACAGCGTGCCGAGACCGGTGGAGCTCCCCAAGGGCGGTGCCTCCTGGCTGTACAACGCACGCGTCCGGTCGATCGTCTACCAGGTCGTGCTGGTCGCCGTCGTCGGCTTCCTCGTCTACGAAGCCACCACGAACGCCATCGAGAACTTGCGCCGGGCCAACATCGCCAGCGGCTTCGGCTTCCTCGAGCGGACAGCCGGCTTCTCGATCAACTTCAAGCTGATCGACTACTCCGAGACCTCCACCTATGGCCGCGCCTTCCTCGTCGGCCTCCTCAACACGCTGCTCGTCTCGGCCCTCGGCATCGTCATCGCGACGATCCTCGGCTTCCTCATCGGCATCGCCCGGCTGTCGAACAACTTCGTCGTGGCGAAGCTCGCCGGCGGCTATGTCGAGCTGATCCGCAATCTCCCGCTCCTGCTGCAGCTCGTGTTCTGGTACACGGCGGTCCTGCAGCCGCTGCCCAATCCGCGCAACGGCATCGCCTTGCCGGGCTCGATCTTCCTCAGCAATCGGGGCCTCGTGATGCCGCGGCCGATCTTCGGCGACGGCTTCGAGTACGTCGTCATCGGCCTGTTCGTCGGCATAGCCGCGGCGGTCTTCTACTACGTCCGGGCGCGCAAGAAGCAGGAGGCGACCGGCCAGCAGTCGCCGGTCTTCCTCGTCGGCGCGGGCCTCGTCCTCGGCATCCCGCTCGCCGTCTTCCTTCTCCTCGGCTCACCGCTCAGTTTCGACGTGCCGAGCCTGCAGGGCTTCAACTATCGCGGCGGCATGCCGCTCTATCCGGAGTTCGTGGCGCTGCTGCTCGGCCTCAGCACCTACACGGCGGCCTTCATCGCCGAGATCGTCCGCGCCGGCGTCGCCGCCGTCAGCCACGGCCAGCGCGAGGCGGCCTATTCGCTCGGCCTGCGCCCCGGCGTGACGCTGCGGCTCGTCGTCATCCCGCAGGCGATGCGCATCATCATCCCGCCGCTGACCAGCCAGTACCTGAACCTCACCAAGAACTCCTCGCTGGCGGTCGCCATCGGCTATCCGGATCTCGTGCAGATCTTCGCCGGCACGGTGCTGAACCAGACCGGCCAGGCGGTGGAGGTGATTGCCATCACCATGGCCGTCTACCTGACCATCAGCCTGATCACCTCCGCCTTCATGAACTGGTACAACGCGCACGTCGCGCTGGTGGAGCGCTAGCGCCATGCCCGGGATCGAAGCCGCCGCCGCCTCGCCCGCCTTCCTGCGCCTGGAAATGGCGCCGACGCTGCCGCCGCCGGCCTCGACCGTCGGCCCCATCGCCTGGATCCGCTCCCGCCTGTTCGGCGGCGTCGTCAGCACCATCCTGACGCTGATCTCGCTCTACCTGTTGTGGATCATCGTTCCGCCGCTGATCGATTTTCTCCTGATCCGCGCGGTCTGGACCGGCACCGACCGCGAGGCCTGCCTCGCGCCCGAGACGGGCGCCTGCTGGGCCTTCGTGCGCGCCCGCTTCGGCTATTTCATCTACGGCTTCTATCCGATTGCCGAGCGCTGGCGGGTCGACATCGTCTTCGTGCTCGCCGCCGCCGGCATCCTCTGGCTGCTCTGGCCGAACGCGCCGCGCAAAGGCCTCGGGGCCATCTACTTCTTCGTCGTGTTCCCGATCGCCGCCTTCATCCTTCTGGTCGGCGGCTCGCCCTTCGGCCTGCCGGTCGTCACCACGAATCTGTGGGGCGGCGTGCTCGTCACGCTGCTCGTCTCGGTGATCGGCATCGTCTTCTCGCTGCCGCTCGGTGTCGTGCTGGCGCTCGGCCGGCGCTCGAAGATGCCGATCATCAAGCTCGCCTCGGTGATCTTCATCGAGTTCGTGCGCGGCGTGCCACTGATCACCGTGCTGTTCATGGCGAGCGTGATGCTGCCGCTGTTCCTGCCGGGCGACTTGTCGCCCGACAAGCTGCTGCGGGCGCTGATCGGCGTCTCCCTGTTCGCCGCCGCCTACATGGCCGAGGTGATCCGCGGCGGACTGCAGGCGCTGCCGCGCGGCCAGTACGAGGGCGCCATGTCGGTCGGCCTCGGCTATTGGCAGATGATGGCCTTCATCATCCTGCCGCAGGCGCTGACGATCGTCATTCCCGGCATCGTCAACACCTTCATCGGCCTGTTCAAGGATACGACGCTCGTCTACATCGTCGGCATCTTCGACCTCTTGAAGACGATCGATGCGAGCTTCACCGATCCGAGCTGGGCGACGCCGGTGACGCGCTATACGGGCTACGCCTTCGCGGCGATCTTCTATTTCGTCTTCTGCTACGGCATGTCGCGCTACTCGATGTATGTCGAGCGGCGCCTCGCGGCCGGGCGCCGGCATTGAGAGGTTCTCCGAACATGACCGACACGCTGACCCAGACCAAGCCGGCGGCGCCCGCTGGCGGCCGCGATCTCGCCATCGAGATCGTCGGCCTCAACAAGTGGTACGGCGAGTTCCACGTGCTGCGCGATATCGATCTCTCCGTCTCGCGCGGCGAGCGCATCGTCGTCTGCGGGCCGTCGGGCTCCGGCAAGTCGACGATGATCCGCTGCATCAACCGGCTCGAGGAGCACCAGAAGGGGCAGATCATCGTCGAGGGCACGGAGCTCACCAACGACCTCAAGCGGATCGACGAGATCCGGCGCGAGGTCGGCATGGTGTTCCAGCATTTCAACCTGTTCCCACACCTGACGATCATGGAGAACTGCACGCTGGCGCCGATCTGGGTGCGAAAAATGCCCAAGAAGGAGGCCGAGCAGGTCGCGATGCACTTCCTCGAGCGGGTGAAGATCCCCGAGCAGGCGCACAAATATCCGGGCCAGCTGTCGGGCGGTCAGCAGCAGCGCGTCGCCATCGCGAGGGCGCTCTGCATGCGGCCGAAGATCATGCTGTTCGACGAGCCGACGTCGGCGCTCGACCCGGAAATGGTCAAGGAGGTGCTGGAGACCATGGTCGGCCTCGCCAAGGACGGCATGACCATGGTCTGCGTCACGCACGAGATGGGCTTTGCGCGCCAGGTGGCGAACCGGGTCGTGTTCATGGACGCCGGCCAGATCATCGAGTCGAATGAGCCCGAGGAGTTCTTCCACCGCCCGCAGCACGAGCGGACGAAGCTGTTCCTCAGCCAGATCCTGCACTGAGGGGCGGTCAGGGCAGGGGCGGATCCCGATCGCGGCCGCCCCGACGAAGGCGAGTGGCCGCGAAGCCCGCGCTCATTCCGCCACCGGCACCCACAGCACTTCGTCGATGCGGGTCGCGCCCGTCGCCAGCATGACGAGGCGGTCGAAGCCGAGGGCGATGCCGCTCGCCTCCGGCATCTCGGCGAGGGCGGCCAAAAAATCCTCGTCGAGCGGATAGTCCTCGCCGTAGACGCGCCGCTTCTCGGCCATCTCGAGCCGGAACCTCCGCCGCTGCTCGGCCGGATCGGTCAGCTCGCCGAAGGCGTTGGCGAGCTCGACGCCGCAGGCGTAGAGCTCGAACCGCTCGGCGACGCGCGGATCGGACGCCTTCGGCCGCGCCAGCGCCGCCTCCGAGACCGGGTATTCGCACAGGATCGTCGGCCTGCCGATGCCGAGCCGCGGCTCGATTTTCTCGACCAGCACGCGCGAGAACACATCCGCCCAGACGTCGTCCTCGGCGATGCGGATGCCGGCCGCCTTCGCCTGGGCGGCGAGGCTGTCGCGATCGGTCTCGCCGCGCTCGGAGACGGTCGCCAGGAGATCGATGCCGGCATAGTGATCGAAGGCGTCGGCCAGGGTCAGCCGCTCGGGCTCGGCGAACGGGTCGGCCTCGAGGCCGCGAAAGCGGAGGCTCGTCGCACCCGCCGCCTCCGCCGCGGTGGCGAGCAGCGCGGCGGAATCGGCCATCAGCGCCTCGTAAGGCTCCTCGGCGCGGTACCATTCGAGCAGCGTGAACTCCGGATGGTGCAGGGCCCCGCGCTCCCGGTTCCGGAAGACGTGCGCGAAGGTGAAGATGCGAGTCTCGCCGGCGGCGAGCAGCTTCTTGCAGGCGAATTCCGGCGAGGTGTGCAGGTAGAAAGGCGAGGCGCGGCCGTCGGTGGTGAGGCTTTCCGTCACGAATGCGTGCAGATGCGCCTCGTTGCCGGGCGAGATCTGCAGCGCCGGCGTGTCCACCTCGAGGAAGTCGCGCGCCTCGAAGAAGCCGCGTAGCGCGGCCAGCATCCGGTTGCGGGACAACAGCCGCAGGCGGCGCGCCGCATGCAGGTCACGGCGCCAGAAGGGCGCCCGGGCATCGCTGTCGCTCATCGGCTTT
The DNA here is from genome assembly GCA_023430145.1 of Pseudomonadota bacterium. Classification (GTDB taxonomy): domain Bacteria; phylum Pseudomonadota; class Alphaproteobacteria; order Rhizobiales; family Methylopilaceae; genus JAEZCD01. The sequence goes on from JAEZCD010000387.1 coordinate 18,415, forward strand.
CGATCCGAAGCTGGCCGAAAGCGTTGACGCCCCGGCGGGGCTTCGTGCTACCCGTGCCGGGCGCCACGGTCGAGGAATGAAATGGCAAAAGTCATCGCGAGTTCGCTGCGGAAGGGAAATGCCGTCGAGATGGACGGCAAGCTGTACGTCGTCCTGACGGCGGAGAATATCCATCCGGGCAAGGGCACGCCGGTCACGCAGCTCGATCTCCGCCGCATCAGCGACGGCGTGAAGGTGTCGGAGCGTTTCCGCACGACCGAGCAGGTCGAACGCGCCTATATCGAGGAGCGCGAGTACCAGTTCCTCTACCGCGACACCGACGGCAGCTACGCCTTCATGAACATGGAGAACTACGACCAGGTCAGCGTGCCGGCGGACGTGGTCGGCGACCAGGGGGCCTATCTGCAGGAGAGCATGCCGGTGATGCTCGCCATGCATCAGGGCATCGCGCTCTCGATCGAGCTGCCGCAGCGCGTCACGCTCGAGGTGGTCGAGACGGAGCCGACCATGAAGGGGCAGACGGCCTCCTCCTCCTACAAGCCGGCGATGCTGTCGAACGGCATTCGGACCATGGTCCCGCCGCATATCGGCACCGGTACCCGCGTCGTCGTGATGACCGCCGACGGCTCCTATGTCGAGCGCGCCAAAGACTGAGCGCCGCGGCGGTCAGCCGGCGAGCAGCAGGTAGCCCGCGGCCGCCAGCACCACGGCGCCGACGGCCCAGACCCACAATCCGTACACCGGCTTGTCCTTCTCCCGGCGCGGCCCGGGCGGCAGCTCGGTCGCCCGGGCGAGCTCGATCCGCGCCTGCGAGGGCGGGGTTCCAGCCGCCTCGTCGTCGGTGCCGAGCGGGACTGCGGCGAGGTCGAACTCGTCCACCTTGTCGCCGGTGCGGCCGGCGTCGATGTCTGCCTTCAGCTCCGCCGTCGTCTCCGTCGGGCGCTTGTCGGCGGAGCGGAACGAGCCGGGATCGGACATGGGGCGTTCCTCGCTGCTTCGCCGCCGGCGGGCGGTCGTCTCGAGCCGGTCTAGCCCGAACCGCCCGGGGCGTCGAGCGGCGCGCGGCGCTGCGCCTCGATGAGGCGGGTCACCTCTTCGGCGGGCGAGGCTGGGTAGAAGAAGAAGCCCTGCGCCAGCTCGGTCCCGACGCTGCGCAGGAAGTCGAGCTGGGCCTGGCTCTCGACCCCCTCGACGACCACCCCGAGACCGAGCCGATGCGCGAGGCCGACGACGTGCTCGATGATCGCCCGGGCGGCGTCGCTCGTCTCGATGTCCTGCACGAAGCTGCGATCGATCTTCAGCTTCTCGAGCGGCAGCCGGCGGAGATAGGCGAGGTTGGAGTAGCCGCTGCCGAAATCATCGAGGGCGAAGCGGACCCCGGCGCTGCGCAGCGCGGCGATCGCGGCGCCGACGGCGGGCGTATCGTCGATCAAGAGGCTCTCGGTCAGCTCCAGCATCAGATGGTGCGGCGCGACGCCGGCGCGGCCGAGCGCGCCGAGCACGTCGGCGACCACCCGGTCCTCCTGCAGATGCCGGGAGGAAAGATTGACGGTGAAATACTCGATCATGCCGGCGTCGAGCCAGGCGCGCGCCTGCGCGGCCGATTTCGCGAGCATGCCGATGTCGAGATCGCGGACGAGGCCGATCTGCTCGGCGATCGGCACGAAACGATCCGGAGGGATGTCGCCGGCGGCGCCGTTGCTCCACCGCGCAAGCGCCTCCACGGCGACGATGCGGCCGGTCGCGCACTCGGCGATCGGCTGGTAGTGGACGTCGATCTCACCTTTGGCGATCGCGCTCCGCAGATCGTATTCGAGCTTCCGCTGGGCGGCCTGCTCGTCGAGCATGTCTTCGGTGAACATCAGCACGCCGTCGCGGCTGCCGGTCCGCATCCGATGCAGCGCCACGTCCGCGGCGCGTTGCAGCTCGCCGGTATCGCGTGCCTGTCGCGGATAGATCGCGCAGCCGACCGAGACGGTGCAGGAGATCAGCCGCGCGGCGACCTGGAAGGGCTTGGCAAAGGCTGCCCGCATGCGCTCCGCAGCCTCTAGCGGAGCCTCCTTCCCCGCCTCGAACTCGGAGATGAGGGCGAACTTGTCGCCGCCGATGCGGCAGAGATGCTCGTGCGGCCCGAGGCGCTTCAGCATCCGCTCCGCAGCTTCCTCGAGGATCGCGTCGCCGCAGGTCTGCCCATAAGTGTCGTTGATGAGCTTGAAGAGGTCGATGTCGAGGATCGCGAGCGCGACGCTGCCGCCGCTCGACGCCACCCGTCCGATCGAGGCGATCAGCTGCTTCTGGTAGCGTCGGCGGTTCGGCAAGTTGGTGAGCAGGTCGCGCTCGGACGGCTCCCGGCCGACGGCGCGGTCGCGCTCGGCCTGACGGACCTGCTCGGCGACCTTCTCGGACATCTCCCGGTAGGCCGCCGACAGCTCGCGGGCGAACTCGGCCGCACGTTCGGCGAGCAGTCGCTCGGCCTCGACGCGGGCACCGCGCTCCCGTTCGACCCGCCGCTCGAGGACGCGGATTCTTTCCTCGAACTCGGCGAGCAAGTCTCGCGCGTCGGAGCGGACCATGGACGGGGCGGCCGACATTCGTGTTCTGCCCTTTAGCTGCGGTAATGCAGCTGCCCGCGCGAGAACCGCCGCGCGGCACACTACAATGGGGTCACACCGAGGCGCTGCAAATCGTCACACCCGAATTCTCGACGACAGAGTAAACGCGTCGTGTGCTGGCGGGTAGTGCAAATACGTTCCAGCCGCAGCACGACAGCTCGCGCTGCAGGACGGGTGTCGCGCTGCAGCACGGTTCCCGTCCAGGTAGGGCGGGCGGTCGAAACTTCAACCGAGCCGGCGCTCCCAGGCGAGCGCCTGGGCGATCATCGCGTCGAGATCGTCATGCGCCGGGCGCCAGCCGAGCCGCTCGCGGATCCGGTCCGAGTTGGCGATCACCGCAGCGGGATCGCCCGGGCGCCGCGGCGCGAACCGCGCCTGCAGGTCGGCGCCGGAGGCGCGGCGTACCGCCTCGACCACCTCGAGCACGGAGACGCCGCTGCCGTAGCCACAGTTGAGGACGAGGCTCTCGCCGCCGCCCCGCAGGTGGTCGAGCGCCCGCAGATGGGCGTCGGCGAGGTCGGCGACGTGGATGTAGTCGCGCAGGCCGGTGCCGTCGCGAGTGGGGAAGTCGGTGCCGAAGATGTCCATGTGCGGGCGGCGCCCGAGCGCCGTCTGCAACGCCACCTTGATGAGGTGCGTCCCTTCGGCGAAGGACTGGCCGGCGCGGCCGGCGGGATCGGCGCCGGCGACGTTGAAGTAGCGCAGGATCACCGATCGCAGGCCATAGGCGGGGCCGCAATCGCGCAGCATCCACTCCGACATCAGCTTCGAGCGGCCGTAGGGCGACTGCGGCGCGAGCGGCGCATCCTCGCCGACCGGCTCGCCGGAGACATCGCCGTAGACGGCGGCGGTCGAGGAGAAGATGAAGCGCTCGACGCCCGCTCCGACGACGCTGTCGAGCAGCGTCCTCGTCTTGCAGGTGTTCGCCCGATAGTAGACGAGGGGCGCCGCGACCGACTCCGGCACGACGATCTTGGCCGCGAAATGCGCGACCGCGTCGACCCGATGCCGCTCTATCGTGCTGCGGACCAGATCGGCATCGGCGACGTCGCCCTCTACGAAGGCGACCCCGTCCGGCACCGCGGACCGGTTCCCGGTCGACAGATCGTCGAGCACGACCGGGACCTCGCCGCGATCGAGCAGGGCGAGCACGAAATGGCTGCCGATATAGCCGGCGCCGCCGGTCACGAGTACCGTCATGAATCGATCCCGATAGCGAGGCGCCGCGAGCTGCGGCGGGACCATATAGGTGGTTGCGGGACGGCGTCTCAACTGCGGACGAGGCTCATATTGCAGCGAACGGGTTCACTCGGAGGTAATCGGGTTGCCTCAGGATCGCGTCATGCGTGAAGTCGACGGCTCGACGGCGGACTTTCCAGTTCCCGAGCAGGAAGCGGATCGGCTCCGCGCCCTTCACGATCTCGAGATTCTCGGCTCTCCCGGGCTTCCGGCGCTGGACAATCTCTGCGAGCTCGCGCGCGACATCTTCGACGTGCCCGTTGCGCTGGTGTCGCTGGTCGATGCCGAGCGGCAATGGTTCAAGGCGCGCCGCGGCACCGACATCGAGTGCACCGACCGCGGCGCGGCCTTCTGCGCGCACACGATCCTCAGCAGCGACCTGCTCGTCGTCCCCGATGCGACCGCCGATCCCCGCTTCGCCGCATCGCCGCTCGTCACCGGAGAGCCCGGCGTGCGCTTCTATGCCGGGGCCCCGCTGTCGACGGTGCCCGGGCTGCAGGTCGGTGCGCTTTGCCTGGTCGATTTCGTGCCGCGCGAGTTCGGCCCGCGGCAGCGCGGCGAGCTGGTGCGCCTCGCGGAGGCGGTCGTTCAGCAGCTGAAGTTCCAGGAGCTGCAGGCGCGCAGCCGCCGCCAGGAGAGCCAGCGGGCCCTCGCCGAGAGCTTGACCCATTCCGGCTGCTGGGAGCGCGATCTCGAGACGGACGCCCTTCTCTGGTCGGATGGTCTCTACCAATTGTTCGATCTCGATCCCGCGACGACGGCTCCGGGACTCGAGGCGATCCTGACGCGCGTGCACGAGGCGGACCGGGAGTGGCTGGTCGAGTCGGTCTCCCGAGCGATGGCCAGCAAGCAGCCCTACGAGCTGAAGTGTCGGATCGTGCGCGCCGACGGCGAGGTGCGATGGATCTACGCCTGTGCGCACGTCGTCCGCGACGAGAACCAGATCCCGCGCCGCTCGATCGGCACCGTCTTCGACATCACCGACAGGGTCCGGGGCGCCGAGGAGCTCGCCTCGCGCGAGCAGCGCTATCGGGCGCTCACCGAGGCGAGCAGCAACATCTTCTGGCGGAGCACCGCGGGCGGAATGCTCCAGGAAGGCTGGGGCTGGACCGAGTTCACCGGCCAGCCGGTCGCCAAGGCGATGGGAACGGGCTGGCTGAGATTGGTGCACCCGGAGGATATCTCCCATGTCCTCGACAAGATCGCGGAGGCCAATCGCCGGGGCGGCGTCTACGAGTGCGAGCACCGCCTGCTGTCGCGAAGCGGCGAGTATCGCTGGGTCCTCGGACGCAGCGTACCGATCGAGAACCCCGACGGCACGATCCGCGAGTGGGTCGGGACCATCAGCGACATTCACGAGCGCCGTGACAATGCGGAAAAGCTGCATCGCAGCAGGGAGCGGCTGAAACTCGCGCTGGACGCCGGCGGCATGGTCGCCTGGGAGCTTGATCCGACGACCGGTGCGCTCATTCAGTCGGGACGCGTGACCGAGGTCTACGGCTTCGAGAGCGACAACTATGTCGCCTATGCCGACCGCATAAACCGGGACGACATCGATGCCGTGCGAGCGGCGATGGCGGAGGCGGCGCCCGGCAGCATGGCGCGTGCCGAATGCCGATTCCTGCGCCCGGATGGAAAGACCGTCTGGCTTGAGTTCCGCTGCGTCCGCTTCGCGCCCGCGAATCAGGGGCGGATCGTCGGCGTGACCTTCGACATTACGCAGCGCAAGGAAGCCGAAGCGCGCGTCTGGTATGCCGCCAACCACGATTCGCTGACCGGCCTGCCGAACCGCGCCTTTTTCAACGCGCGCCTCGAGGAGCTTCTCCTCGATACCGGTCGCGAGGACGGCTCGGCCGCCCTGTTCGTGATGGACGTAGACGATTTCAAGGGGATCAATGACACCCTCGGCCACGATGCCGGCGACAGGCTGCTCGAGGAGATCGCCAAGCGTCTGCGCTCGATGCTGCGCGAAAAGGATCTCGTCGCGCGGCTCGGCGGCGACGAGTTCGCCATGCTCGTGCCCGGCATCGCCGATCGCGGCGACGTGGCGGCCCTCGGTCGCCGAATCCTCAATCAGATGCGCCGGCCCTTCGACTATTACGAGCGGACGGTCGTCATCCGCGCGAGCCTCGGCATCGCCCTCTACCCAGACCACGATCGGATACCGGCCGAGCTGATGAAGGACGCCGACATGGCGCTCTATTCGGCGAAGGCCGAGGGTCGGAACCGGTCGGTCTTCTATTCGCCGGAGATGCGCCGGGCGATCGAGCGGCGGGTCCGCACCGCGGGCGAGATCCGGATGGCGCTCGATCGCGGCGAGATCGTTCCCTATTACCAGCCCAAGGTCTGTCTCGCGACCGGCCGGATCGACGGCTTCGAGGCGCTGGCGCGCTGGCGTCATCCCGGCCGGGGGCTCCTCAGCCCCTCGGCATTCGCGTCCGCGTTCGAGGATCGCGAGCTTTCATCGGCGATCGGCGAGAGCATGATCCGCTCCGTGATCACCAATGTGCGCGAGTGGCGGCGCCATGGCGTTCCGGCGTTTCGCATCGCGGTGAACCTGTCGGCTGCCGAGCTCGGCGACGCCGATCTCGCCGGGCGGCTGCTCGGCATGCTCGCCGAGGCGGACATCCGCCCCGAGATGCTCGAGGTCGAGATCACCGAGAGCGTGGTCTTCGGCCCCGATGCCGACCTCGTCGAGGCAACGTTGCAGCAGCTGCATCAGGCCGGGGTGACGACGGCGCTCGACGATTTCGGCACCGGCCACGCCTCGCTGACCCACCTGAAGCAGTTCCCAATCGACTACATCAAGATCGACCGCTCGTTCATCCGCGACGTGCTCGACGATACCGACGATGCGGCGATCGTCTCGGCGGTCATCGGCCTCGGCAAGAACCTCGGCATGAAGCTGATCGCCGAGGGCGTCGAAACGGCGGCGCAGGCGGACTTCCTCGTCGCGCGCGGCTGCGATTTCGGGCAGGGCTACCTCTTCGCGCGGCCGATGCCGGCCGAGGACGTGCCGAGCTTTACTGCGGCGCATCGGCTGGATGCACAGGCCGAGCTGCTGTTCTTTCCGCCGCGGTCGGTCGCCTGACAGGGGCGGCCCCTCTGCTGCGAGGCGACGCTGCGCCGGAAAAACGCAGCTGTCACGCGGGAAAAGTGATGCAAATCAGGCACGCACAAAAAAAGAGCAGCCAAGCGGCTACTCTTCAGACTTGCAATGCCGCCCTGGCGGACTATCTTTTGCGATGCAGCATCTAGGTGCTGCAGCCCTCCTTGGGCGTTTCCTCCCTAGACTTGGGCCGCGCCGCTGTGTGCGGCTTTTTTTTGCGTCGGCAACCTAGATCGGCGAATTGCCGCATGCAAGCCTTAGTTTGCGTGCAGGCGCCGATTTCACTCACGGCCACGACCGTCCTCGCGACCCCGCGTCGCGACGTCATCGCACCGTCGGCCGAGATCGCCTACACGAAGGATCACGACGTGGCGGGCGGCATCCACCCGCGGCAGGGGCGATCGCATGGCGCACGAAAGTTCTCCGTCTCCTGACGCGGCGCCGCGTCGGTCCCTCGTGGCCGTTCCTGGCTGCGCCTGCTGCCCGGATCTTGCGCCATGACCGTCGAAGCTCCCCCGGCAATCGGCCTGATGGCGGATTCGCGCGACGGCAGCGTCGCCTCGCTGGTGCCGGTGCTGGCAGAGATCGCCGCGCTCGGTGCCGACGCCGCCGAGATCACCATCTCCGGCATCGACGTCGTCGCCGGCGGGCGCATCCTTCCCGCAGCGGCCGCGGAGCTCGTCTCCGCGACGCGGCAGTTCCCGCTGCGCTACTCCGTGCATGGGCTCGTCGGCTCGAACTTCATGGATGCCGCGCACCTCGCCGCGCAGATGCGCGTCGCCCGCGCCTATCTCGAGCTCTGCGACCGCATCGGCGCGCGCGTTCTCGTGCATCATTCCGGCGCGCTGGTCTCGGCCGATCCGGCGGCGATCGCGGCTGCCGAGGCACGCGAGACCGAGGCGCTCGCCGAGCTCGCGGATGCGGCGTCGCGATACGGCGTCCGCATCGCGCTCGAGAACATCTTCTCGACCAAGCCGGGCGAGCATCGGCGCACGCCCGCGCGCGTGGCGGAGCTGGTGTGCGCGATCGATCACCCGAGCCTCGTCGCGCTGATCGATGTCAGCCATGCCTACATCGAGAGCACGCGGCTCGGGCTCGACCCGCGGGCCGAGCTGCAGGCGATGGCGCCGGTGACCGGACACGTCCACCTCCACGATTCCTTCGGACAGCCGCAGACGACCTGGGATCTCTATGAATCGAGCGAGGCGACGGCGCTGGGGCAGGGGGACCTGCACCTTCCGCTCGGCTGGGGCGACATTCCGTTCGCCGATGTGCTCGCCGAGCTCGGCTTCCTTCCTGGCACGATGCTGATCCTCGAGCTGCCGCTGCGCTATCGCGCCGAATGGCCGGCCTCGCTCGCCGCGGCGCGACACCTCGCCGCGGGCAGGGCCGAGCGGCTCCTGGCCGGCGATCCCGTCCCGTCCGCCCCTTGATCGCGATCAAGGCGGCTGGCGCCGGCCTCGCATCACATGATGGCTATCATGCGCGTGCCCGACTTTTGTCGCGGCGGCGTGGATCTAGATGATCTTCGGGCGGCACAGATCGTCCGAGGACGGAGAGGAGGCTCCGATGGCAGCCTATGTCGTGAGTTTCTTCAACGAGCTCTGCAACGACATCGGCAAGGTGCACAAGGTCTGCCAGTCGCGTGTCGTCATCCGCCGCGCGCATTCGGAGCCGCGCGCCGTCGAGGCCGCCAAGAAGCGCTTCGCCCGGCAGCAGAAGGTGTCGAGCTGGGATCTTCGCGCCCGCCAGTTCGAGGTCGAGCCGGTCAACGAGGGCGAGCGGCTGGCGTGAGCTCCGGCGCGTCGGTGCCTCCACGCGGTTCGATCCCAGCGGTCGGCGTCAGCCGCGGCGCGCGACCTCCTCGCGCACCGCCTGCACGAGCATGCCGCCGAGCAGCGGCTTCTCGACGATCCGCACGTCGAGCTTGGCGGTCAGCTCGCGGACCCATACGCTCGGATGCGTGGTGATCAGGATGGTCGGTGCGCCGACCCCGCGCTGCCGCAGCGTTCGGATCAGGTCGAGCCCGTTGGCCCGCGGAAGAACGTAGTCGATGACGAGGCAGGCGGCCGAATCGCTCCCCTCGTCGGAGGCCAGCATCGCTTCCGCGCTGGCGAAGTCGCGCACCCGGTAGCCGTCGGCCTCGAGCGAGAAGCGCAGCGCGGCGAGCAGGTCCGGATCGTCGTCGACGACGAGGATGGTCGGTCGGGCGGGCTCGACCGCGGAGCCGGCGGTCGGCGAGATTTCGACGAGGGGCGGATGGGCCTGAGGCATTGGATAAGTAGAGCGGACCTGGCGGCACCCGGCCTTGATGCGCATCAAATTCCGCGGTCGCCCTCATTGCCGCCGGCCATCAGCGCCATCCTGATGAGCTCCGACAGTCCGGCGGCCTGCATCTTGGTCATCAGGTTGGCGCGGTAGACTTCGACGGTCCGCGGGCTGATGCCGAGCTCGTGCGCGATGACCTTGTTGGCCTGGCCGGCGACGACGCGGTCGAGCACCTGCCGCTCGCGGTTGGACAGCGCCTCGATCCGGGAGCGCACCTCGGCCCGCTCCGCCTCGCGCTTGTCGACATCCGCCTCGCGCACCGATGCGGCCGCCACTGCGGCGAGGATCTTCTCCTCCTCGTAGGGCTTCTCGATGAAGTCGACGGCGCCGGCCTTCATCGCCTCGACGGCGAGCGGCACGTCGCCGTGGCCGGTCATGACGATCACCGGTGCCCGGCTGCCCATCGCGTTCAGCCGCTCCAGCAGCTCGATGCCGCTGACCTCGGGCATGCGCACGTCGGTGACGATGCAGCCGCTCGGCAAGCCCACCAGCCGGTCGAGGAAGTCGCGCGCCGAATCGTAGGTCACGACGTCGAAATCCGACGTCCCGAGCAGGAAGGCGAGCGAGTCGCGCACCGCATCGTCATCGTCGATCACGTGCACCACTGCCTTCGGCGACATGGATCCCCACCTCGACAACAGTCGCGCTCGGTCTTAGACGACTGTCGGCTCGTCGAGGTTAGCCGACCGCAGCGTCAGACGGAATATCGTCCCGCCCTGCGGATTGGGCTCGACCCAGATGCGGCCGCCATGCGCCTCGACGATGGTTCGCGAGATCGACAGGCCAACGCCCATGCCCTGGCTCTTGCTGGTGACGAAGGGCTGGAACAGTTGCGGGGCGATCTCGGGCGATATGCCGCTGCCGGTGTCGGCGACCGACACCGTGACCATCGACTCCTCCCCCTCGCTGCTGGAGATGACGAGCAGCCGTTCGGGCTGGCCGTCCATGGCCTCGATCGCGTTGCGCATCAGGTTGAGCAGCACCTGCTGGATCTGCACCCGGTCGGCGAGCACGAGGTCGAAGCGCGGATCGAGCTCGAAGCGCACGCGCACGCCCTTCTCCCTAGCACCGACGAGCGCCAGCGCGCTCGCCTCCTCGACGAGCTTGGCGAGACCCTCGACCCGCCTTTCGGTCTCGCCGCGGGCGACGAAATCACGCAGCCGCCGGATGATCTGCCCGGCCCGGATCGACTGGTCGGCCGCCTTGCCGAGCGCCTCGAGAGCCGCCGCCGCCTTCGCCGGATCGCCGCTGGCGAGCAGGCGCTGCGCGCCGGTGAGATAGTTGGCGGTCGCGGACAGCGGCTGGTTGAGCTCGTGCGCGAGCGCCGACGCCATCTCGCCGAGCGATGTCAGCCGCGACATGTGCACGAGCTCGGCCTGCAGCTCCCGCAGGCGCGTCTCCGCCTCCCGGCGCTCAGTGAGGTCGCGGACGAAGCCGGTGAAGTGCCGCCCGGTCGCCGAGAACACCTCGCCCACGGTCAGATCCATGGGAAACGTCGAGCCGTCCTTGCGCTCTCCGACCACCACGCGGCCGATGCCGATGATGCGCTTCTCGCCCGTGCGGTAGTAACGCTCCAGATAGCCGTCGTGGGCGCCCCGGTAGGGCTCGGGCATCAGGACGCTGACGTTGCGGCCGACCGCTTCGGCGGCGGTATAGCCGAACAGCTTCTCGGCCGCCTTGCTGAAGGAGACCATGTCGCCGCGCTCGTCGATGATGATCATCGCATCCGGCACGGTATCGAGGATCGAGCGCAGGTGCGCCTCGCGGTCCTCGAGCTCGGCCGCGTAGCGGCCGCGTTCCTCGAGCGAGACGCGGGCGCTCTTGCGGCTCGCCTGCAAGCGCGCCTGGAGCAGGAGCACGCACGCCGCCACGGCGAGATAGACGGCGAGCTCGGCCGTGTGTCCCGCGGGCGGCGTCGGATGCAGGTGGAAGACGAGCTCGAGGAAGACGGCGCCGAGCGCTGCACAGAGGATCCCCGGACCCGTCCCGGCGAAGGCAGCCGTCAGCAGCACGGCCAAGACGAACAGCGCCGAGCCGGTGCCATCGCCGAGCGCAGGGTCGGCGGCGAGCCGCAGCAGCAGTGCCGACGCGGCGGCCACGATGGCGAATCCCCAGGGCCAGAGCCCGGTCCAGTTCCTGTAAAGCGGGCCAGCCATGTCCGTCGCCCTCGTCGAAGCCTTCACAGACACCAGCCCGGCCGCCGCCGCAATTGATCCTGCGCAAGGCGCCGCCTGAACCGACGGACGAGACTGGCCGGCATCGGGTCCTCGGGGACCTGTCGTGCCTCGGGAGAGTGACGATGTCGATGCTGTCGTTGGTGGTGACCGGAGCGGTCTGTCTCGCATTCCTCGCCTTCGGGCTCGCTCTCGCCTTCGCCGAGCGGCAGTCGCAGAAGGCGGCGGCCCTGCGCGCCCGCGCCGCCGAGAAGGCCGATAACGACAATCAGTTCTCGCGCGCGGCGTGAGCGCACTCGCTCGGCGTGACTGCGAGCCGCTCCTCGCAAGGGCGAGAAGCGCTGCGACAGGCCGCCCTACGTAGTCGCCCGTAAGGAGAGAACCCGAATTTCCGCCTCCGGCGGCTCGCGATACCCAATGCGCATCGGTTTGGTCCGTGCAGCCGGAGGGTGGCGAGATGGTTCTGGGAGCGAGTTTGCAGGTCGGCGCCGAAGTGTCCGAGGCTGCGCCGCGTGGTCCCCTGGTGATCGACGTTCTGCCGGGGCTGCAGCTGCCGGCGGCGGTGCTGCCCTTCGACCGCAACGAGGAGATCTTCGGCGAAGAGGAGCCGGCCGAGTTCATCTACAAGGTCGTCTCCGGTGCGGTGCGCAGCTTCCGGATTCTCAGCGACGGCCGGCGGCAGATCGACCGCTTCCACCTTCCCGGGGACCTCTTCGGCATCGAGGACGGGGCCACGCACCGCTTCTCCGCCGAGGCGATCGCCGACTCCCGCATCGCGCTCGTCAAGCGCACCCTGCTCGAGGCGGCCGTCAGCCGCGACAGCGCCGCCGCCTGCCGCCTGTGGGGGCTCGCCTGCCGGGATCTGGAGCGGGCACGCGACCACATGCTGCTGCTCGGCCGCAAGAGCGCCACCGAGCGGGTGGCGACCTTCCTGCTCGAGATGTCGGCGAGCGGCCGCGACTCCGCGATCGTCGACCTGCCGATGGGCCGCACCGATATCGCCGACTATCTCGGCCTGACGATCGAGACCGTCTCGCGCACGCTCACCCAGCTCGAGCGCCGCGGGGTGATCCAGCTGCCGAGCTCGCGCCATGTGGAGCTGCGCGACCGCGCCGCGCTCGCCGATCTCTTCGGCTGAACGGCAGGCCCGTCGCTTGACGCGGTGGGAAGCCATCACGGATATCTGCGTATATCTACGGATGGGCCGCCGGGTTCCGGCGGCACCGGATGGGGCTGGATAGGCCGGTTCCAGATCGAGATCGGAGACGATGATGTCGTACGCCGCCTTCATGGTTCAACTCGATATCGAGGGCTCCAACGACGCGCGGCTCAGGATCGCCGGCGATCTCGCCGAGCGCTTCGACGCCAAGCTGATCGGCATCACCGCCTGCTGCTCGACGCCGCCGAGCTATGCCGCCTCCTTCATTCCGGGCGACCTGATCGCCGCCGACATGGCGCATGTCCGCAAGCGGATGGCCGAGACCGAGGAGCGGTTCCGCGAGACGGTCGGCAAGCGCGTCGCCCAGATCGAGTGGCGGCAGAGCAACTCGATGCCGAACGAGTTCGTCGCCCGCGAGGCGCGGGCGGCCGATGTCCTGATCGCCGGCGCCAAGCGCTCCGGCGAGATCGTCGACCCGCTGCGGATGCTGGACACGAGCGACCTCGTCATGGAGGCCGGCCGGCCGGTCGTCGTCGTGCCGCCGGAAGCGGAGGCGCTGCGCGCCGACCGCATCCTCGTCGGCTGGAAGGACACCCGCGAATCGCGCCGCGCCGTCCTCGACGCGCTGCCGATGCTGAAGCGTGCCGATCATGTGCTCGTGGCGGAGGTGCTGGAGGACGAGGAGCGCAAGCTCGCCGAGCGCCGCGTCGACGACGTCGTCCACTGGCTCGTCCGCCACGGCGTCGTCGCGGTCGGCGAGGTCGCCTCGTCCGAGGGGGACGCGGCCACCAAGATCGCTGAGCTCGCCGCCCTCGAGCGCACCGACCTCATCGTCGCCGGCGCCTACGGCCACAGCCGCTGGCGCGAATGGGTGATGGGCGGCGTCACGCGCGACCTCGTGATGCGCAGCAATCGCTGCGCCCTGCTATCGCATTAGGTTCGGAGGGAAGCGACATGCCGCAGGCCGAGAAGGCGCCGCATTTTCCGCGCGAGTTTCGGCGCATCCGGCTGGAGCTGGCGCGCGAGCCCGGCCACCCGGCCGGCGACCGCGGCTTCGGCTACGTGTTCGTCGCCCCGCTCGACAGCGAGGATCGGATCGATCCCGAGCTGTGGAAGGCGCACCGTGAGCTCTGCCGGGTGGTGCGCTTCCGCCCCGACGACGAGCAGAGCATCGGCCGGCTGGTCCGGCGCCCGGGCGGCTCCTGGGCCTTCCGCTACCCGGAGGACGTGGGCGAGGAGGACGAGGCCGGCGTCCATTTCGGCGAGGAGCAGATGCGCATCGGCGAGTACGTGTCGATCCGCGACGAGGACGAGACGCACGTCTACCGGGTCACCTCCGTCGAGCACGTCTGAGCGGCGGCCGCGGCGCCTTTTTCTTCCCTCTCCCATAGGGCCCATAGGGAGAGGGTGCCGCCGAAGGCGGCGGGTGAGGGGTTATGGAGGTTCAGGAGGAGCGCCGTACCCCCTCATCCGGCCGCTCCGCGGCCACCTTCTCCCCTCGGGAGAAGGAAGGAGCTCGAGCCGCACCGAGCGCTCCGGGCACGAGTGTGCCAGCCAGCCTCGACCGCTACCTCGTGCTCGTGCCGGCGATCGGACTTCTCGCCGGCTTCGTGCTGCGCCTGCTCGGCCAGGAGGCGCTGACGCAGGCCGTCTGGCTCGGCGCGACGGCGGTCGTGCTGCTCGCCTTGCTCGTTCAGGTCGTGCGCTCGCTGCTGCGCGGGGAGGTGGGCCTCGACCTCGTCGCCGCGCTGTCCATGGCCGGCGCCATCATTCTCGGCGAGGCGCTGGCCGGCGCCGTCGTCGCGCTGATGTATTCGGGCGGCATCTTCCTCGAGAGCTACGCGCAAGGCCGCGCGCAGCGCGAGCTGACGGCGCTGCTGCGCCGCGTGCCGCGATCGGCGCTGCGGCTCGCCGATGGCGGCGCGATCGAGGTCGCTGTCGACGACATCGTGCCGGGCGACCGGCTGCTGGTGCGGCACGGCGAGGTTTTGGCGACCGACGGCACGCCCGAAGCCGGCGAGGCGCTGCTCGACCGCTCGGCACTCACCGGCGAATCGGTCCCGGTTCCATGCCCGGCCGGCGGCGAGGCGCTGAGCGGCACGCTGAATGTCGGACCGAGCTTCGTCCTCGTCGCCAGCCGCCCGGCGGCGGCCAGCACCTATGCCGGGATCATCCGCCTCGTCCGTGCGACGCAGGCCGCCAAGGCGCCGCTCGGGCGGCTCGCCGACCGCTATGCCGTGTGGTTCTTCTTCGTCACCGTGGCGCTCGCGGCGGCCGCCGGCTTCCTGTCCGGCGATCCGGTGCGGGCGCTCGCCGTGCTCGTCGTCGCGACGCCGTGCCCGCTGATTCTCGCCGTGCCGATCGCGCTGATCGCGGGCGTGTCGCGGGCGGCGAAAAGCGGCGTGCTGGTGAAGGGATCCGGCGCGCTCGAGCACCTCGCGAGGGCGAAGGTGGCCGTGCTCGACAAGACCGGCACGCTGACGCTCGGCCGCGCCGAGCTCGCCCGCATCGATACCGCCCCGGGCTTCGGCGAAAGCGAGCTCCTGCGCCTCGCGGCCGCGCTCGACCAAGCCTCCACGCATGTGCTCGCCGAGGCGCTCATCGATGCCGCCCGGCAGCGCGGGCTCGACCTGCCGCCGCCGACCGAGGTGCACGAGGCGCCCGGCACCGGCATCGAGGGGATGGTCGGCGGACGGCGCGTCGCCCTCGGCGGGCGAACCTATGTCGGGCGGCGCATCGGGGACGGCCAGACGATGCCGGAGGACGACCGGACGGGCCTGGCGGTGGTCTTCGTCGCCGTCGACGGCGATTTCGCCGGCACGCTCGCCTTCGCCGACCGGCTGCGGCCGGAGGCGAGGCAGGCGATCGTCGACCTTCGCCGGAACGGCATCGGGCGGATCGTGCTCGCCTCGGGCGACACGCGGAACATCGCCGAGAGGATCGGGGCGGCGATCGGCGTCGACGCCGTCCATGCCGACCTCGCGCCCGAGCAGAAGGTGGCGCTGATCGCCGCCGAGCGGGCTCATGGGCCGGTGCTGATGATCGGCGACGGGGTGAACGATGCGCCGGCGCTGGCGGCGGCCGACGTCGGGATCGCCATGGGCGCGCGCGGGGCTGCCGCAGCCTCGGAGACCGCCGATGCGGTGGTGCTGGTGGACCGGCTCGACCGCCCGGTCGAGGCGGTCGCCATCGCCCGCCGTTCGCTCGCGCTCGCCCTCGGCAGCGCGCGGCTCGGCCTCGGCCTGTCGCTCGTGGCGATGGTGTTCGCCGCCTTCGGCTACCTGCCGCCCGTGCAGGGCGCGCTGCTGCAGGAGGCGATCGACGTGCTGGTGATTCTCAACGCGCTGCGGGCGCTCGGGCCACCAGCTCCGCTCGTCCCCGCAAAGGCGGGGACCCAGTTTTCCGAGCCGACAGTCGGTAAAGCCGGATCCCCGCCTTCGCGGGGATGAGCGGAGGTAATCGGACGCGGGCGCGTGCGCCGAGTTCGCCGGTGTTGCGCGATAGCCTGCGCCTCCTCGGCCGCCCCTATGACGCCTTCTTCGTCTCCTCGCGGAACGGCGGTGCGTAGTCCATCGCCGGGTCCCAGATGAACAGCTCGTCCTTCACCGCCTTGACGCCGGGCGTCGTCTCGGCGGCGACCCGCAGGCTCGTCCGCACCTGATCGGAGGTGACCGGCCCCCACAGCGTCACGACGCCGTCCTCGACCGTTGTCGTCAGCAGCCAGGGCATGCCCCAGGGCTGCTTGCGGATATGCGCGGTCAGCGCCTCGCGGATGGTGCGGTCGTCGCTCGTCACCGCCGCTGCCGGCGGCTGTGCCGCGAGCGCCTGGATGAGGTTGGCCCGGCTGACGATCCCGACGAGCTTGCCGTCGCGGACGATCGGCACCCGCTTGATCCGGTGCCGCTCGAGCAGCGTGGCGATGTCCGACAGCGAGGCCGACGGGAGCGCGGTGACGACGTTGCGCGACATGATGTCGGCGACGTGCAGCGCGTGCGACTTCACGTATTCGGACGCCAGCTGCTCGGTGCCGGCGACGAGCTCGAGCCACCAGGAGCGCTTCTTCTGGCTGCCGATCTCGGCACGGCGCAGAAGATCGCCCTCGCTGACGATGCCGACGATGTGGCCCTGCGCGTCGACCACCGGCACGCCGCTGATGCGCTTGTCGAGCATCAGCTGGGCGACGTCGCGGACGGTCGCCGTCTCGGGCACGGAGATGACGTCCGTGATCATGACATCGGCGGCTTGCATGGTTCGATCCTCCTAAGGTGCTGGAGAATCTGCAGCCGCCGCCCGGCGCCGGCATTGACGCCGATCAAGCGGGGCGTTCGCGAGGGGTCCCGAATCGGCACCCCGACCGGGGCGCTAGAAGCGGTGGCGCACGCCGACCGTCGCGTACTGTGCGGCGCCGTAGGTGTGGTTGAAGATGCCGAGGCTCGCGCCGGAACGGTGGTGGAAGCGGAACACGAGGTCGGTGTTGGGGTATTGCGGCAGGCCGAAGGTGATTTCCGGCGAGAAGTAGTGCTGGTGGTACGAGCCGCGGCCGCTGTTGACGGTGCGCTTGCGCTCCCAGTCGGCGATGTCGGTGGCGACGTTGACGCCGGTCGACGTGGCGATCGTGGTGCGGACGTAGTCGTTCCACGGGAACCACTTCCAGCGGAAGTAGAGGGCCACCCAGCCCTCGCCCTCGTCCATGATGCCGAAGCGCTTGCCGATGCCGATCTCGCCCTCGATCGAGCCGTAATTGCCCCAGGTGACGAGCTCGCGCGAGATGGCAGCGCCGATGAAGGCGCTGCGCCCGTATTTCCACTTCCAGGGCGGAATGCCCTGGTTGACGAAGATGTCCATCATCGCCGTCTCGACGAGACCGCCGGAGAGGACGGTGACGGCGCAGTCGGCGGCGCAGGGGCGGAACGGATTGTGGAGCTCGAGCTCGGCGGCGACGGCGGGAGCGGTCGGCGCCGGAACGACGGTTATCGCCGCCAGCGCGGCGAACAGAACGCCCGCGAACGTGGATCCGGCCCGCCTCGGGGCCAACGTCCACCATCGCCCCGCCGATACTCTGCGGCCCATTCGAAATCCCGTCTCCCCTTGCGCCATTGATGCCTCACGGCGCAGCCTCATAAAAGGCCAGAATTCATTCCCGCCCCGTAAACCTGCGGCGCGTTACCCAATGGCTACACAGGCTTTCGGTGGGGGAGTCGGCGATTGAGGGAGTGCTGGAGGGCGTAGCGGGGTGACCCGCTTCCCTCTCCCATCGGGAGGAGGGTGCCGCCGCAGGCGGCGGGTGAGGGGCTGTTGAGCATCAGAACGGGCGCCGTACTCCCTCATCCGGCCGCTACGCGGCCCCTTCTCATCCGGGGAGAAGGAAGAAGAAGGCGCTACCGCCCCTCGGCCGGCTCCGGAAGCGGGGCGGGCTCCGCGGGCGCGGGGGTCATGCCGAGCCCGGTCGTCTCGCAGCCGCACCATTTGGAGCCCCACTCGCCGAGCTTGACCAGCACCGGATAGAGGTCCTGGCCCTTCTCGGTCAGGCGGTACTCGTAGCGCCGCGGCCGCTCCTGATAGGGGATGCGCTCGACGACGCCGTCCTCCTCGAGCCGCTTCAGCCGCATCGAAAGCAGATGCGGCGAGACATGCATGTTGCACTGCAACTGATCGAACCGTCGGGCGCCGTCGAACAGGTTGCGGATCAAGAGGAAGGTCCAGCGATCGCCGACCACGGCCAATGACCGCGCCACCGAGCACTCGCTTTCACCGATCCTGTCCCAGCCCATCGCGGGCGAACCTCCGATCTGTTGCTGCGAATATGGACCGCGATTCGCGCAGCGCAAGTAAATCCGGCAGGAGCGTGGCGGTTCCGTCGCCCCTCCGCCCTCGGCCGCGTCCCGCCAGGCGCAGAGCAGCCATGCGTTCTGCGGGACATTGAATTCAAAAAATGAAGTCACCATCTCGGGGTCACGGACGGTGGGCGTCACCGCTCCGGGCAACCTCGGACCGGGGCTTCGCCATGTGTGCTGACTCACCCTTGCGGACAAGCTGGCGCGCGCGGGCATCTGGCCTGACCTTTGCAGCGACTCCCCTCGTCGCGTCGCCGATGGTGGTTGCGCTGCAGCATGCAGCGCCGGTGGCCCGAACCCGGTTCGGGACCACGCCATCGCGCGATTGAGCTCGCCCTCTCCCCGGCGTTCCGCGCCATGCAAACCCGACCCACGGAGACCGCCATGCCGAGCCCGACCGACATCCGTGTTCCCGGCCTGGCCGTGCTCGGCGCCGCGGCGCTCGCCGCCCTGCTGACGGCTACGCCGCTCGGCGGCAGCCTCGCGCAGGGCGCGCCGCCGGCGCCGTCGATCTCCGTGGCCAAGCCGATCAAGAAGAACGTCGTCGAGTGGACCGACTTCATCGGCCGCTTCGAGGCGGTCGACACGGTCGACGTCCGCTCGCGCGTCACGGGCTATGTCGATCGCATCGCCATGCAGGACGGCGCCCTCGTCAAGGCCGGCGACCTGTTGTTCACCATCGACAGGCGGACATACCAGACGGCCGTCGCCGAGGCGGAGGCGACGCTGGCCTCGGCCAAGGCGCGGCAGGACTATGCCGTCACCGATCTGAAGCGGGCCGAGCAGCTCAAGAAGACCAACAACATCGCCGACCAGGCCGCCGACCAGCGGCGGCAGACTGTCGACGTCGTCAATGCCGAGATCCGGCGCGCCGAGGCGACGCTCGAGCGCGCCCGGCTCGACCTCGAATTCACCGAGATCCGGGCGCCGGTGTCGGGGCGGCTGTCGCGCCGCAGCGTCTCGCCGGGCAGCCTCGTCACCGCCAACGACACGGTGCTCGTCAACATCGTCTCGCTCGACCCGATCAACTTCTATTTCGACGTCGACGAGCGCTCCTACCTGTCGTCGTTGCGCAATTTCGATCCGACCGGCAGCAAGGCGGCGGCGACGGAGGTGTCGGTCTCGCTCACTGACGGCGACGGCTCGCGCCGCGGAACCATCGACTTCCTCGACAACCGGCTCGACCAGGCGACCGGGACGATGCGCGGCCGCGTCTCGATGCGCAATGCCGACCTGTCGCTGGTCCCGGGCCTCTTCGGCCGCGTGCGGCTGCCGGTGACGCAGTCCTACGAGGCGGTGCTGATCCCCGACGAGGCGGTGCGCGCCGACCAGGACCGGCGACTCGTCTTCGTCGTCGAGGCCGAGAACCGGCTCGCCCTGCGCCCGGTGCAGCTCGGCGGCAAGGCGGAGGGGTACCGCATCGTCCGCGCCGGCCTCACCGGCGAGGAGACGATCGTCGTCAACGGCCTCTACCGCGCCCAGCCGGGCATCCAGATCCAGCCGAAGCTCGTCGAGCTTCCGACGACGCGGCTCGCCGCGCGCAACTAGCCGCCGCGAAGGGCGACGTCGTCGCCGCGAAGGACCGATGCGATGCGATTCTCCCACTTCTTCATCGACCGGCCGATCTTTGCCATCGTCCTGTCGATCGTCGTCCTGATCGGCGGCGGCATCGCCTATTTCGGCCTGCCGGTCGCCCAGTACCCGGAGATCGCGCCGCCGACCGTGGTCGTCCGCGCCAACTATCCGGGCGCCGATGCCGCCACCGTCGCCGCCACGGTGGCGACGCCGCTCGAGGCGCAGATCAACGGCGTCGAGGACATGCTCTACATGTCCTCCTATTCGACCGGCGACGGCGGCTATTCGCTGACCGTGACCTTCAAGCTCGGCACTGACCTCGACGAGGCGCAGGTGCTGGTGCAAAACCGCGTCGCCATTGCCACCCCGCGCCTGCCCGAGGAGGTGCGCCGGCTCGGCGTCACGACCCTCAAGTCCTCGCCCGACCTGATGATGGTCGTGCACATGCTCTCGCCCGACGAGAGCCTCTCCCAGCTCTACGTCTCCAACTATTCGCGCAACAATGTCCGCGACGAGCTCTTGCGCCTCGACGGCGTCGGCGACGTGCAGCTGTTCGGCGAGCGCCAGTACAGCCTGCGCATCTGGCTCGACCCGGAGCGCCTCGCCGCCTTCGGCATGACCTCGGGCGACGTCGTCCGCGCCGTGCAGGAGCAGAACGTGCAGGTCTCCGGCGGCGCGCTCGGCCAGGAGCCGGTGCCGGCCGGCAATGCCTTCCAGCTGACGCTGACGACGCAAGGGCGGCTCAGCGCGCCGGAGGACTTTTCGCGCATCATCGTCCGCTCGACGGAGGACGGCAGGCTCGTCCGGGTCGGCGACGTGGCGCGGGTCGAGCTCGGCGCGCAGGACTATTTCAGCAACTCCTACCTCGACGGCAAGCCGGCGGTGGCGCTCGCCATCTTCCAGCGGCCGAACACCAATGCCCTGCAGGCCGCCGACGCCATCAAGGCGACGATGGACCGGCTGAAGACGAATTTCCCGCCCGGCCTCGACTACCGCATCGTCTACAACCCGACGGAGTTCATCGAGGAGTCGGTGAACGCGGTCTATGCGACCCTGTTCGAGGCGATCGGCCTCGTCGTCATCGTCGTGCTGGTCTTCCTGCAGTCCTGGCGGACGGCGCTGATCCCGATCCTCGCCATCCCGGTCTCGCTGATCGGCACCTTCCTGTTCATGGCCGCGTTCGGCTTCTCGCTGAACACGCTCACCCTGTTCGGCCTCGTGCTCGCCATCGGCATCGTCGTCGACGACGCCATCGTCGTGGTCGAGAATGTCGAGCGTCACATCTCGGCCGGCCGCTCGCCGATCGAGGCAGCCCGCGTGACCATGGACGAGGTGGGCGGCGCGCTGATCGCCATCGCGCTGGTGCTGGCGGCGGTGTTCGTGCCGACCGCGTTCATCCCGGGCATCTCGGGCCTGTTCTACCAGCAGTTCGCGCTGACCATCGCGATCTCGACGGCGATCTCGGCCTTCGTCTCGCTGACCCTGTCGCCGGCGCTCGCCGCGCGGCTTCTGAAGAGCCACGACGCGCACGCAAGGCGCAACCTGGCCGCGCGTGCGTTCGGGGCGCTCGCCGGCGGCTTCAACCGCGGCTTTGACGCCACCTCGCGCGGCTATGCCGCCTCCGTCGGCGTGCTGGTGCGCCGCAAGCTCCTGGTGCTGCCGATCTATGCCGGCCTCATCGCTGCCACGGTGTGGACGGTGACGACGCTGCCGCGCGGCTTTATCCCGGTGCTCGATCAGGGTTACGCCATCATCGTCGCGCAGCTGCCGGACGGCGCCTCGCTCGCGCGCACCGACGAGGTGACGCGGCGCATCAGCGAGATCGCGCGGACCACGCCCGGCGCCGACCGCGCCGTCGCCTTCTCGGGCTTCTCGGCCGCGACCTTCACCAACGCCACCAATGCCGCCGCGGTGTTCGTCGGCTTCGAGCCCTACGAAAAGCGGCTGAAGGAAGGCCACGACGCGAACGACATCATCAAGAATTTGTTCATCCGCCTGCAGGCGATCGAGGAGGCCTTCGTCATCGCCATCCCACCGCCGCCGGTGCGCGGCATCGGCAATGCCGGCGGCTTCAAAATGCAGGTGCAGGAGCGCGACGGCGCCGGCGTCGACCGCGTGCTCGCGTCCGCGCGCGAGATCATGGGCAAGGCGCGCGGCAATCCGAGCCTCTCGGGCGTCTTCACCACCTTCTCGGCCGGCTCGCCGCAGGTCTTCCTCGACATCGACCGCGAGAAGGCGCGCGTGCTCGGCGTGCCAATCACCGCCATCTTCGAGGCGCTGCAGTTCAACTTCGGCACGGCCTATGTCAACGACTTCAACGCCTTCGGCCGCGTCTACCAGGTGCGGGCGCAGGCCGACCAGCGCTTCCGCGTCGAGCGCGAGGACATTTCGCGCCTGCGCGTGCGCTCCTCGACCGGCGCGCTGGTGCCGCTCGGCACGCTCGTCGGCATCCGCGAGGTGACGGGGCCGGATCTGATCCAGCGCTACAACATGTACACCTCGGTGCCGCTGCAGGGTAACGCGGCGCCCGGCATCTCCTCCGGCCAGGCGCTCGACGCGATGGCCAAGCTCGCCGGCGAGGTGCTGCCGCGCGGCATGAGCTTCGAATGGACCGAGCTCGCCTTCCAGGAGCAGCAGACCGGCAACCTCGCCATCTTCATCTTCGGCCTGTCGGTGCTGTTCGTGTTCCTGGTGCTCGCCGCCCAATACGAGAGCTGGTCCTTGCCGCTCGCCATCATCCTGATCGTGCCGATGAGCGTCCTTTCGGCGCTGCTCGGGGTGATGTGGCGCGGCATGGACAATAACATCCTCACCCAGATCGGCCTCGTCGTGCTGGTCGGCCTCGCGGCCAAGAACGCCATCCTGATCGTCGAGTTCGCGCGCGACGGCGAGACGCGCGGCAAGGGGCCGATCGAGGCGGTGGTCGAGGCCGCGCGCCTGCGGCTGCGGCCGATCATCATGACGGCGCTCGCCTTCATCCTCGGCGTCGTGCCGCTCGTCCTCGCCACCGGCCCGGGCGCCGAGATGCGCCAGTCGCTCGGCACCGCCGTGTTCTTCGGCATGACGGGCGTCACCTTCTTCGGCCTGTTCCTGACGCCGGTGTTCTATGTCGCCATCCGCGCCGTGGTGCTGCGGTTCCAGAGGAAGGCGCCGGTGGCGGAGGCGCCGCACGCGGAGGCGTCCGCGCAGCAGACGTGATCGCGCCGCCGGGCCGTCGGCCGCGGCGACGGAGCGGCGGTGCTCGAGGCGCCGCGCCCCATGCCCACCTGGTCAGCCTGGGCCGCGACAGGGCGTCCTCCCAGACTGCTGCCTTCTTTCCCGAGCAGGCGAGCGAAGCTTCGAAACCACGGGTCGCGTCATGCTGTTGACTGTCGAGTCCAGGCGTCGTCTTGACGGACTGGCCCGAAGGCTGGAGTCGGCCGCAGCGCTGAGTGCCGCCGTCTTCGCTGGCGTGGTGGCGACATCGAAAGGGCTCCCGACCGCCGTGAAGGGCGAGGTCGACCGGTTGGTCGAGGCGTGCGCCTTCACCGAGGCGGCGCTCGCCCTGGTAGCCGGCGAGCTGCCGACGTGGCGGGTTCGCCGCCTCGTCTGGGACGCCGGCGCATGGCTCTGTTCTTTGTCGCGGCATCCACGCCTGCCGGAGTTCCTCGACGACGCGGTGGACGGGCGCCACGAGGAACTGCCGCTCGCTATCCTGCTCGGCCTTCTGCGCGCACGTCAGCGCGCCGCCGAGACGCCGGCCTGTGCCGGCCGGCGCGTGCCCGCGATACGGCTGGCCGGCCTCGAGCCTGTCGCCTGCGAGAACTTCGGCTGAGAGCTGTTTCCGCTCCTCGTCCGCGCGGCGCCTGACCTGCGATCGAACCCGTCATTGCGAGCGAAGCGAAGCAATCCAGACTTCATCCGGCGCCGCAAAGAGCTGGATTGCTTCGTCGCTTCGCTCCTCGCAATGACGAGGGGGCAGGTCTCCCTGCAACCGCTCACGACGACCAATTCTCCTTGAAATCCCCGAACAGGGTGAGGCCGCCGCAGACGAACAGGGTCTGGCCGGTGACGTAGGCGGCCTCGTCCGAGGCGAGGAAGGCGAAGGCCGGGGCGATCGCCTTCGGCGCCGCGGCATATCCCAAGGGGATGTGCCGCTCGACCACGGCGCGGGCTTCCGGATCCCCGGTCCAGGCGGCGTTGAGGTCGGTCTCCACCGCACCGGGCGCGACCGCGTTGACGCGGATGCCGCGCCCGGCGAATTCCAGCGCCAGGGTCCGCGTCAGCTGGCCGATGCCGCCCTTGCTCATCGCGTAGGCGAGGTAGCCCGGCTTCGGAATGAGCTGGTGGACGCTGGAATCGTTGACGATCGCGCCGCCGCCCGGTCGCGACAGGAAATGCGCGATCGCCGCGCGAGAGCACAGCGCCGGCCCGGCGAGGTTGACGGCGAGGATGCGCGCCATCCTCGCCGCGTCGAAGGCGTCGCCCGGCGTCTCCTCCTGCACGCCGGCATTGTTGACGAGGATGTCGAGCCGCCCGAATCTTTCGACCACCGCCGCCACCATGCGCTCGACCTCTCCCTCGTCGGCGACGTCGGCCTTGATCGCGAAGTGGTCGCGCACCGGCCGCCCCATGCGCCGGTCGAGCGCGGCGAGGCTCTCGACGGCCTCCGCCGCCGCCACCGCGTTGCCGGCATAGTTCACCGCCACCACGGCGCCCTCGGCGCAGAAGCGCTCGGCGACGGCGCGGCCGATGCCGCGCGAGGCGCCGGTGACGAGCGCGAAGCGGCCCTCGAGCCGGGGAGAGACGAGCTGCATGCGAGAACTCCTGTCGGCGGGAGCGCCGGCGGCGAGGATTGTCCGATTCGCTGCCTTCCGCGGGAAAGAGCAGATGACGGCGGCGTGAAAAGTGCTACGCTTGTCCCATGCGCGGATACCGGTTCCACCGTTCGGCCGCCGCATTGCTGCTCGCGGCGAGCGCCTTCGCCCTGACGTTCCCTGCGCAAGGCGCACCGAGCGGCACCCTCGTTTTCGGCATCCCCACCCCCGGCCATGCGCCCGACTGCCTCTGCCGCGCGCCGAACGGCATCGCCCGGGTCGGCCAGTCGATCTGCCTCGGCGGCCGCGTCGCCGAATGCGTCATGGTACTGAACAACACCTCCTGGAAGTTCACCGACGCCGCCTGCCCGGTGTCGATGCTGTCGACGCCGATCCCGATGCGCTGACCACGCGGGTCACGCGGCCGCCGAACGGCCGCCGGCGGACGACCGGCGACGCTCAGAACAGCCAGCTGGCGCCTTGAACGATCGCCCAGGTCATGCCGACCGTCACCGCCATGGCGACCACGGTGGCGAAGAAGGCGATGAGGATGACGAGGCCGTCGCGCTCGATGAGGCCGAGGCCGAAGATGCATATGGCGATGCCGGGCGGCATGTTGCCGAGGAACGGGATCGGCAGGATCAGGACGAAGCCGAGGAAGGCGACGACGGCGCCAACAATGCGGCGCGCGGTCGGACCGGAGAAGACCGGCAGCCGCGGCCGGCTCCATTGCTCGAACCGCGTGATCCAAGGCAGGGCGCGCAGGCTGATGCGCTCGAGCTCGGCCTTGGAGATCGTCCGCCGTGCGATGCGCTCGGGCAGCCACATGGCGTCGCGGCCGAGAATCATCGGGATCGCGGCGAGGATCAGGATCGTGCCGCAGATGACCGGGATGCCGGGCGGCATGGGGATGCAGTTCGGGATGCCGAACAGCAGCAGCGTCATGCCGAAGGCGCGGTTGCGCAGCGTGTGAGCGAGCTCGCCGATCGCGATCCGCTCGCCGTCGTGAGCATGCGGAAGCGCGGCGATGAGCTCGGAGGTGCGCGGCGGGCGCGGCTCCGCGGCGGCGGCCTGGAGGGGATCGGTACGGTCGAGCATCCGCTCGGCACCAGCGTGGAAGACTCGGGCGGTTTCGAGGCGCATCGCCGCTCGCGCCCGGGCCTGCGTGACGAACGGCGAGGCGAGTGCAGACGGCTCGGCCGACGACTATCGCCGGCACGCCGCCCGGAACCCGAGATACCGTAGTTCTACGGGTGGCGGAAGGGCGCCTCAGTGAAGCCGGAGCTCGGTGATCGCCCGCCAGTCGGTCGGTGCGAGGAGGCGGCAGTGCGCCACCTTCACCGAATGCAGCGCCCCGTCGAGCTCGCGTTCCCAGAAGTCGAGGAACTTCGTCAGCTCCGGGAATTGCGGGAAGAGATCGTATTGCTGCCAGACGAAGGACTGCAGCAGCGCCGGGTGATCCGGCAGCCGGTAGAGAATGTCGGCCGTCGTCAGGCCGTAGCCGTCGACGATCTGAACTCGGAAATCCTCGGATGCTCCGCTCATGGTCATGTCCGCACTGCGCGCGGCCGTCGAGGGCCACATGCGGAGTGTGGGGCCGAGTCGGGCATCCGACAAGTCAAAAAAACGAGCGAAATGCCTGCGGAATCAGCTTGTTAGCACTTTGGGGAGGTGAGTGATAGGGAGGAGCGGCTGATCTCCGCGAGGCGTGCGAGGACCCATGAGCGCGAAGAAATCCGCGAGCGCATCGGCTCGAAAGGGCCTGACTGACTGGGGGCGTATCGATGCCCTCACCGACGCCGAAATCGCCGAGGCCGTTGCGGCCGACGCCGACGCGGCCCGCTCGATATCGATTGGTCGCAGGCGGAGATCGGCGTTCCGCCCGGCAAGCAGGCGATCAGCATCCGCCTGGATGCGGACGTTCTCGAGTTTCTCCGCAGCGAGGGGCCGGGCTATCAGCGGCGGATCAACGCGATCTTGCGTTCCTACGTCGATGCCAAGCGCCGCCGGGCGTGAGCCCTAAAGCCGCGTCCGCAACAGGTTGCCGAGCTCGCCGACGATGCCGCGGCGGAACAGGAGCACGCAGAAGACGAAGACCGTGCCCTGGATGACCATCACCCACTGCCCGAAGCCGGACAGATAATACTGCATGGCGATGATGACGGCGGCGCCGACCGCGGGGCCGAAGACGGTGCCGAGCCCGCCGAGCAGCGTCATCAGCACCACCTCGCCCGACATGGTCCAGTGCACGTCGGTCAGCGTCGCGGACTGGAAGACGATCGCCTTGGTGGCGCCGGCGAGGCCGGCCAGCATGGCCGAGAGGACGAAGGCGACGAGCTTGTAGCGCTCGGTCCGGTAGCCGAGCGAGATCGCCCGCGGCTCGTTCTCGCGGATCGCCTTCAGCACCTCGCCGAAGGGCGAGTGCACGACGCGGTAGATGAACAGGAAGCCGGCGACGAAGATCGCGGCGACGACGACATACATCACCGTCTGGTTCGACAGGTCGAGCATGCCGAACATCTTTCCGCGCGGCACGGCCTGGATGCCGTCCTCGCCGCCCGTGAAGGGCGCCTGGATGGCGAAGAAGTACATCATCTGCGCCAGCGCCAGCGTGATCATGGCGAAGTAGATGCCCTGCCGGCGGATGGCGAGCGCCCCGACGACGACGCCGAGGACGGCGCCCGCGGCCGCCCCGGCCAGGATCGCCAGCCCCGGATCGAGGCCCCATGCCTTGGCCGTGTAGGCGCTGATGTAGGAGCCGTAGCCGAAGAACAGCGCATGTCCGAAGGAGAGCAGGCCGACATAGCCGATCAGCAGGTTGAAGGCACAGGCGAACAGGGCGAAGCAGAGCACCTGCATGACGAGCAGCGGATAGACGAAGGTCGGCGCGAGCACGATGGCGAGGCCGAGCAGCGCGAAGCCGATCGGCTCGGCCAGCGAGCGGCGAACCGGGGCAGGGGAGGCGGGGGCTTCGACCGCGGCGTGCATCAGGCGCGTCCGAACAGGCCCGCCGGCCGCACGAGCAGCACCAGCGCCATGATGATGAAGACCACCGTGTTCGAGGCTTCGGGGAAGAATACCTTCGTCAGGCCCTCGGTGAGACCGAGGCCGAAGCCGGTGAGGATCGAGCCGAGAATCGAGCCCATGCCGCCGATGACGACCACGGCGAAGACGACGATGATGAGGTCCGCCCCCATCTGCGGGGCGACGTTGTAGATCGGTGCCGCCATCACCCCGGCGAGGCCCGCGAGGCCGACGCCGAAGCCGTAGGTGAGGGTGATCATGCGCGGCACGTTGATGCCGAAGGCGCGCACCAGCGTCGGGTTCTCGGTGGCGGCGCGCAAATACGCGCCGAGCCGCGTGCGCTCGATGACGAACCAGGTCGTCAGGCACACCGCGATCGAGAAGATCACCACCCAGGCGCGGTAGTTCGGCAGGAACATGAAGCCGAGATTGCGGCCGCCCTGCAGCTCGGCCGGAACCTGATAGGGCAGGCCGGAGGAGCCGTAGAGGTTCTGGAAGACGCCCTGGATGACGAGCGCGAGGCCGAAGGTCAGCAACAGGCCGTAGAGGTGGTCGAGGCCGT
Organism: Pseudomonadota bacterium; assembly: GCA_023430145.1. Taxonomy (GTDB): domain Bacteria; phylum Pseudomonadota; class Alphaproteobacteria; order Rhizobiales; family Methylopilaceae; genus JAEZCD01. The sequence continues at coordinate 46,827 of JAEZCD010000387.1, forward strand.
AGAGCCGCTGCAGCAGCAGGCGCTCGATGAGAACGCCGAAGAAGCCGACGATGATCGGCACGAGGATCAGAGCGCCCCAGTAGCCGATGCCGAGATGATTGAGCAGGAGGAAGGCGGCGAAGGCGCCCATCATGTACTGCGCGCCGTGCGCGAAGTTGATGATGTTCAGCATGCCGAAGATGACGGCGAGGCCGAGGCTGAGCAGGGCGTAGAACGAGCCGTTGATGAGGCCGAGCAGCAGCTGGCCGAACAGCGCCTGCGAGGGCACGCCGAGGATGGTGATCATGGGAGTCTTCCTTCTCCCAGGGGGAGAAGGTGGCCGCGAAGCGGCCGGATGAGGGGGTACGGGGCCGATTCTGATAATCGGTAACCCCTCACCCGCCCGCTCCGCGGGCACCCTCTCCCTGTGGGAGAGGGAAGAGCTGCCGCCCCCCTCATCCTTGAGTCCTCAGCTCTTGACGAGCGGGCAGTTGCCTTCGGCCATCGGCCGGAAGGCCTCGGCGGCCGGGATCGTCGCGCGGAGCTTGTAGTAGTCCCACGGGCCTTTGGACTCGGCCGGCTTCTTGACCTCGAACAGGAACATGTCGTGGACCTTGCGTCCGTCGGCGCGGATCTCGCCCTTGCCGAACAGTGCATCGTCGGTCGGCATCTCCTTCATCTTGGCGACCACGGCCTTGCCGTCGGCCTCGCTCTTCAGCGCCTCGACCGCCTTCAGGTAGTGCATCACCGAAGCGTAGACGCCGGCATGCACCATGCTCGGCATGTTGCCCTTGAACATCGGCGCGAAGCGCTTGGCGAAGGCGCGGCTCTCGTCGTTGCGGTCCCAGTAGAAGGATTCCGTCAGGACGAGCCCTTGCGCGTTCTGCAGGCCGAGCGCGTGCACGTCGGTGACGAAGATCAGGAGCCCGGCAAGATTCTGACCGCCCTGGGTGATGCCGAACTCGCCGGCCTGCTTGACGGCGTTGATGGTGTCGCTGCCGGCATTGGCGAGGCCGATCACCTTGGCGCCGGAGGACTGCGCCTGCAGCAGGAACGAGGAGAAGTCGCTGCCCGGGAAGGGGTGCCGGACCTTGCCGAGCACCTTGCCGCCGTTCTTCTCGACGACGGCGGCCGTGTCGCGCTCGAGCGCATGGCCGAACGCATAGTCGGCGGTGAGGAAGTACCAGGTGTCGCCACCGCCCTTCACCATCGCCTTTCCGGTGCCGTTGCCGAGCGACCAGGTGTCGTAGGTCCAGTGAACCGTGTTCGGCGAGCACTTCGCGCCGGTGAGGTCGGAGGCGGCGGCGCCGGAGACGAGGAAGACCTTGTTCTTCTCCTTGGCGATCTCGTTGATGGCGAGCGCCACCGAGGAGGTCGGCACGTCGACGATCACGTCGACGCCGTCCCGGTCGAACCAGCTGCGGGCGATGTTGGAGCCGATGTCGGGCTTGTTCTGGTGGTCGGCGCCGACGATCTCGACCTTCATGCCCTTCGCGGCGGCGCCGAAATCCTCGACCGCGAGCTTGGCGGCGGCGACCGAGCCCGGCCCGGCGAGATCGGAATAGGTGCCCGACATGTCGTTGAGGACGCCGATCTTGATGACGCCGTCGCTGGACTGGGCGAGGGCCGGGCCGGCGAGAACCAGCCCGGCGAGGGCCGTCGCAGCAAACAGGCCTTTCGTGAAGCTGTGCATGCGGAGTTCCTCCTGTCTCTTTGTTGTTCGAGAGCCTTTCACACCCCGAGCTGGGCGTGAAGCCTGTCCGTGATCGCCGGCAGTTCGGCCGCATCGAAAGCATCGATGATGCGGCCGTGCTCCATGACGTAGAAGCGATCGGCGAGCGTCGCCGCGAAATGGAAGTTCTGCTCGACGAGGAGCACGGTGAAGCCTTGCTCCTTCAGCGCCCGGACGATCGAGCCTATCTGCTCGACGATGACGGGCGCGAGACCCTCGGTCGGCTCGTCGAGCAGCAGGAGCTTGGCGCCGGTGCGCAGGATGCGGCCGATGGCCAGCATCTGCTGCTCGCCGCCGGAAAGCTTGGTCCCCTGGCTGCCGAGCCGCTCGCGCAGGTTCGGGAAAAGGCCCAGAATACGGTCGAGGCTGTAGCCGCCGGGCCGGACCTCGGGCGGCAGCAGCAGGTTCTCGCGCACGTCGAGACTCGAGAAGATGCCGCGCTCCTCCGGGCAGAAGGCGATGCCGGTGCGGGCGATCTTGTCGGAGGAGAGGCGGATCAGCTCGCGGCCCTCGAAGCGCACCGAGCCGGTGCGATGGCCGACGATGCCCATGATCGATTTCAGCGTCGTCGACTTGCCGGCGCCGTTCCTGCCGAGCAGCGTCACCACCTCGCCCTCGCGCACTTCGAAGTCGACGCCGTGCAGGATGTGCGACTCGCCGTACCAGGCTTCGAGGTTTTTCACCGAAAGGAGGGCCTCGGCCTTCTCAAGCATGGCCGGTCCCCAGATAGGCCTCGCGCACGCGCGGATCGTTGGAGACGGTGGCGTAGTCCCCCTCGCAGAGAATCTTTCCGCGCGTGAGCACGGTGATGCGGTCGCTGAGCTTGGCGACGACGGCGAGATTGTGCTCGACCATCAGCACCGTGCGGTGGGCGGAGACCTTCTTGATGAGGTCGGCGATGCGGCCGACGTCCTCCTGGCCCATGCCGGCGGTCGGCTCGTCGAGCAGCAGCATCTCCGGGTCGAGCGCCAGCGTGGTGGCGATCTCGAGCGCCCGCTTGCGGCCGTAGGGCAGCTCGACCGCCAGCGCCGAGGCGTAGGATTCCAGGCCGACATCGGCGAGCAACTGCATGGCGCGATCGTTGAGGCTGTCGAGGACACGGCTCGGGCGCCAGAAATCGAACGAGCCGCCGCGCGTGCGCTGCAGGGCGATGCGGACGTTCTCGAGCACGCTGAGATGCGGGAACACCGAGGAGATCTGGAACGAGCGGACGAGGCCGAGCCGGGCGACGTCGGCGGGCGCGCGGCCGGTGACGTCCTCGCCCTTGAAGCGAATCGAGCCGCGGGTCGGCTTCAGGAAGCTCGTGAGGAGGTTGAAGCAGGTCGTCTTGCCGGCGCCGTTCGGGCCGATGAGCGCGTGCACCGAGCCCTCGGCGACGGTGAGGTTCACGTCGCTGACGGCGACGAAGCCGGCGAACTCGCGCGTCAGCCCGCTCGTCTCGAGGATGTTGGCGGCCATTTCCACCCGGCGCGGTTTCTCATATTGGGCGACCATACTGGTTCGAGCGGCGCCGAAGCTCAACCTTGGAATTCATTGAACCAAGGTCTCACTCCGGAGGCCGGCTCAGAACGTGGTCGTCAGCCGGGTCAGCCATTCGGGCGAGGCGTCGACCAGGAAGGCCTCGAGGCGCTTGTCGGCGCCGGAGAGTACGAGGGTGCCGATGCCGATCAGCAGCGCGCCGAGCGCCTGCTTGAGGCCGTTGCCGGCGGCGAGCAGCCGCTGCCGCCAGGCGGCGAGCGTCTGTCTCGAGAGGAGGCCGAGGATCATCAGCGGCAGGGCCGCGCCGACGCCGAAGGCGAGCATGGTGGCGGCGACCGCCAGAAGATCCTCGCCTTGGGCGGCGAGCACGGAAGCCGCGCCGAGCGTCGGGCCGACGCAGGGGCTCCAGACGGCGCCGAGCAGGAGGCCGACCGCGAACTGGCCCGACAGTCCGGCGGTCGAGAAGCCGCCGAAGCGCTGCTGGGTCCAGTTGCCGGCAGGGCCGGCGGCGAGCGCGAGGCCGGCCTGGAGCCGCGGCAGCATGAGGACGGCGCCGATGCCGATCAGAAGCACGGCGGCGACGGCGCGGAACACGCCGGCGTCGAGGCCGATGGCGAAGCCGATCGTCGCCACGAAGAGGCCGATCACGGTGAAGGACAGGGCGAGGCCGCCGGCGAGTGCGACCGGCCCGTAGCGGTGCTCGGAGGAGGCGGTGCCGAGCACGATCGGGATCAGCGGCAGCACGCAGGGCGAGAGCGTGGAGAGAATCCCGGCGAGCGTCGCGAGGCCGAGCGTCCCGATCATCGGCGTCTGCTCAGAGCGATTTCTCGAGCAGCCCGGCGATCGAGGGTCTTGCCGTGTCGCCGACCGACCGGCCGGTCTCCTTGCCCCCCTTGAAGACGATCAGCGTGCTCTGCTGGCGGGCTCCGAGCGCCCGCAGCGCGTCCTTCTGGCTGTCGAAGTCGACGCGGAACACGGTGAGGCTCGCGTATTTCGGGCTCGCCAGAAGCTCGGCGAGGATCGGCTGCTGCGCCTTGCAGGTCGGGCACCATGGAGCATGCACCTCGACGAGGATCGATTTCCCGGCCTTCTTCGCCGCCTCGAAGGCCTCCATCGTGAAGGGGTTCGCCCCGGGTGCGGCCGCGGACCCGACGAGGGGCGCCGATGCGGCGGCAATTGCGAGAAGGGCGAGAACGGTACGGCGGCTATGCATGCGATCCTCCGGCTCGGGCGGCGCGTCGCGCCGAGATAACCGTGCCCTTGTTCGCCGGCGCCGCGGTTTCGTTACGGGCTCACCGGCTCGTGATCGCGGGCCGATGCCCGCGGCCGATGTCCCCGCCTACCGCAGCACCCGCTCCACCCATCCGGCATGCGCGAACAGATCGCGGTCGCGGTGCCGGGCCGCCAGGAGCTGCAACCCGACCGGCAGCCCGTTCGGCCCGTGCAGCAGCGGCAGCGTGAGCGAGGGCACGTGCAGCACCGTCCACATCTTGTAGAGATTGCCGCCGGTCAGCGCGTCCCAGCCGACCGGCGCCTCGCTCGTCGCACCCGGCGCGAGGATGAGGTCGACGTCCGTCCAGACCGCCGGCATCAGCCGGCGACAGTGCTCGGCGAGCTGGACCGCCTCGAGATAATCCTGCTCGCTGATCGCAAGACCCTCGGCGATCTTGCCGCGCCGCAAGGGCTCGCTGATCTCGTCCTGGCGGGTACCGATCTCGTGCGCCAGCGCCCGCACATACTCGAAGGTCGAGATTCGTCCGTGCGCCTCGGTCAGTTCCTCGATCGGGGACGGCAGCGTCAGCTCGGTGACGACGGCGCCGGCCCGTCCGAGCTGTTCGGCCGCCGCCTCGATGCGCGCTCGGATCGTCGGATCGACCTCCGCCAGAACCCGCCCCCGCCAGAGGCCGATGCGCGGCGGGGTGACCTCTAGCCGGACCGGCACCGGAGCCACGCCGAGCAGCAGGTCGCGCCAGAGCGCGACATCCTCGACCGAGCGGGCGCAGATGCCGAGCGTATCCAGCGAGCCGGACGCCTCCATGACGCCGTGCATGCGCAGGTGGCCGAAGCTCGGCCGGTAGCCGTAGATCCCGCAGAAGGAGGAGGGCCGCGTCGTCGAGCCGGTGGTCTGGGTGCCGAGCGCGAGCGGCACGTGGAAGTCCGCCACCGCCGCCGCCGAGCCGCTCGAGGAGCCGCCGGGCGTGCGGCTCGTATCGAGCGGATTGCGCGTCGGGCCGACGGTCTGGTTGACCAGCTCCGTCGTCACCGCCTTGCCGAACATGATCCCGCCGGCCCGGCGGCTGAGCGCCGCGCAGGCGGCGTCGCGGCCGGCCATGACGCCGCGGCGGATCGGCGTGCCCCATTCGGTCGGCAGGTCGACCGTGTCGATGATGTCCTTGACGCCGAAGGGCACGCCGGCGAGCGGCCCCTTCGCGGCGGCCGCATCGATGCGGCGAGCCTGGCGCAGGACGAGATCGGGATCGAGGCTCGCCCAAGCTCGCACCTCGGGCTCGCGGAGCGCGACACGGTCGAGGCAGGCCCGCGCCACCGCCTCGGCGGTGAAGGCGCCGGCGCGAACGCCCGCGGCGACCTCGGTCGCGGTGAGCTTTTGGAGCGGGATGGTCATGCAGTTCGCCTCTTCTCTTCCCTCTCCCCTCGTGGGAGAGCGCCGACGAGGGGGGGTCCCC
>JAEZCD010000409.1 GCA_023430145.1 Pseudomonadota bacterium
GTGGATGGGCCATCGCTCAACGGATAAAAGGTACGCCGGGGATAACAGGCTGATGACGCCCAAGAGTCCATATCGACGGCGTCGTTTGGCACCTCGATGTCGGCTCATCACATCCTGGGGCTGGAGAAGGTCCCAAGGGTATGGCTGTTCGCCATTTAAAGTGGTACGTGAGCTGGGTTCAGAACGTCGCGAGACAGTTCGGTCCCTATCTGCCGTAGGTGTAGGAGAATTGAGAGGATCTGTCCTTAGTACGAGAGGACCGGGATGGACGTACCTCTGGTGGACCTGTTGTGGCGCCAGCCGCATTGCAGGGTAGCTATGTACGGACGGGATAACCGCTGAAGGCATCTAAGCGGGAAACCCACCTCAAAACGAGATCTCCCTCGAGAGCCGTGGAAGACGACCACGTTGATAGGCCGGGTGTGGAAGCGCGGTGACGCGTGAAGCTTACCGGTACTAATCGCTCGATCGGCTTGATCGCTCTCATTGACGATGCCCATTTTCGGGCGGCGTGAGACGCACGGAGAACAGACCAGTTTGCGAACGATGTTGATCGGGCCCTCCGGCCGAGCCGGGGCCTCGTCTCTTCGTTCGCGTTGCTTCAGCGTTTTTCGCCGGCTTGGTGGCTATGGCGAGGAGCTCGAACCCGATCCCATCCCGAACTCGGCCGTTAAACTCCTCTGCGCCGATGATACTCCGTCTCAAGGCGTGGGAAAGTAGGTCGCTGCCAGGCCTGCGAAGAACGTTTCGCTTCACGATATCTGATTGCCGACGCCCGGCGCGGGTTCTCCCGCGCCGGGCGTTTTCGTTTGCCGGCGGTGCTTCCCTTCCCGTCGCGCCATCGGATGTGGCAAATCGCGGTTCTCCCGGAAAGACGTGGCGCATGACGTGCCTGCTCGCTGGCGTCTTCTGGGGACGGCGGCCGCGACCGCGTCCGCGTGGCGCGTCGAGACGGTCCGGGCGATGCCGGGAGGATCTCGATTATCTCGAGGCGACGACGTCGGCGCCGCCTCGCCGTGAGGGGACTTGCGCTGGAGTAGTCAGGCGGGCCTCGCCTTCGCGACGGAACGGGCCAGCCTCCGCCGCGTTCGGCCCAACGCCGAGCGAGCGCGGGATTGCGGAGAAAAACTCGATGATGCGGTGGGCGTTGATCTTTCTCGTGATCGCGGTGGTCGCCGGCGTCCTCGGCTTCTCGGGGATCGCGAGGGCCTCCGGGCTGATCGCCGGTATTCTCTTCTTCGTGGCCGTGCTGTTCTTCGTCGTCTTCGTCGGCGTGCTGGTCCTCGCGCTGATGGCCGGCGAGGCGCTGTTCCAATAGGCGCGCTCGGCATTGCTGCGCGGCCAAACGTCCCCCTTCCGGGCGAAAAAAGGTGCCGGAAACCCCTTTCAATCCGGGGACCGGGACGTTAGATAAGCGTCACGAAGTCGGGCGCCCTGCGGGGCGCTCAATCGTCTCGGCGCGGGGTGGAGCAGCCCGGTAGCTCGTCAGGCTCATAACCTGAAGGTCACAGGTTCAAATCCTGTCCCCGCAACCAAGTTTTCGCCCGCCAGGTCTCTGACCCGGCGGGCTTTTTCGTATGCGGATGGAGAGGTTGGCATAGGCGCGATCGGTATCCGGCACCTGTTTCGTGGCCGTCAGCGCTCGATGACCGGGGGCCGGCGGCCAAAGGCGATCAGGATTGCGGCGACCATCATCGCACCTGCCAGCAGGAAGGTCAGGCGCATGCCGGTAGCGATCGGCGCGGGCGACACGTCGGTGAAGTTCTCCGTCCCGACACCGAAGGCGAACACGGCGCCCATGGCGGTTGCGCCCGCGATGAGGCCGATGTTGCGCGACAGGCCGAGCAGGCCGGACACGGTTCCGCGCCGGTCCTTCGGCACGTCCGCGAGCGCTGCTGTGTTGTTGGCGGCCTGGAAGAGCTGGTAGCCCGGCGTCAGGACGACGATCGACAGCAGATAGCCCGGGACGCCGATCAGGTCGGGCAGCAGCGCCAGCAGGAAGGCCCCGGCAGCGAGCAGGATCAGGCCGATGGCGAGCACCCGGCCGCTGCCCCATCGGTCGACCAGCCGCCCCGAGGGGACCCCGCTGAAAATGGAGATCACCGGCCCGACCGCCATGACGAAGCCGACCGCTGTCGCGGTCAGGCCGAGGCCGGCGCCGAGATAGAAGGGGCCGACCACGAGCGTCGTCATCATGACCGCGGCGACCAGCAGGTTGACGACGAGGTTCGGCGCGATCGTCCAGCTCGGCACCAGGCTCGGGCTCGGTGCCGGTGCCCTGTTCTTTCGGGGATCGGCGGGCAGCACCGTGAGCGCGAGCAGCAGCGCGATCGCCGATAGCGGAGCCTGCACCAAGAAGACCCCGCGCCATCCGAATGCCGGGATCAGAAGCCCGCCGAGCGAGGGTCCGAGCGCGGTGCCGAGCGCCGAGACCGTGCCGAGCAGCCCCATCGCCCGGCCGACGCCCGCCGCGCCCGCGGTCTGGCGCATCAGCGCCATGGAGAGCGTCATCAGGAAGGCCGCGCCGATGCCCTGGATCGCCCGCGCGCCGATCAGCAGCCAAAGGGTCGGCGCCACGCTGCAGAGCAGAGATGCGGTCAGGAACACGCCGAGTCCCAGGATCAGCATGGGCTTCAGGCCATGGCGGTCGCCGAGCCGCCCTGCGATCACCACCGAGACCGTGAGCGCCGCGAGATAGGCGACGACGACCGCCTGCACCTTCGGGAAGGGCGCGGCGAACGCCGTCGCCAGCGCCGGCAGCGCAATATTGGCGATGCTGGTCCCGAGCGAGGCGATTCCCATCGACAGCGCCAGCGTCACCGTGACGCCGACTTGCCCGCTGTCGGATGGGTCCGAAACCACCTGTGTCATTGCCGTGCTCTCCGTATGGGACGATCGGGAGCAGGCTGCCACTTCAAGCCGACTTTAGGTCAAGGGACAGATTCGAGAGCCTTCCGGGATGGGTGCAATGTGGAATGAGCCGGGAAGCTCTCGAGTTGTTGACGCCCCCGCGCGAGGTGCCCTTGATCCTCGTCAAGGCGCCATTCCGGACGGGCAGGTAGTGATTGTCACGGTATGCGGCTGTGCCGGTCGGGCAGCCGCGGTCAGGGAGGCGACGGGTGGGCTTGCGAAAATCTCGTGCTGCGACGGCAGCGTTCACGCTCGGCATCCTCGCCGCCTGGGCTATTTCCGCCCAGGCGCCTGCCGCCGCCCAGCAGCTCGATCCGCGGGCGCAGCGCGGGCGCACCTTCTCGCAGACCAATTGCAGCCAGTGCCATGCCATCGGAAAAATAGGCGAGAGCCCGCTGAAGGTGGCGCCGCCGTTCCGCGAGCTGCACAAGCGCTATCCGGTCGAGAGCCTCGCCGAATCGCTCTCGGAGGGCATCGTCACCGGCCATCCGTCGATGCCGCAATTCCGGCTCGACGTGGCGCAGATCAACGATCTGTTGGCCTATCTGAAGTGGCTGGAGACGCCGCAATAGGCGTCCCGGCGTCGATCTGGCGAAAGGCGATGGCCTGCATATCTTGCGCATGATATCCATCTATATCGGCGGAGATATGCACATGGCGCTTTTCATTCGCGATGCCGAGGTGGATGCGCTGGCGGACGAGGTCCGCCGTCTCACCAAGGCGAAGACGAAGACCGAGGCGGTGCGTCGCGCGCTGCAGGCGCAGCTCGATGCCGCCCGCCGCGCCTTGCCGATCCGCGAACGTCTGGCCCGGTCGCAGGCCCTCGCCGACGCCATGGGCCCGAGCGATCCCGGTTTCGACATGAAGGCCTTTACGGACGAGATGTGGGGCGAGGGCTGATGTTCCTCGACGCCTCTGCCGTGGTCGCGCTGCTTGGCCGCGAGCCCGGATGGCAGGAGATCGAGAAGCGGCTCGGCGAAAGCGGCGGTCCATTCTACATCTCGCCGCTGGTGAGATTCGAGGCATCGCTGGCGCTCGCCCGCCAGAAGTCGGCCCATGGGCGGTCTTCGCCGGATCTCGTGCGGCAGGCGCAGAGGGTCGTCGACGCGTTCGCCGAAGATTTTGCGGCCGAAGAGGTGCCGATCTCGGCCGAGGTGGGCCGATTGGCCCTCGAGGCGAGCGCCACCTGGGGTCGCGCCGTCGGGCATGCGGCGGATCTCAACTTCGGCGACTGCTTCGCCTATGCATGCGCGAAGTCCCTGAAAGTGCCGCTGCTCTACAAGGGTGACGACTTCGCCCGGACCGATCTGGCTTGAACCGACCGCGGCAGGCGGAGCTTCGTCGGTGCGGGAGACGGCGTGCCCAGCCAGATCGCACGCGTTGCGTGCCGACCGCCGCCGCGCCCCCGTCACGAGCGATTGATTTTTCTCAAGGGCTTCGTACCTGCGAGGTGGGATTCTGCTCGCGCAGAAGAGGCAGAAAGACGGCTGGAGGTTTCTCATGTGCAAGCCAGTCTCCGCATGGACGCGCTCGCCCGCGTCACGCGCCAAAAGTCTTCCGCGCGGCACGATGCTCGGCCTGGTCGGTGCGGCGGCACTCGCCTTTGCGGCGCTATCGATTTCGCCGGCTGCGGCGATGCCGGTGGCCCCGTCGTCCACCGTGGTCGGCGACGGCGGCACTGGGCTGATCCAGGTTCGCCAGGGCGGCGGTCGCGGCTGGCGGGGCGGCGGCGGCGGTTGGCGCGGCGGTTACCGAGGCGGCTATAGGGCCGGCTATCGCGCCGGCTATCGCTGGTACCGCCGTCCTGGCTACGGCTGGGGCTGGTGGGGGCCGGGCATCGCCGCCGGCGTGATCGGCGGCGCCGCGCTCGCGGCACCCTACTACTACGGCTATCCCGGCTATTACGGATCTGGGATGTGCCGTGTCTGGGGCCCGGGCTACTGGGTATACGCGCCCTGCCCCTATTGACGGGTGGCTCCAGGGCACGGCCGCTCGCCGAGCGGCCGTGGCGAGCGCAGCCCCGCTTGCGCGCGGCGCCCCGCGAGGCGCGATCGAATGGCGCGCTGTTCGGCTCGGCGCTGATAGAAGTCTTGGCTTGCGCCACGCCTGTGCTCGCCCCCGGCCGACCGCGCCGCGTAGCCGCCCGGGCCGGGCCTCACTTCTTCTGAATGAACCGGTCCCAAAGCTCGTGCGATCTGTGGTGATGCTCGGTCCAGTGATCCTTGTTGTGAAGGTGATGCTTCTTGTAGTTCTCGGGTGAGGTGTTGGATCTCTCCATCATTTCCTTGGAGACTTTCCCGGTGTCGTAAGCGTGCCGATTGGCGGGGCCGTAGGACACGTATTTCAGGATATCGGCCTGCAGCTCCGGATCGAGGAAGCTGTTGATGGCCTTCATGGCGAGCTCCTTATGCGGCGCGCCCTTGGGCACCACGAGGCACTCGACGTCCATGATGGCCTGGTTGTAGGTGAACGCGTACGGGGCGCCCTGCGCGATGGCCGCCTCGATGCGGGCAACCCAGATCGGCAGCATGTCCGCCTTCTGGTCGAGGGCGAGTTGCGCCGCCTCGGCGCCGGTCAGCCACCAGGCGGTCACCGCTGGCCTGATCTCCTCGAGCTTCCGGAGTGCCCGGTCCAGGTCTACGGGATATATCTTCTCCGAAGTCACGCCATCGGCCAGGAGAGCGATCTCGGAGTTCGTGTACAGGTTGGTGCCGTTCAGCGCGCGGGTGCCTGGGAACTTCCTAATATCCCAGAAGTCGGCCCAGCCTTGCGGCGGTGTCTTGTAGACGTTCTTGTTCCAGGCGAGAACCGTCGAATAGACCGTGAACCCGACCCAGTGCGGCTTCACGAGCTCCGCCGGGATGCCTTTGGTGTTGGTGATGATGTTGTAGTCGAGCGGCTCGATGAGCCCTTCGTCGGCGGCCTGCTGGCATTGGCCCGAATAGAGCTCGACAACGTCCCATTCGACCGCGTTCGCCTTCACCTGAGTGCGAAGGTCGGCGATCCCGGCGAGGGTGTGATCCTCGATCTTCAAGCCGAGCCTCTTCTCGGTGGGATCGTAGAAGGCCTTGCGGAGCGCGTCCTGATAGACGCCGCCATAGGACGCGACGTCGATGGTGTCCTGGGCGTTCGCCGGCGGGTTCGGCAGGGCGGCTGCGAAGAGCAGGGTCGCGAGAGCTCCGAGCTTCACAGGTTTCCTCCTGGGTGTTTTTCTGGTTACAGAGTGGAGTTCGCTGCAAATCGTAGATAGCGAAAGCGACGGCAGGGCGGTCACACGGGTAGAGGTCCCGACTGCGCGCAGCCGTGTCAACCCTGCCATGGATCGAAGCGGCGGCCGGGATCTCGGTCGCACTCGATGGGAAAGTCGTCGACCTTGGGACCGCCGAACAAATAGGCTTTGAAGTCCGGCTTCTGCGCCGCCTGGGCGCGATAGTCCTCGATCGAAAGCACGACGGCGCGCTCGGCGCCGTGACGGGTGATCGTCTGCGGCCCTTCGGTTCGGGCCCGCTCGATCACCTCGTTCAGCTGAGCCTTCGCATCCTGGACCTGCCAACTCGTCATCGCAGAGCACCTCGCGCCGTCTGACTAGGCGCGTCGCCGTCGTCTCGGAACTAAACGATGCGGACGATTGTCAGCTTGTCTGATCGACCATCGACGGTCTTCCAATCTATCGTTTGCCCTACAGCCAACCCTATGAGAGCGGCCCCTATCGGGGTCATAATCGACACTCTACCCGCCGAAATGTCCGCATCCGCCGGATAAACCAGCGTGACCCGACGGAACTGACCTCCGGCAGAGCTAAATTCCACCGTCGACCCCATGTGAACAACGTCAGGCGGGACCTCTCCGACGCCGACCACCTTCGCCCGATCCATTTCGATCTGCAGCGTTTCCGCGACCTCGGCGAAGCGGCCGAGTGCGGCCCCAGCCGCAAGCTCGCTGATACGCTTGTGGTCGATCTCGTTCACTACGATGTCCGGCCTCAACGGAGAACGGCTGGCCATGATTGCACGTCCTGCGACAGGCTGCGTCGCTCTAGATCTTCAGGAAGGGGGCGAGCGCCGAGCAGTGCGTGGCTATCCCACTGAGGTCGTGGCGCGTCGACCTTAGTGGGGGGCTATTCCGCGATCAGGTGGATCCGGAAATCGGCTCGCGACATGCACATGTTGGGCAGATCGGCCTTGCAGTGGGCGGTGTCAAGGGGGGCTGCCAGTGGCGTCGATCCTTGCGTTGAGGCCGATCACGGCAGAGCATGGGGTGTGTGATGGGGGAGCACTTCATGATGAACGGAGTTCGCGATGCCGAAGACCGTTGAGTCGAAACAGGGTGCCCCGCACCGCACTCAGCGCGAGATCGACGAAGCCCTCGATCGTCAACTCGAGGAGAGCTTTCCCGCGAGCGACCCGCCGAAGCTGACGCGGGGACCGGTCAGACGCCAAATCACTCCCGCCCCGAAGGCGCGGGAACAGGACTCTTCCTGACCGTGTGACCCTCCGCAGGAGCCCGATAGGTCAGCGGCTCGGAATGCGATCTGGAGGTATTCCCTGGAGATCGCTTGTGTCAGTCGCCGGCAATGCTTGTGTCATCAGCGGGTGTTTCCGAGCGCCCGGAGCGCCCGGGCCAAAACCTCCTCCGGCGTCCCACCGGCATCCAGCCGCGCCCACGTGATCGCGCCGAGGTCGTAGTCCGCCTGCTGCCGCACGACGGAGGCGTCGGCGTCGGAAGCGTCGCCGGAACGCTCCTCGACCCGGGCCGCCATCATCGTCCTGGGCGCCTCGAGCCAGAGGCCGGCGAGCTCGCAGCCCACAGCGCGCGCCACCGCCTCCGCGGCGCGACGCTCCTCGGGCTTCGCATGCACGGCGTCGAGCACGACGCTCTGGCCGGCCCGCAGCGCGAGCTCGGCCCGCTCGCGGATCCGGGCATAGACAGCCGCGGCCTTCTCCGCGCCATAGGCGTCCGGCGGCAGCCGGTCCAATTCCCCGACTCCCAGCATTTTCTTGCGCTCGACGTCGCTGCGGACGTGGATCGCGCCCGGCAGGCGGCCGAGGCGGGGCGCCAGCGCCGCGGCGAGCGTGCTCTTGCCGGTGCCGGAGAGTCCGCCGATCGCGACGAGCCGCGGCGGCGCCTCCGCCAGCGCCGCTTCGGCGAGCGCGAAATAGGCCTTCGCCTCCGCCTCCGCCGTCGCGCGGCGCTCGCCGGACAGATGTGCCACATTCGCCGCCGTCACCTTGGCGCGGATGCCGGCGCGGATGGCGATGAGCAGCGGCAGCGCCGCCACGCCGGCCAGCGCCTCGTCCGCCGCGGCCCAGAAATAGCGGTTCGTCAACAGGTTGGCTTCCGCCCGCCGGCCGCGGCTGCACAGGTCCATGACGAGGAAGGCGAGGTCGTAGAGAACGTCGCCGGTGGCGACGGCATCGTCGAACTCGAGCGCGTCGAACAGTTTTGGCCGGCCCTCGATCAGCACGATGTTGCGCAGATGCAGATCGCCGTGGCAGCGGCGGACATGTCCGGCGCGGCCGCGCTCCAGCAGCAGCGGCCGCAGCTTTTCCAGCGCGGCCCGGCAGGCGATTGCGAGCGCCGCCGCCCGGTCCTCGGGGAAGAGGTCCGGAAAATCGCCAAAGGCGGCATCGTTCTGCTCGACATAGGTGGCGAGGCGCTCGAGCGCGACCGCGCCGTCGCCGGGCGGCGCCCGCTCGTGCGAGGCGAGGACGAGCCGCGCCAGCTCGGCGATCAGTTTCGGCGTCAGCTCGCCGCGGTCGGTCACGTGGTCGAGCGTGAGAGTCTCGTCGAAGCGGCGCATGTGCACGAGCCATTCGACCGGGCGTCCGCCGCCGCCGAGCATCAGGCGGCCGCGTTCGTCCGTCACCGGTACGACGCCGAGATAGATCTCCGGCGCGAATGCGGCATTGACGCGGACTTCCGCCTCGCAGGCGGCGCGCCGCCGCTCGAGCGTGGAATAGTCGAGAAACGGCAGCCGCACTGCCCGCTTGACCTTGTAGACGTCCTTCCCGGCGAGGAAGACGATGGCGCTGTGCGTGTCGATCCGCAGCACGGCCGGCCGCTCCGGATAGGTCTCGCGGCGGCCGAGAAAGGCCAGCACCGCGCCCTGCGAATCCGCCGTCGCCTCAGCCATCGGCGCTCTCTCCCGCCGGCAGGTCGATGACGGCGCGAACGATGCCGGCATCCTCCGCATCGGGCCGCACCGAGAAGCCGAGCTCCTCGGCGAGGCCGAGCATGGCCTGGTTCTCGCGCAGCACGTCACCCCAGACGCGCCGGAATCCTTCACGGCGCGCATGGGCGAGTATGTCCGACATCAGCGCCCAGCCGAGGCCGAGCCCCTGCATGTCGGAGCGCACCATCACTGCGAACTCGGCGCTCGTCCGCTCCGGGTCGCAGACGAGGCCGGCGAGCCCGAGCAGCGCGTCGTCGCCCTCGGCGAGCGCGACGAGGCCGATCTCGCGGTCGTAGTCGATCTGCGTGAAGCGCGCCGCCACCTCGCGCGGGAATTTCTGGATGCTGCGGAAGAAGCGCAACCGCAGATCCTCGGGCGCGCTCCGCGCCACCATCGCGACGAGGGCGTCCTCGTCCTCGGGCCGGATCGCGCGGACGAGGATCGGCGCGCCGTCGCGCAGCACAACAGTGTGCGCAAGCTCGGCGGGATAGGGGCGGATGGCGAGGCGCTTCTCGCCGTCGGGCTGCGCGCGGAGAACGACCCGCGCATCGAGCGCGATCACCCCGGCATCGTCGGCGAGCAGCGGGTTGATGTCGAGCTCGGCGACCTCCGGCAGCTCGAGCACGATATCGGAGAGCCGCAGCAGCGCGCCGATCAGGGCCGCGCGGTCGACCGGCGGCCGGTCGCGATAGCCGGCGAGGAGGCTGGCGACGCGGGTGCGTAAAATCATGTCGCCGGCGAGCACCGGGTTCAGCGGCGGCAACCCCACCACACGGTCGGCGATCACCTCGGCCGCCGTGCCACCATGGCCGAACAGGATCACCGGCCCGAATGTCGCGTCCTCGGCGATGCCGACCAACAGCTCGTGCGCCCGCGGGCGGCGGATCATCGGCTGCACCGTGAAGCCGTCGATGCGCGCTCCCGGCGCCTTGGCGGCGACGGCGGCCAGCATCTCCTCGGCGGCGCGAAAAACCTCGGCCGGCGAGCGCAGGTCGAGCCGGACGCCGCCGACGTCCGACTTGTGGGTGATGTCGTGCGACAGGATTTTCAGCGCGCACGGGCCGTCGATGCCGCCGGCGAGCCGCGCCGCCTCCTGCGGGTCGTGCGCGACCCGCGTCGGCACCACCGGGATGGCGTACTCCGACAGCAGCGCCTTCGCCTCGATCTCTGTCAGCACCGTGCGGCCTTCGGCGAGCGCCGCCCGCACGACGGCCTTGGCCCGCGCCCGGGCCTCCTCCGGGATGGCGGCCGGTGTCGGCGAGACCTCGCGCAGAAGCTCCTGGTTGTGGCGGTAGTCGGCGAGGTGCATGAAGGCGCGCACCCCCTCTTCGGGGGTCTCATAGGTCGGGATGGCATTCGCGAGGAATCGCCGGCGGGCGGCGGCAGCGGCCGTCTCGCCGACCCAGCTCGTGAAGACGGGCGCATTGGCGCGCTCCCGCAGCGCCTCGATCACCGCCTCGGCCGCGTCGAGCCCGTCGGCGATGGCCGTCGGGCAGTTCAGCACCAGCAGCCCGTCGAACTGCCGCCGGGCGAACAGGGCGCGGACGGCCCCGCCGTAACGGGATCCGGCGGCGTCGCCGAGGATGTCGACCGGATTGCCGTGCGACCAGGTTTTCGGCAGCTCCGCATCGAGCTCGGCCAGCGTCTCGGGCGAGAGCGCGGCGAGCCTTCCGCCGTGGCGCTCGAGCGCATCGACGGCCATGACGCCGAGGCCGCCGCCATTGGTCAGGATGACGAGCCGGTCGCCCTCGACGCGGATGCCGCTCGACAGCGTACCGACGGCCTCGAACAGCTCCCTGAGCTCGCCGACCCGCAGCATGCCGGCGCGCTGGAAGGCGGCCTCGTAGACGTGGTCGGCGCCGGCGAGCGCGCCGGTATGCGACAGCGCCGCCTGGGCGCCGGCCGCCGTGCGCCCGGCCTTGACGACGATCACCGGCTTCACGCGCGCGGCGATGCGGCCGGCGCACATGAACTTTCGCGCCGCGGTGACATTCTCGACATAGAGCAGGATCGCCCGCGTCGCCCGGTCGAGAGCGAGGAAGTCGAGCAGGTCGCCGAAGTCGACGTCGGCCATGTCGCCGAGCGAGACGACATGGCTGAAGCCGAGGCCGCGCGCCGCCGCCCAGTCGATCAGCGTCGTCGCGATGGCGCCGGACTGGGTGACGAGGGCGACGCGGCCGGCGGGCGGCGTCAGATGCGCGAAGCTGGCGTTTATGCCGGCGGCCGGCGAGATGAAGCCGAGGCAGTTCGGGCCGACGATGCGGACGAGGTGCGGTCGCGAGGCATCGAGCATCGCCTGGCGGAGTCCGGCACCGACGGCGCTGCCCGCCTCGCCGAAGCCGGCCGTGACGACCACGGCGGCCCGGCAGCCGCGTGCGCCGAGCTCGGCGACGAGGCCGGGCACGGCCGCCGGCGGCGTGGCGATCACCGCGAGATCGGGCGTGACCGGCAGCTCGGCGACCGAGCGGTAGTTCACCGTCGAGCGGATCGCCGTCTCGTGCGGGTTGACCGGCATGACGGGGCCGGCAAAGCCGCTCTCGAGCAGATTCTTCGCCAGCACCGTGCCGACCTTGCCGGGCTCGTTGCTGGCGCCGACGAGGGCGATCGCGGAAGGGCGGAAGAGGGCGTCGAGATTTCGGGTGGTCACGAGGGGCTCCTGCTCCGTGCAGGGCGATCGCCTTCTTTCCTCCCCCTGAAAGGGGGAGGCCGAGACGGCGAAGCCGTCCGGGTGGGGGTGGATCGGCTCATGAGATGACCCCCTCTCGGCTCGCTTCGCGAGTCCGGTCTCCCCCTTTCAGGGGGAGAGAAGTGAGGCTCGTCCCGCACATGCGACAAGGATAACCGGATACGGCGGCGTCACGACGACATCTGCGGACCGCGGCAGCGCCGGTCGATCTCACACCGGCGGCACCAGCACGGCGGCGCCCTGCAGCCGGCCCTCGCGCAGATCGCGCAAAGCCTCGTTGGCGCGCGCGAGCGGATAGGGGACGATGGTCGTCACGACGCCGGCGCGGGCGGCTACGGGCAGGAAGTCGAGCCCGTCCTGCCGCGTCAGGTTGGCGACCGAGACGAGCCGCCGCTCCTCCCAGAGCAAGCGGTATGGGAAGGCCGGAATGTCGCTCATGTGGATGCCGGCACAGACGACGCGGCCGCCCTTGCGGACGGCCTTCAGTGCGAGCGGCACGAGGGCGCCGACCGGCGCATAGATGATCGCCGCCTCGAGCGGCTCCGGCGGCGCCTCGTCCGAGCCGCCGGCCCATTCGGCGCCGAGCGCGAGAGCGAAGGCCTGCGCGGCCGCGTCGCCCGGCCGCGTGAAGGCGAAAACCCGGCGTCCCTGCCACAGGGCGACCTGGGCGACGATGTGCGCCGCGGCGCCGAAGCCGTAGAGGCCGAGCGTGTCGGCATCGCCGGCGATGACGAGCGAGCGCCAGCCGATCAGCCCGGCGCAGAGCAGCGGCGCCTGCGCGATGTCGTCCCCGTCCTCGCCGAGCCGGAAGGCGAAGCGCGCGTCGGCCAGGATGTGGGTGGCGTAGCCGCCGTCGCGCGTGTAGCCGGTGAACAGGGGCGCGTCGCAAAGGTTCTCGCGCCCGCCGCGACAGAAGGTGCAGACGCCGCAGGTGTGGCCGAGCCAGGGAATGCCGACCCGCATCCCCGCCTCGAGCTCGGCGACGCCGGGACCGATCGCCTCGACGCGGCCGACGATCTCGTGGCCCGGGACGATCGGCAGCTTCGGGCTCGGCAGGTCGCCGTCGACGACATGCAGATCGGTGCGGCAGACGCCGCAGGCAGCGATGCGGACCCGGATCTCACCCAGCCCGGGAACCGGGTCGGGAAAGTCCCTTTGCACGAGCGGCGTGCCGATCCGCTCGAGCACCATGGCGCGCATGGCTCGATCCCGGAGCGCGCCGCTGGCGGCTACATGTCCCCGCCGACCGGCAACTCGACGAGATTGTCCTTCACGGCGCGGACGCCGGGCGTGTTCTCGGCCGTCACCCGGATCGCCCGCCGCTCGGCCTCGGAGCGCGTCATGCCCCAGAGGTCGGCGACGCCGTCGGTGACGGTGACGTTCAGCCGGTAGGTGTGCGCCCAGGGCTGCGCCTCGAGCCGGGCCGTGATCAGCTTGCGCAGCTCCTCGTCGGTCTGCTCGATCTTCAGCTGGCCGGGGCGGCTGGCGACGGCCTGCAGGAGGTTGGCGCGGCTGACGATGCCGACGAGCTTGCCGTCGCTGACGATCGGCACGCGCTTGATCGCGTGCTTCTCGAGCAGCGAGGCGATCTCCGTCAGCGGCGTCTCGGGTGTCGCGGTGATCACCCGCGTGCTCATGACGTCGGCGACGCGGCGCGAGTTGGACTGCACGTAGTCGGCGGCGAGCGCGGCGTCGGAGGCGACGAGGTCGAGCCACCAGGACCGGCGGCGCTGCGTCCCCGCCTCGGCCCGGTGCAGGAGGTCGCCCTCGCTGACGATGCCGACGAGCTTGCCGCCGTCGAGCACCGGCACGGCGCTGATGCGGTTCTCGAGCAGAAGCCGCGCTACGTCCTGCACCGTCGCCGCGACATCCGCGGTGATCACCGGCGAAACCATCACGTCACGTGCTTTCAAGTCCACCTCCCGTTGCTGTCGTTCGTCTTCGGCTTCGCATGCCTCAATGGCGGGCGATCCGCGGCCATGGAGCCCGCAGCGAGGCAGGCAGCAAGTCTATCACCTTGGCGACCTCGCCCGGATCGAGCTCTTTCCAGAGGAGATCGTAGACCGCCTCGGTCACGCCGAGCGCGTCGCGCGGGAACTGCGGCGGCAGCTCGCTCGCGACCTTGTCCAGGAACTCCTGCATGCTCCGCTCGGAGGAGGGTTTTCCACCGAGCCGCCAGCCCTCGTAATAGATGCCGCGCACCAGGATCGGCAGCTGTGCGCCGAAATGCACCGCCGCCTCGGGCGGCAGACGGTCGCGCAGGCTGTGCAGGACCGCCCGCAAGGCGGAATAGGCCTGCGACTTGCCGGAGAAATGGTGCTCCTCGGCGAGCCGCTTCAGCCAGACATTGGTCTGCTGCACGGTATGCTCGAGCGCGGCGACATGGTCTTGGCTCATCCGATGTCTCCTCTACGCGATGGGTGCTGCACGTGAGCGGTTCGCGGCAGAACCGGGCCCGCCAGCTCTCCGACGGGCCTTACGATGCGGCGAGCGGGCGGGCGGCGATGCTGCGCACGATCGGGTCGAGATGCTCGGGAAGGTCGTGGTCGCGAATCTTGACGAGGTCCTTGGCGAGATCGAAGGCGCTGCCGGCATCCCGGCCCGTGGTGAGGGCGGCGCGAAACTCGGGCAGGAGCCGCGTTGGGGCGACGAGCACGACGGTTTGGCAGCCGGCCTGCGCGGCGGCCGCGTCGGCCGCCCGCGCGGCCTCGTGGGCGAACTCGGCCTTGGCCTTCACGTGCGGATCGGTCTTCGGCGTCACCGCGTGCCGTGCCGACCCGACGCTCTCGTGCACGCGCGTCGGTGGCTCGTCGTGGACGGTGGCGCCGTGCGGCCGCGATTCCGCGCCGAGGGCCCAAATGGTCCGGTAGGCGCGGGTGTCCGGATCGCGCTCGACGAGCCGCGCATGCTCGCCGTCGGCGATCAGAAATCCTATCCGGGTTTGACGCATGACGACGCCCCTCTGCGATGCACTGTCCCGTACCTAGTGGCGCGCCGGCGGCTGTCGATCATTGACGCAGGTCAACCGGCGGGTTCCGGCCGCGCTGCGCCCGCATCGCCATGGCCTCGCAAGGCCGTGGCGGCCTCACGGCCGTCTTCCCCGGCAGCGAGACCGCCAAGGTCCTGGCGCACGGCCGGCGCCGTCGTAAGGGCGCCTGCCTCAGGCCGCCTTGACCTCGATGGTCTTGGGCGCGGCGGCTGCGGCGTTCTTCGGCAGTGTCACCTTGAGCACGCCCTTGTCGAACTTGGCGTCGATCTTGGCGGCGTCGACGCCCGGCGGCAGCCGGAAGGAGCGGCGGAAGGAGCCGTAGCGGCGCTCGGAGAGGTGGTAGTTCTTGTCCTTCTCCTCCTTCTCCTCGCTCTTCTCGCCGCTGATGGTCAGCGTCTCGCCGGCGAGCTGGACCTGGACGTTCTTCGCGTCGAGCCCCGGCAGTTCGGCGGTGATCTCGTAGCCGCCGTCCTTCTCGGCCACGTCCACCGCCGGCATTGCGGTGCCGATCGCCTGGTCGAGCCAAGCCGAGGGCGGGACCTCGAACGGGCGCGCCCAGGCGCGCGTCATGAACTGGTCGAACAGCCGGTCGACCTCGCTGCGCAGGCTTCCGAGCGGCGCCAGCAGGCTGCCTTGCGCCGGCGCGCCGGCAGGCGGCTTCTCGCCGCGCGCGACTTCGATTTTCTGTGCCATGCTTGCCTCCTGAAAGGCGTCCGGACCCTTGTCCGGACCCGGCCGATCCTTCGTCCGCGATGCCCGGGGCGCCTTGCGCTCGATCAAAACGAGCGCGCCGCGACCCTCGGCGGGCTCCGTATGATCCCGTAAGCAATCGCCCCGAATTCATCCCCTCCGGCTTCTCGGCTATCCAATCGGATCGTTTCGGCGGCCTGCGCCGCCGGCTTGTCGATCGCATTGGCCAGAAAGCAGGGAGCTCATGGAAACCACCGAAACCGTGCTTTCGTCGATCGATCCGGGGCCGGTGATGGCCGGCGAGGCGCAAGCGGCCGAAGTCGCGCTCGCCACCCTGTTCGACCTGCCGCTCGCCATCGGCGCCGAGAGCGTTCGCTTCCTCGGCCGGCGCTACCAGGCGGAGGTCGCACACATGGGCCGGTTGCTCGCGTGCCGGTCGATGCCGGAGCTCGCCGTCGAGCAGATGCGCTACCTCGCCGGCGCTGCCTATGATTGCTGCGACGAGGCCGGCGCGCTGATCACCCGCACGCAGGCGACGCTCGCGCCCGTGGTGCCGCTGCCGCTCGCCGACTGAGCTGCCGGCCGCAATGCGCTCCGTCGTCGGCCGTCTGTCGGGGCTAAACGAGCCGCCATCGGGGCGGTCGGTGCCGGCCGACGAGCGACGACTGCCGAGACCGGGCCGGCACGGGAGACGGACGTGGGATCTGAGAGCTTTGCGACTGCGTCGGCCACCGAGGCGCCGTTGCCCGATGCGGTGGTGTCCGGGCCGCGGGCGTGGCACGCATTGCCGCTGGAGCGGCTCTTCGACGAGTTCGCCGAAGGCCCGCGCGGGCTGACCTCGGCCGAGGCGGCGCGGCGGCTCGAGAGATTCGGCCCCAACGTCATCGCCCAGGTGCCGCCCCGCTCCTGGGCCGTCATCATTCTCGGCCAGCTGCGCAGCCCGCTGATCCTGCTCCTGCTCGCCGCGGCGCTGATCTCGATCGTTTTCGGCGAGTATCGCGACTCCCTCTTCGTGTTCGTCGTCGTCGCCATCAACACCGCCTTCGGCGCCGTGCAGGAGGGGCGCGCGGAGGCGAACACGGCGGCGCTGCGGCGGACGATCCGCACCGTCACCCGCACCGTCCGCGACGGCGAGGTGCGGCCGATCGAGAGCGAGGACCTCGTCCCCGGCGACATCGTACTGCTCGAGGCCGGCGACCGCGTGCCGGCGGATCTGCGGCTTCTCGGCGCGGCCGACCTCAGGACCGACGAGTCGAGCCTCACCGGCGAGTCGGCGCTGGTCGAGAAATCCGCAGTCGGGCCGCTGCCGGCGGCGACGCTGCTCGCCGACCGCCGGAACATGCTGCATG
>JAEZCD010000413.1 GCA_023430145.1 Pseudomonadota bacterium
GTCTGCGCCCGGCAGCGCGGCACGGTGAAGCCGCAGCGCGGCGCGAAGGCGCAGCGGCCGGCCCAGTTGTCGCCGGCCCGCGGCGGCTGGCCCGGAATGGCGACGACGCGCTCGTCGATGGCGTCGACGTCCGGGATCGAGGCGATCAGGCCGCGCGTATAGGGATGCAGGCCCCTCGTCGTCACCGCTTCCGTCAGCCCGGCTTCGACGAGGCGGCCGGCATACATCACCATCACCCGGTCGGCGCACTGATAGACGAGGCCGAAATCGTGGGTGATGATCAGCACCGCCATGCCGAACTCCCGGCGCAGATCGTCGAGCAGCAAGAGGATGTCGGCCTGCACGGTGACGTCGAGCGCCGTCGTCGGCTCGTCGGCCACGAGCAGCTTCGGCTTCAGCGCCACCGCGATGGCGATCAGCACGCGCTGCTTCATGCCGCCCGAGAACTGGTGCGGATAGTCGCCGAGCCGGCCCGCGGCGTTCGGGATCCGGACCAGATCGAGCATACGCGCCGCCTCGGCGAGGCTGCTGCGCATGCCCATGCCGCGGTGGACCAGAAACATCTCGGCGATCTGCTTGCCGATGGTCATCGTCGGATCGAGCGCCGAGGACGGATCCTGCATGACGAAGCCGGTCGCCTCACCGTGGAATCCCTTCGGCGCACGGCCGCGCTGGAGCGACAGCGGCTTTCCCTCGAAGGCGATCGCGCTCGCCTCGACCGTGTAGACGGCAGGGTCGAGCAGGCCGAGGATCGCCTGCGCGGTGAGGCTCTTGCCGCTGCCGGATTCGCCGACGAGGGCGGTCATGGTGCTCACCGGCACGTCGAAGCCGACGCCGTCGACGAGCCGCAGCGCGCCGCCGCCGACGGAGACGACGAGGTCGCGGACCTCGAGCAGCGGCGCTTCTTCCATCGTCCCGCGCCCGGTCAGGCCGAGGCCGCCGCGGCGCGCTCGGCCCGGTACTCCTCGAGCATCGGCCCGGCGAGCGGATAGGTGCCGTAGATGCCGGCGCCGTCGCGGATTTTTCGCAGGATGAACTCCTCCTCCTGCTCGTAGGCGAGCGTGTCGCGCGCCACCTCGGCGGCGATGTCGGCCGGCACGAGGATCACCCCGTCCGGGTCGCCGACGATCCAGTCGCCCGGATAGACGGCGACGCCGCCGCAGGTGATCGGCACGTCGAGCTCGAGGAAGCGATGCGCGACGAGGCTGTTCGGCGGGCAGACGCCCTTGGCATAGACCGGAAAGCCGGTCTCGGCGATCTCGTAGCAGTCGCGGATGCCGCCATCGGTGACGACGCCGGCGCAGCCGCGCATGCGCATGCGCTCGAACAGGATCATGCCGCCGCTGGCGCCGGTCGTGTCGCCGCGGCATTCGATGACCAGCACGGCGCCGGGCGGGCAGTCCTCGGTGGCGCGGCGCTGCAGGTTGAGCGTCGGGTCGCGGGCGCGGTCCTGCGCGGTCTTGTCCTCGCGGGCGGCGACCGAGGAGAGCGTGAAGGCGCGCCCGACCATGCGGGGCTTGGTGTTCGGAAGCGGCGCCACGCCGTACATGAAGACCTTCGTCAGCCCGCGCTTGCCGAGCACGGTGGCGAGGGTCGCGGTCGGGCAGCGGGCGAGCTGCTCGCGGATCTCGGCATCGGTGGATTGGCTCATGCGTTCCCCTTCGCGTGGCGGCTCGACCGCTCAGTAGATCTTCGGCTCCGGCGTTGGGCCGGCCGGTTCCAGGAAGTCGAAGTCGCAGCCCTTGTCGGCCGAGGTCACGTGCTTGGCGAAGATCGCCCCGTAGCCGCGGGAGAAGTAGGGCGCCGGCGGCGTCCAGGCGGCCCGGCGGCGGGCCATCTCCTCCTCAGGGACCAGAAGGTCGAGCCGGCGCCCCTCGACGTCGATCTCGATCTCGTCGCCGGTCTCCACCAGCGCCAGCGGCCCGCCCTTGGCCGATTCGGGGCTGACATGCAGCACGCAGGTGCCGAAGCTCGTGCCGCTCATCCGCGCATCCGAGATGCGCAGCATGTCGCGCACCCCCTGCTTCAGCAGCTTCTTCGGGATCGGCAGCACGCCCCATTCCGGCATGCCGGGCGCCCCGACCGGGCCGGCGCTCTTCAGCACGATGACGTCGCTCGGATCGATGTCGAGATCCGGATCGTCGATGCGGCGGGCGAGGTCGTCGCGGTCCGCGAAGACCATGGCGCGGCCGCGATGCTTCATCAGCTCGGGCGAGGCGGCGGTGTGCTTGATGACGGCGCCGTCCGGGGCGAGGCTGCCGCGCAGCACGATGAGGCCGCCAACCTTCGACAGCGGATTGTCGAGGCTGCGGATGACGTCCGGATCGAAGATGTCCGAATAGGCGACGTTCTCGCCGATCGTGGCGCCGTTCACGGTCACGCAGTCGGTGTGCAACAGGTCGCCCATGGCGCGCATCATCGCCCGGAGGCCGCCGGCGTAATAGAAGTCCTCCATCAGGTATTTACCGGACGGGCGGAGGTTCGCCAGCACCGGGATCGTCCGCGCGATGCGGTCGAAATCATCGAGGCCGAGCGGCACGCCGAGCCGGCGCGCCATGGCGATGAGGTGGATCACGGCGTTGGTCGAGCCGCCGAGCGCCATGACGACGGCGATCGCGTTCTCGAAGGCGGGCATCGTCGCGATGTCGGCGGGCCGAAAGTCCTCCCAGACCATCTCGACGATCCGCCGGCCGGAGTCGGACGCCATGCGCGAATGGTTGGAGTCCGGCGCCGGGATCGAGGCGGCGCCAGGCAGCGTGAAGCCGAGCGCCTCGGCGGCGCTGGTCATGGTCGAGGCGGTGCCCATCGTCATGCAGTGGCCGGGCGAGCGGGCGATGGATTCCTCCATCTCCTGCCATTGCCTGTCCGTGATGGTGCCGGCGCGCTTCTCGTCCCAGTATTTCCAGTTGTCGCTGCCGCTACCGAGTTTCTGGCCGCGCCAGACCGCGCTCAGCATCGGCCCGGCGGGCACGAAGATGCAGGGCAGGCCCATGCTGAAGGCGCCCATCAGGAGGGCCGGCGTGGTCTTGTCGCAGCCGCCCATCAGCACCGCCCCGTCGACAGGATGCGCTCGCAAAATCTCCTCGGTCTCCATGGCGAGGAAGTTGCGGTAGAGCATCGTCGTCGGCTTCATCATCGGCTCCGACAGCGACATGGCCGGGATCTCCATCGGGAACCCGCCCGCCTGCCAGACGCCGCGCTTCACCTCCTCCACCCGCTGCTTGAAGTGGGTGTGGCACTGGTTGAAGTCGCTCCAGGTATTGACGATGCCGATCACCGGCTTGTTCTCGAAATCGGCCTTCGAGTAGCCGATCTGGAAGGTACGGGACCGGTGATTGAACGTCCGCATGGCCGGGGAATTGTACCAGCGCTGGCTGCGAAGGTCGGCGATGGCGACTTTCTTCATCGACTGTTCTTCGCCCCCCGCACGGACGGGCGCGTCGCGCATCCCGCCGCAGACTTTACAAATTACAGGTTCGGTAGCCCGCGAGCGAGGATGTTGTCAACGGATTTGTCACATTTGGTCCCGGATTCCCTTGTGGGTGGCGGAGCCGGCGTGGTATGCACCTCGGCCATGGGAGTCTGCGCATGACGCTCGAACCGGTCGATGACGAGGACAAGGTGCTCGCGCCACCGCTTCGGCCGGGCAGCCGCAGCGATGCGGTCTACCAGTCGCTGCTCGAATGGATCCAGGAAGGCCGCATCGCCGTCGACAGCAAGCTGCCGACCGAGCATGAGCTCGCGCAGCAGTTCCAGGTCTCGCGTCCCGTCGTCCGCACCGCGCTGGCGCGCCTGCGCGAGAAGGGCCTCGTCCGCTCGGTGCAGGGATCGGGCACCATCGTCACCGCCGATCCGGCCGCGCGGGCGGCGGTCGCGCGCCGCGATCTCATGCAGGGCAGCAGCGTCCGCGACCTGCAGCGCTGCTTCGAGTTTCGCCTCTTGATCGAGGCCGAGGCCGCGCATGCCGCCGCCATCCGGCATACGCCGGCGACGCTGAAGCGCATCGCCGCCTGCGTGCAGCCGCCGGACTTCGACTTCCCGAACGTCGATCCGCGGCCGGGGGAGACCTTCGACTTCCACCACGCGGTGGTGGCGGCGGCCGACAACCCGTTTCTCGAGCGCGCTATGGAGATGGTCGTCCAGCAGTCCGGCTTTCAGACCTATCTACGCCTGCGTGGCGCCACGCGAGCGCCGGATCTCGTCCAGCACCGCTCGACGATCAACCAGGACCATCTCGAGATCCTGCGGCTGATCGAGCGCCGGCAGGCCGACGACGCGCGCGAATACATGCGCTACCACATCCAGAACGCCTACGACGCGCTGATGAACAGCATCCCGTTCACGCGGGACATTTGACGCTCCTCTGCCCTCTCCCATAGGGAGAGGGTGCCGCCGAAGGCGGCGGGTGAGGGGCTGCGGCGTATCAGAACGAGCGCCTTACCCCCTCATCCGGCCGCTTCGCGGCCACCTTCTCCCCCTGGGAGAAGGGAAGAAACCAGCCGCCGCCGCAGCGCCTCGACCATCGCCCGAATCATGGCGGCGCGCGTCTCGTGCGTGGCGCTGCCTATGTGCGGCAGGAGCAGCGTCCGCTCGCTCGCGACGAGCGCCGGCAGCGGGTGCGGCTCGTCCTCGAACACGTCGAGCCCCGCGCCGGCGAGTCGCTCCGACTCGAGCGCGGCCGCCAGCGCCGTCTCGTCGACCACCGAGCCGCGAGCGACGTTGACGAGGAAGCTCTCCGGGCCCAAGGCCTCGAGGACGCGCGAATCCACGAGGTGCCGCGTCGCCGCGCCGCCGGGGCAGGCGACGACGAGGAAGCGGCACCAGCGCGCCATCTCCGCAAGGTCCGCGAAGTATTGGCAGGCGCAATCCGCGCGGCGGCGGCGCCCGTGATAGCCGACGATCATCCCGGACGCCTCGGCCCGCCGTGCGATGCGGGCGCCGATCGTGCCGAGCCCCAGGATCCCGAGGCGCGCACCGCCGAGCCCCGTGCCGAGCCGATACTTGCCGCTCGCCCAGCCGCCGTCGCGGACGAAGCGGTCGGCGCGCCGGACGTCGCGCGCCAGGGCGATTACGAGGCCGAGGGCGATGTCGGCGACGTCGTCGGCGAGCACGTGCGCGGTGCTCGCGACCTCGATGCCGCGCGCGGCCGCGGCCTCCACATCGACGCCCTCGACGCCGGCGCCGAGGCAGGAGACGATACTCAGGTCGGGCATCCGTTGCAGCAGCGCGGCGTCGATCGGCGCCTTGCCGCTGGTGGCGATGCCGCGGATGCCCGCTCGGCCCTCCGTCGACCGCTCGATGCGGAAGCTCTCCGCCAGCGCCTCGACCGCAGCCGGCGGCAGGTCGCCGACTTGGAGGATTCTTGGCTTCTCGAGCATGCTGACCTCGGGCGCGTCGCTGATGCCGTTGTACCCAGACATCGTCATTCCGGCGCGGTGGCGCAGCGACCGAGCCCGGAACCCATACACTCGAAGGAGAGGGAGCGGCTCGATGGCGCCGGCGAGCTTCCTCGGCACTCGTGGCTATGGATTCCGGGCTCGCTGGCTGACGCTCGCGCCCCGGAGTGACGGCACTGCACGCCGATATTTGTCGTACAACACACCGAACAATCACTCAACCAATTGACATCTTCCTTACAAGTCGGCTTGATGGCGGCCGGCCGCGCCTATCCGCGGGTCCAACACGCACGTTTGGGGAGAGACAGACCATGTGGAGAGCCCTGGCCGCCGCGGCCCTCGCGCTCGCATGCACCGGCGCCTCGGCGCAGGTGATCAAGGTATCGCCGCCGCGCACGATCATCGACATCGATCCGCATTCGCCGAACGCGCTCTTGCGCGAGTCGGTGCTCGTCCAGCGCCAGATTTTCGAGAACCTCGTCCGCTTCGAGAACAACCAGCCGGTCGGCCTGCTCGCCGAGAGCTGGCGGCAGATCGATCCGAAGACTTGGGAGTTCAAGCTCCGCGAGGGCGTGACGTTCCATGACGGCTCCACGCTCGACGCGGCCGACGTCAAAGCCTCGGCCGAGCGCCTGTCGAAGGCGACCGGCGGCATGGCGAGCCTCTGGAAGGTGCTGGAGAGCGTCGAGACGCCGGATGCGAAAACCGTCGTCATGAAGCTGAAGACGCCGGTCGGGCCGTTCCTGCGCAACGTCTCCTTCCTCGCCATCGCCCCGTCCGAGGCGATCGCCGCCAAGGGCGCCACCTACGGCGCCGGCGTCGTCTTCCCCGGCACCGGGCCGTTCAAGGTCGGCGCCTTCAAGCCGGGCGACTCCCTCACCGTCGACCGCAACGACGCCTATTGGGGCGAGAAGCCGAAGATCGACGGCGTGCAATTCGTCAATATCCCCGAGCAGACCGCCCGCGTCACCGCGCTGCTCAACGGCGAGGTCGACGTCGCCTGGTCGTTCCCGGACGACGAGCTGAAGACGCTGCGCGGCTCCAAAGCGCTGAAGGTCGACCTCGTGCCGAGCGGGATCTACTCGTTCGCCTGGTTCAACTCCTCCCGCAAGCCGTTCACCGACAAGCGCGTCCGTCAGGCGATGTGGCATGCGATCGACCTCGAGAAGGTGATCCGCGACCTCATCCCGGAGACCGCATCGGTCGCGCGCTCGCCGATTCCCGAAGGCGTGTTCGGCTGGGCGGCGATGAAGCCCTACGCCTACGACCCGGCGAAGGCCAAGGCGCTGCTGGCCGAGGCCGGCCTGCCGAACGGCTTCCGCACCTCGATCCTGTTCGGGCAGAACTTCATGCCCGGCATCGCCGACATCGCCCAGACCTTCGTCTCCTACTGGGACGCGATCGGCGTCAAGGTGACGCCGATGGAGCAGGAGCGGGCGATCTTCACCAAGAACTTCCGCGAGCTGAACTGGGACATGGTGCTGACCTCCAACCCGGCGCTGACCGGGGATGCCGACTACACGGTCGGCCGGCTCTATCTCTCGTCGAACAACGAGATGGGCTACGCCAACGTCGCGCTCGACGCGCTGCTGCTCGAGGCCAAGCAAGAGAGCGACCAGGCCAAGCGGGCGGAGATCTACAAGAAGGCGATCGAGATGATCTGGGACGACGCCGTCGGCATCTTCTGGGCGGACCTGAAGATCGTCTACGTCACGCGCGCCGATCTCACCGGCCTCGGCTTCTCGCCGATCGAGGCGCCGATGTTCGCGAAAGTCGCCGTCGGCAAGTAAGCTCGCTTCGACGCGAAATCTCGCTTCCGGGCCGCCGCGCTTCCGCCCCGGGGG
>JAEZCD010000303.1 GCA_023430145.1 Pseudomonadota bacterium
CGCCCCGGTCGAGCTGCCGATGCCGCGCGCCGCGGTCGACCTGCCCATGCCGTCGGCCGCAACCGTTGCCCCGCCCCCGGCGCAGGAGCCGCCTCCCGAGCCTGCGCCCGTCCGCACGCTGCCAAAACTGCCGCGCACCGACGCCTTCCCGCTCGACCGACTGACCGGCGGGCGCGGCGCCAAGTAGCGGTCAGAGCCGGATCAGCAGGACGCCGCCGACGAGCATCAGTGCGCCGAGGACGCGCCAGAGGTCGATCGGATGCTGCGGCAGGCCGAACAGGCCAAAATGGTCGAAGACGATGCCGGCCAGCATCTGCCCGGCGACGATCAGGGCGAGCACCGTCGCCGCCCCGAGCCGCGGCAGGAGCAGGATGGCGATGACGATGTAGACGACGCCGAACACCCCGCCCGCCCAGGCGAGCCAGGGCGCCCGTCCGGCCGCCGCCGACAGCAGCGGCTCGCGCATCGCCATGAGCACCAGCGCCATCGCCAGCGTGCCGCCGACATAGGAGACGAACACCGCCCAGGCGGTCGAGCCGAGGCCGATGCGGAGCTGCGCGACGAGCGCCTGCTGCAGCACGGCGCTCGCGCCGGCGCCGATGCCGGCGAGCGCGAGGCCCGCGGCGAGAAGATAGCCGGTCATCCTCGTTTCCTCCCCCGAAAAGGAGAGCGGCAACGCGCTCCCGGCACAACCGCGAACGGCGCATGGCGGGTTTACGCCGGAGGGGGAGAAGCGTGGCCGATGTGCCGCTGCTATCCGGGCGAACACGAGAAGCGATAGGATGGCGCATGGCAGGAGATCAAACGCTCTGGAGGAACCCGAACTTTCCCTCCATGCGGACGTCGCCCGCCAGCTTCCGTCCATGATCCACCGCATGCAGCGACTGTCGGGCAGACAGGTGCTGATGACGACCCATTCCGACGCGATCGTCGGCGGGGAAGGAGTCGGCCTGGACGAGGACCACATCCTCCAGGTCGGCGACAACGGCACGACGATCGAGACGGCTCGGGACAAGCCGATCGTCGCCAAGCAGGTCGAGGCCGGAATGACTGTGGACGAGGCGGTGATGCCGCTCGCCCGGCCCTAGGACATTCAACAGCTTTCCTTCATCGATGTCCTCAGTAGTTGAGGTCGACTATGCCGGCGAGGGGCAGCCGTCGCGCGCAAACTGATCCTCGCGTGCAGGGGGGTGCCCCGCACCGACTACACGACGACCCGCCGCGGTCGCGCAAGAGCAGCCTCGACCAGCGTCTGGAGGGACTCAACGCCGGTGCGTCCACAGGGGGTCTTACCCTCGTGCTCCGAGACTTCGACAACGACGCGAACTGCCCCGGTGAGTTGATCGGCCGCCTCGTGAGAAGCCGGCACGCCTGTCTATGCCTCAGGCTCGCGGTTCGGCAGGTGGAGGCCTGGCTGCTGGCCGACTGGGACGCGCTCGCCACGGCCCTCGCCGTTCCGGGTCGCGACCTGCCGAGCCGGCCGGAAGTGATCGTCAACGGCAAGCGGGAGTTGGTGGACAAAGCCTAACAGAATCCCGGGTGGTCCGCCTCGAGGTCGACCGCCTCCCGGGCTGGATTCCTGTGCCGCGGCGGACTCTGGCGAGCGTGATTGGCAGCTTGAACCGGTCGGGCTCGCGACCGACCAGAGCCGGCCACCTGAGCGCAGATCACGGGCCTGCGCTGAAGTCCACCGACTCCGGCTCAACCCGGCCAGGGAAGATGTTCTCGAAGCGCCCGTGCCGGCAGTGCCGATTGAGCTCGCCCCACATTTTCTCAAACCAGGGCGTCTTGTGGTGGATGGCATGAGCCTCCGCGCTCTCAAAGCATTCCGCGAAGGTGATAACATTCGGATCGGTAGCGCTTGGGTTCATCTCGAAGAAAACGCACCCCTCCTCCGCCCGGCACGCTGCCGCGTAGGGTAGTACGACCTTCATGAAGTCGTCCCGCGTGCCAGGCGGGAAGATCAGCCAGCCGATTATGTACTTCCGTCCCTCTGTCGTTGCAGCCACCATCCCTCGTCCCCCTGTGGCGTGTCGCTCATCCCACACGAAATTGACACGAAATCGGGAGCGCGACGCGCGCTGCTTCGCCGAACTACTCCTCGCACGCGACGGCGCCGCCAACGTCACCGAAGCGCGCACCGCGCGTTGGCCGTTCAGGCAACCACCCATGAACCCAAAACTCACGCCTCTGTTACGCCTACTACTCGGCCACACCAGCCGAGGCGTCCCACGTCCGCCCGATGGTGCGCTCCCACACACCCGGGCGAGGCAAGAGCGCCCGAATGTTCGCTGACGAGAGCCGCAGCGCGGAGCTTCGTTCTCATCCAACGGCAGCAATGGCACTCTACCACAATCGTCGAGGGTCCGCTTCGGATCGATTCCAGCCGCAGCCCGAGGGTACCAAATGTCAGATTCTGACCGCTAGAGCGGCTGGCCGGCCGATCCCGCTCGCCGGCAGTCCGCGCTGATCTCCTTCCCGCGCCCCGGGGCGGTATCGCCGTCGGCCCCGGCTATGCTGGCTGGGTAATCCGCTTCGTCGAAACCGAATGGGAGCCCGAACGCGCGGCAGAGTCGGGACGTGCACCCTCGCTGGCAAAAGCGATCGAGCGCCTCACGCAGACGATCGGAGCCACGCGGTGACCGCTCCCGCCCCTATCCCGCTTGACGGCGCCCTGCGCAAGCGGGAAGAGAAGCCATGAACGTCGTCCTGATCGACAATTACGACAGCTTCACCTGGAACGTCGTGCACGCCCTCGGCAAGCTCGGCGCGCGCGTCGCCGTGCATCGCAACGACGCGATCACCGCCGACGAGGTTCTGGCGCAGCATCCCGATGCCGTCGTCATCTCGCCCGGCCCCTGCACGCCGCGCGAGGCCGGCATCTCGCTCGACCTCATCGCCAAGGCGAAGGGAGAGGTGCCGATTCTCGGCATCTGCCTCGGCCACCAGGCGGTCGGCGAGGCTTATGGGGGCCGCATCGTCCGCGGGCCGGTGCCCATGCACGGAAAGCTCTCGACGGTCCGCCACGGCGGCCGCGGCCTTTTTCGCGGCGTGAACGGCGAATTCCGGGCGACCCGCTACCACAGCCTGATCATCGACCGGGCGAGCGTTCCGGCCGAGCTCGACATCACCGCCGATACGGCCGACGGCATCGTCATGAGCGTCTCGCACCGCGAGCATCCGGTGCACGGGGTGCAGTTCCACCCCGAGAGCATCGCCTGCGAGCAGGGGGCGACCGTGCTGAAGAACTTCCTCGAGCTGGCCGCGGCCTTCCGGGCCGCCCGCGGCACGCGCGCGCCGATCCTCGCGGCGGAGTAGGCCGTGGAGCCCTTCCGGCCGGTCGTCTCGCGCGTCGCCGACGGCAAGCCGCTGACGCGGGAGGAGGCGACGGCCGCCTTCGGCCGCATCATGTCCGGCGAGGCGACGCCGGCGCAGATCGGCGCCTTCCTGATGGCGCTGCGCATCCGCGGCGAGACCGTCGACGAGATCGCCGCCGCCGTCGACGTGATGCGCGCGCGGATGCTGCGCGTCGCGGCGCCGCCGGACGCGATCGACGTCGTCGGCACCGGCGGCGACGGCGCCGGATCGGTGAACGTCTCCACCTGCGCCGCCTTCATCGTCGCCGGCTGCGAGGTGCCGGTCGCCAAGCACGGCAACCGCGCGCTCTCCTCCCGCTCGGGCGCCGCCGACGTGCTGGCTGCTCTGGGCGTCGCCACCGAGCTGAAGCCGGAAGAGATCTCCACCTGCATCGCCGAGGCCGGCATCGGCTTCATGTTCGCGCCGAACCACCATTCGGCGATGCGCCATGTCGGGCCGGCGCGGGCCGAGCTCGGCATTCGCACGATCTTCAACCTGCTCGGGCCGCTGTCGAACCCGGCCGGCGTGCGCCGCCAGATGGTCGGCGTCTTCGCGCGGGCCTGGGTGGAGCCGATCGCCGAGGCGCTTCAGAAGCTCGGCTCGATCCACGCCATCGTCGTGCACGGCTCGGACGGCCTCGACGAGATCACCACCACCGGCCCGACCTATGCCGCCGAGGTGGTCGGCGGGACCGTGCGCAGCTTCACCATCGCGCCCGAGGAGATCGGCCTGCCGCGCTGCGAGCCGGCGGACCTGCGCGGAGGCGACGCCGCCGAGAACGCCCGCCGCCTGCGCGGCGTGCTGGAGGGCGAGCGCTCGGCCTATCGGGACATCGCGATCCTCAACGCCGCCGCCGGCCTGATCGTCGCCGGGCGCGCCAAGACGCTCGCCGAGGGCGCCGAGCTCGCGCGCCAGTCGATCGACAGCGGCTCGGCCCGCGATCGGCTCGAGCGGCTGATCACGGTCTCCAACCGGGTCGCCGCATGACCGACATCCTGGCCCGCATCGAGAAGACCAAGCGCGCCGAGATCGCCTCCGCGAAGGCGGCACGGCCGCTCGCCGAAGTCTTGCGTGCAGCGTCCGCAGCACCTGCCCCGCGTGGCTTCGCCGAGGCGATCGCGAGGAAGCTCGCGGCCGGAAAGACGGCGCTCATCGCCGAGGTGAAGAAGGCGAGCCCGTCGAAGGGCCTGATCCGCGCCGACTTCGACCCCCCGGCGCTGGCGCGGGCCTACGAGGCGGGCGGCGCAGCCTGCCTCTCGGTGCTGACCGACGCCCCCTATTTCCAGGGTGCGCCGGAATTTTTGGTCGCGGCCCGGGCGGCGGTGTCGCTGCCGGTGCTGCGGAAGGATTTTCTCTACGAGCCCTACCAGGTGGCGGAGGCGCGGGCGCTCGGCGCCGACTGCATCCTCGTCATCATGGCCGCCGTGTCGGACGAGGAGGCCCGGGCGCTCACCGCCGCCGCCGCCGATTTCGGCATGGACGTGCTGGCCGAGGTGCACGACGCGGACGAGCTCGACCAGGCGCTCGCCCTCGGCACCCGGCTCGTCGGCGTCAACAATCGCGACCTCCGCACCTTCGAGACCAGGCTCGAGACGACCGAGATGCTGGCGCCGAGAATCCCGGCCGATCGCATCGCGGTCGGCGAGAGCGGCATCTTCTCGCCCGCCGACGTCGCCCGGCTCGCCGCCTGCGGGGTCAGGACGATCCTCGTCGGCGAGAGCCTCATGCGGCAGCCCGACGTCGCCGCCGCGACGCGTGCGCTGCTCGCGCCGGCCGAGTCGGCAGCCGCTGCGGAGTAGCGCCGATGGCCGGGCTGACGCATCTCGACGCCGCCGGCGAGGCACGCATGGTCGATGTCTCCGACAAGCCGGCGACCGTCCGCGAGGCGACCGCCGAGGGCCGTGTCGCGATGCTTCCGGCGACGCTCGACCTGATCTTGGCCGGCGACATGAAGAAGGGCGACGTGCTCGGCACCGCCCGCCTCGCCGGCATCATGGCCGCCAAGCGCACGCACGAGCTGATCCCGCTCTGCCATCCGCTGATGCTGTCGAAGGTGGCGGTGGACATCGTGCCGGACCGAGGCCTGCCCGGACTCGTCGTCCGCGCCACGGCGCGCGTGACCGGCCCGACCGGCGTCGAGATGGAGGCGCTGACGGCCGCCTCCGTCGCCTGCCTGACGATCTACGACATGGCGAAAGCGGTCGACCGCGGCATGCGCATCGAGGGCCTGCGGCTCTTGGAGAAATCCGGCGGCCGCTCGGGCGACTGGCGCGCGGAAGGCTGAGCCGATGGCCGAGACGCTGCTCGCGGTCGAGGAGGCGCTCGCCAGAATCCTCGCCGGCAGCTCGCGGCTCGGCGAGGAGACCGTGCCGCTGTCGGCGGCGGCCGGCCGAACGCTCGCCGCCGAAGTGGCGGCGCTGCGCACGCAGCCGGCCTTCGACTGCTCGTCCATGGACGGCTATGCCGTGCGCGCCGCCGAGGTGGCCGAGGGCCGCCGGTTCCGCGTGATCGGCACGTCGGCCGCCGGCACGGGTTTTTCCGGCACCGTGGGGCCTGGCGAGGCGGTGCGCATCTTCACCGGGGCGCCGCTGGCGGAGGGCGCCGACGCCGTCATCGCCCAGGAGGATTCTTCCCGCGACGGTGACGTGGTGACCTTCACCGAAGTGGCGCAGCCCGGAAAGTTCGTGCGCCGCGCCGGCCTCGATTTTCGCGCCGGCGAGGTGCTGCTCCCGGCCGGGCGAAGAATCGGTCCGCGCGAGGTGGCGCTCGCCGCCGCCATGGGGCATGCCGGGCTCACGGTGGCGCGGAAGCCCCGCGTGGCGCTGCTCGCCACCGGCGACGAGCTGGTGCCGGCCGGCACTGCTGCCGGCCCGCACCAGATCCCCTCCTCCAACCTGCCGGCGCTCGCTGCGATGACCGGCATGGAAGCCGCCCAGACGATCGATCTCGGCATCGCGGCGGACACCTCCGCCGCGCTGCTCGACGCGCTCGAGCGTGCCCGCGCCGCCCGCGCGGACGTGCTGGTGACGCTCGGCGGCGCCTCGGTCGGCGAGCACGACCTCGTCCGGCAGACGTTCGCCGGCGCCGGCATGCGGCTCGACTTCTGGCGCATCGCCATGCGCCCCGGCCGGCCGATGATGCACGGCGCGATCGGCGGCATGCGCTTCCTCGGCCTGCCCGGCAACCCGGTGTCGGCGATCGTCTGTGCGCGGCTGTTCCTGCGGCCGCTTTTGCGCGCCCTGCAGGGGCGGACCGATGTCGGCGATACGCCGGAGCCGGCGATCCTCGCGAGCGACCTGCCGGCCAATGATCGCCGGCAGGATTATCTGCGCGCGCGACGCTCGAACGGGGATGGCACGGTGACGCCGATGCCGATGCAGGATTCCTCGATGCTGCGGGCGCTCGCCGACGCCGACTGCCTGATCATCCGGCCGCCGAACGCGCCCGCCGCGAAGGCCGGCGACCAGGTTGAGATTCTGCAGCTCGATTGAGGCGGCTCGCTCCTGCCCTTCCCTCTCCCGACGATGCTACTCTACGGCATTCGCACATCTCGGAGGTAGGCTCGCCCCCCTTTCCTCCCCCTGAAAGGGGGAGTCGAGACGGCGAACCCGTCCGGGTGGGGGTTCCCTACGGTGACGCGGCGGCGAGAAGACCCCCACCGGCTCGCTGCGCGAGTCCGCCTCCCCCTTTCAGGGGGAGGATGGGAGCCGTCCCGACCTGTTCCGACAGACCACCCGGCGCATGTGTGAAGCTCGTGGCCAAGGCGGGAGAGGTGCAGGGAGCCTCACGCGGCGCTTTCGGCGATCGCCGCCTCGGCCGAGGCGATCGAGGTCGGCGTGCCGACATGCATCCAGAAGCCCTCGAGCCGGATGCCGTAGAGGCGCTCGCTTTCCAGCGCCCGGTCGAACACCCGGTTGAGCGAGAACGGGTCGGCGGCGAGGCCGGAGAACAGCTCCGGCTTCAGGATCGCCGCGCCCGCATAGGCGAAGGGCGTCACCTCGCGCTCGCGCTTGCGCCGGAGGCGGCCGAGCGGGTCGAGGACGAAGTCGCCGGTGGCATCGTAGCCGGTGCTGGCGACCACGAGGGCGAGCAACAGGATGCCGTCCATGCGCCCGGGGTCGAAGGCGCCCGCGAGGCGGCGCAGATTGGGCCGCACGCCCTCGATCCAGATCGAGTCTGCGTTGACGACGAAGAACGGCTCGGCGCCGAGCAGCGGCAGCGCCTTGACGATGCCGCCGCCGGATTCGAGCAGCCGCTCGCGCTCGTCGGAGATGACGATCTGCGGCCGCGTCCGCGCCGCCAGATGCGCCTGCATCTTCTCGGCGAAGTGGTGCACGTTGACGACCACCGTCTCGACGCCCGCCGCCTCCAAACGGTCGAGCGCGCGGTCGGCGAGCGTGCGACCGCCGATCGGCACCAGCGGCTTCGGCAAGACGTCGGTCAGCGGCCGCATGCGCGTGCCGAGCCCGGCCGCGAGCAGCATAGCCGTCTTCGGCACCGCGCTCATACCGCCACCGCCTGCGGCTCGGTGCTGCCGAAGGCCGCGGCATACCATTCGGCGAGCTCGGCCAGCGCCGGATGCGCCAGGTCGCGCGCGAGATAGCGCTGCAGCCGCGGCAGATGCCGCATGTAGCCGGGCTTGCCGTCGCGCCGCGCGAGCCGCACGAAGATGCCGAGAACTTTTGTCGAACGCTGCGCGCCGAGCAGGGCGTAGCTGCGCAGGAAGGCGGCGATGTCGAGATCCTTGGTGGTCTGCCGCCGGGTATCGAGATAGCGGCGCAGGAGATGGATCTCGAGCTGTTCGGGGACGTCGACGCGCGCGTCCTGAAGGAGCGAGACGAGGTCGTAGGCGGGCGGCCCGCGCAGGGCGTCCTGGAAGTCGATCAGCCCGACGGCGCCGATGCCGGGCCGTCCTTCGAGCCAGATGAGGTTCGGCGAGTGGAAGTCGCGCAGCGTCCAGGTCGTCGGCTCGGCCAGCACGGGCTCCAGGGCGGCCCGCCAGAGCCGCGCGAACTCGGCGCGGACCGCGTCCGGGGCCGCGGCACCGGTCGCATAGGGGTAGTACCAGTCGAGCAGCAGCTCGACCTCGATCAGCATCGCCTCCTCGTCGTAGCGCGGAAGCCGGTGGGTCACGCTCGGCGCGACCGCCTCGGCCGGCAGCGCCGTGGCGTGCAGGCGCGCCAGGAGGTCGACCGCGCGCTCGTAGCGCTCGGTGATCGGCTCCCCGTCGCGCACGACCGGCTCGGAGCCGAGATCCTCGAGCAGCAGGAAGCCGCGATGCAGGTCCGCCGACAGGATCTCCGGGGCCGACAGGCCGAGCCCGCGCAGCCCCTCGGCCATGGCCACGAAGGGACCGACATGCTCGGCGAGCTTGGCGATGGCGCTGTAGGGGCGGCCGCCGCGGATCGCCGGCCCGTCGGCACGCTTGGGCGCATCCATGAGGATGGCGGTGGCGCCGGGGCGGACCAGCCGCTCGTAGACGCGCGTCGAGGCGTCGCCCTGCAGGTGGATGCGGGTCGCCTCGCCCCAGCCGGCCGACTCGAGGAAGTAGCGCCCGTCGCGCAGCCGCGCGAGCCGCTCCGCGAAGGCGCCGACGCCGGTGACGGTCGCCCGCCGCGCGTTCGGCCCGAACTCGGGGAGCATGTCGAGCGCCACGTCGAGCCGGTTCGGCGGCAGCATGCCGCCGGTGCGCTCCGGCCACTCGACGAGCACGATGGCGCCTTCGCCGGCCTCGTCCCAGCCGAGCTCCTCGAGCTCGGCGACGTCGCCGATCCGGTAGAGGTCGGCATGCGCGACGACGCCGCGCTGCGTCGGATAGGACTGCAGGAGCGTGAAGGTCGGGCTCGGCACCTCGAGCGTCTCGTCGGCCGAGAGGCGGCGGATGATCGCCCGCGCCAGCGTCGTCTTGCCGGCGCCGAGACCGCCCGAGAGGGTGACGAGGTCGCCCGGCCGCACGACGTGGGCGATGTCGCGGGCGAGCCGCACGGTGGCGTGCTCGTCCGGAAGATCGAGCGACCAGACCTCGGTGCGCGGCTCGGCCATCCGGGCTCGTCCCTCAGGCGGCCGCACGAATGCTGTCCCGGCGGGCCGGGAAGCGGCAGGTGACGCGGGTGCCGCGGCCGACATCGGTCTCGAGCGCCACCGAGCCGCCGTGCAGCTCGACGAAGGAGCGGACGATCGACAGGCCGAGCCCGACGCCGCGGTGGCGCGCGCCCGACACGTGGCTCTCGAAGCGGTCGAAGACGCGGTCGACGAGCTCGGGCGGGATGCCGGCACCCTCGTCGGCGACCGTGAAGGCGACCTCGGACGGGGTACGCTCCGCCGACATGACGATGCGGCCGCCCGGAGGCGAGAAGCCGATCGCGTTCGACAACAGGTTGAACAGGATCTGACGCACCCTTTTCTCGTCGGCGACGAAGGAGCCGATATCGTCCGCGGCGCGAATGTCGAGCGCGATGTCGCCCTCGGCCAGCCGGTCGCGTACGCCCTCGGCGGCGGCCTGCATGGTCGCACGAATCGGCACCTCGCCCAAAGACAGCTCCATGATGCCGGCATCGATCGTCGCCAGGTCGAGAATGTCGTCGACGATGGCGAGCAGCGCCGCGCTCGAGGCGAGCACGTGGCCGGCATATTCGCGCTGCCGCTCGGTGAGCGGGCCGACATGCTCCTCGGCGAGCAGCTGCGTGAAGCCGATGATGTTGGTCAGCGGCGAGCGCAGCTCGTAGGACATGTGCTTGACGAAGTCGTTCTTCAGCTGGCCGGCGGCCTCGAGCGCGTCGTTGCGCTCGCGCAGGGCGCGCTCGATCGCCACGCCGGCCGTGACGTCGGTGAAGGTCGCCAGCGTCGCCCCGTCCGGCAGCGGCACCGTGGCGACGTCGAGCGTGCTGCCGTCGCGCCGCTCGATGCGCGAATCGAGCGGCGTGCGCTGCTCGGCGAGCGCGGTGATGCTGGCCTTGAAGGCGTCCCAGAAGCCCGCCTCGTCATGCAGCGGCCGGGCGAGCTCGATGACGCGCGCGGCGTGCGGCCGGCCCGCGAGCTCGGCGGGCGGCAGCTTCCACAGCTTCTGGAAGGCCGGGTTGAAGAGCCTCAGCGTGCCGTCCGAGCCGAACACGGCCACCGCCTCGACGAGGTGGTCGAGCGTCTCGGACTGGACGCGGGTGAGCGCGTTGTAGCGCGACTCGAGATCGAGCCGCTCGGTCACGTCGTCGAACAGATAGGTGACGCCGCCCTCCGGATTGGGGCTGGCGAAGACGCGGATCGTCTTGCCGTCCGGCAGGTGCCACCAGTGCTCCTTCGGCTCGAGCGCCCGGTACACCTCGTGCAGGCTCTCCTTCCACTGCCGGAAGTCGGACTGCTCGGGCAGCCGGCGGATCGCCCGCAGGCGCTCGAGCACGGCGCTGTCGGTCGGCGCCTGGTCGAGGAAGGCGGCATCGAGCTGGAACAGCTGCCGGTAGGCCTGGTTGTGGAAGACGAGGGTGCCGTCGGCCCGGAAGATGGCGACCGCGGTGGCGATCTCGTCGAGGGTGCGGCGGTGCGCGTCGATGTGCCGGGACATCTCCGCCCGCACCGCCTCGAGGTCGGAGACGTCGAGCGCGAGGCCGGCGCTGCCCTCGCTCGCCGGCACGTCGACGACGTCGAACAGGCGCCGCGTCCCGGCCACCACGGCCGGCAGGCGGCGGCGGAACACCTCGCCCTTGAGGCGGGCGCGTACCACCTCGTCGCGCAGCGAGCGGTCGAGGAACTCGAGGCCCCGCTCGACCGCGCAGGCGCCGTCCGGCGCCTCGACGGCGGCGGCATAGGCGCTGTTGGCCCAGGCGAGGCGGCCGTCGCCGCCGCGGATCCAGGCCGGCTGGCCGACCGCCTCGAGCAATCGGTGCAGGAGCCGCAG
>JAEZCD010000034.1 GCA_023430145.1 Pseudomonadota bacterium
TCTACAACCCCTCGCGACGGCACTCCGCGCTAGGCTATCTCTCGCCGATCGAATACGAAAGCAGGAGCCGCCCGCCGGCCGTGCCGACCTAAGCCGCAAACCGTCCACCGAACCGGGTCAACTCCAAAGGACCACAACACGCCGCAATGGGTGGCGAGCCAAGCCGGCCCCTTCACCGACTGGCCGACCGGACCGGTCAAGGGCTTCGACTACTATTACGGCTTCATCGGCGACGACACGAGCCAGTGGCAGCCGAACAACCTGTTCCGCAACACGACACCGATCGAGCCCTATCTCGGCAAGCCCGGCTGGAACCTGATCACCGCCATGGCGGACGAGGCGGTCGGACGCATTCGCATGATGAACGAGGTCCAGCCCGACCGGCCGTTCATGATCTACTACGCGCCCGGCGGCACGCACGCGCCGCATCACCCGACGAAGGAGTGGGTGGACAGGATCAGCGCCATGCACCTGTTCGACGGCGGCTGGAACAAGCTCCGCGAGACGATCTTCGCCAACCAGAAGCGGCTCGGCATCGTCCCGCAGAGCGCCGAGCTCTCGGCATGGCCGAAAGACCTGCCGGAATGGGACACGATCCCGGACGAGGCGAAGAAGCTCTACATCCGCCAGGCCGATGTCTACGCGGCCTATCTGGCCTACACCGACCATGAGATCGGCCGCGTGATCCAGGCGATCGAGGATGCCGGCAAGCTCGACAACACGCTGATCGTCTACGTCAGCGGCGACAACGGCGCGAGCCCCGAGGGCACGCTCAACGGACTCTACAGCGAGTTCGCCATCCTCAACGGTATCCATCCGACGGTCGAAGAGAACATGAAGTTCTACGACCTCTGGGGAACCGACCAGACCTATCCGCATTATGCGGTGCCCTGGGCGTGGGCATGGGACACCCCGTACCAGTGGACCAAGGAGGTCGCCTCGCACTTCGGCGGCACGCGCAACGGCATGGCCATGTCCTGGCCGGCGCGCATCAAGGACAAGGGCGGCATCCGCCACCAGTTCCACCATGTCATCGACGTCGTGCCGACGCTCCTCGAGGCCGCCGGCCTTCCCGAGCCGGTCATGGTCAACGGCATCGCGCAGCGACCGATCGAAGGCGTCAGCATGGCCTACACCTGGGACGACGCCGCCGCGCCGGGCCAGCGGACGACGCAGTATTTCGAGATGTTCGGCTCCCGCGCTATCTACCACGACGACTGGATCGCCTCGGCGCCTCCTCTCGTCGCGCCGTGGGACCTGTCGCTGGCACCGCCGCCGACCGACGTCATGAACGCCTTCAAGTGGCAGCTCTACAATCTCGCCGACGACTGGACCCAGTCGAAGGATCTCGCCGGCCAGATGCCGACGAAGCTGCGCGACCTGCAGCAGCTCTTCACGATGCAGGCCGAGAAGTACAACGTCTTCCCGCTCGATGACCGGACGCTTCCCCGGTTCATGGGAACGAAGCCGAGCTATGTCGGCGGGCGGACGGTGTTCACCTATGCGGGTGAGTTGACGAACGTCCCGTTCCCCGGCGTCGCCGGGGCGCCGAACGTTCTCAACAAGTCCTACACGATCACCGCCGAGGTCGAGGTCCCGGTGGGCGGCGCGGAGGGCATGCTCGTCACCGACGGCGGCCGCTTCTCCGGCTACGGCTTCTACCTCGTGAAGGGCGTGCCGACCTTCACCTGGAACCTGATCCAGGCGGCGACGGTGAAGTGGCAGGGCAAGGAAGCGCTCGGCCCCGGCAAGCACACGCTCGAGTTCGACTGGAAGTATGGCGGCCCGGGCCTCGGCAAGGGCGGCACCGGCACGCTGAAGGTGGACGGGGTCGCCGTCGACACGAGGGAGATGCCGAAGAGCCTGCCGGTCGGCATCGGCTGGGTCGAGACCTTCAACGTCGGCGTCGACACCGGCACAGCGGTGGACGGCAAGGACTACCAGGTGCCGTTCCGCTTCACCGGCAAGATCGACAAGCTGACGGTGAAGCTCGGCCCGGAGGAGCTGACGCCGGCGGAACGGGAGATGATCTACGGCACTTACCGGGCGCGGCAGTAGGCGCTGCCGGCCAGCAAGCCCGCGGAACGACAGGCAGCCCGGACCGGCTGCCTGCTCGACCGGGGCCTCACGGGGAGCGGAGTCGAAGAGGCCGACGACCCCGCTTCGTCCGCGCTTAGGCCCCTTCGACTGTTCGACACCCCATTCAACGGTGAACCCCATGAGCGCTACGATTCGAAGCGACTCCGATCCGGCCGGTTCCTCGAGGCTCCCGGCTCCGCTCTCGCGTCTCTGCCGCGGCATGCTCGGCGCCGCCGCCCTGGTCGCCGCAGCGCTGCCCGCGGCGGCCCCGGCGGCCGCCCAGCAGACGATGCCGAACATCCTCGTCATCTGGGGCGACGATATCGGCTGGTATAACATCAGCGCCTACAACATGGGCGTGATGGGGTACCGGACGCCGAACATCGACCGCATCGCCCGCGAGGGCGCCCTCTTCACCGACTGGTACGGCCAGCAGAGCTGCACGGCCGGTCGCGCCGCCTTCATCACCGGCCAGTCGCCGATCCGCACCGGGCTCACCAAGGTCGGCCTGCCGGGCGCCGACCTCGGCCTGAAGAAGGAGGATCCGACGATCGCCCGGCTGCTGAAGCCGCTCGGCTACGTCACCGGGCAGTTCGGCAAGAACCATCTCGGCGATCGGGACGAGCATCTGCCGACGGCGCACGGCTTCGACGAGTTCTTCGGCAACCTCTATCATCTCAACGCGGAGGAAGAGCCGGAGAGCGTCGACTACCCGAAGGATCCGGCGTTCAAGCAGCGCTTCGGGCCCCGCGGCGTTATCCATTCCTACGCCAACGCCGACGGAACGCAGCGGATCGAGGACACCGGCGCGCTGACGAAGAAGCGCATGGAGACGGTGGACGACGAGATCACCGAGTCGGCGCTGCGCTTCATGCAGGACGCGCATACCGCAAGAAAGCCGTTCTTCGTCTGGTGGAACGCGACCCGCATGCACATCTGGACGCACCTCAAGGAGGGGTCCAAGGAAAAGACCGGCCTCGGCGTATATCCGGACGGCATGGTCGAGCACGATGCTCATGTCGGCAGGCTGCTCGACAAGCTCGACGAGCTCGGCATCGCCTCCAACACGATCGTCATGTACTCAACCGACAACGGGGCGGAGACCTTCACCTGGCCGGACGGCGGCACGACGCCCTTCCGCGGCGAGAAGGGCACTAATTGGGAAGGCGGCTATCGGGTGCCGGCGATGATCCGCTGGCCGGGAACGGTCAAGCCAGGGACGGTGGACAACGGCATCTTCGCGCACGAGGATATGCTGCCGACGCTGCTCGCGGCGGCCGGGGTGCCCGACGTGAAGGAGAAGCTGCTCGGCGGATACCCGGCCGGCGGCACGGCCTACAAGGTGCACCTCGACGGCTACGACCTCGCCCCGTACTTCAGGGGGCAGGCGAACGCGTCGCCGCGCCGCGAATTCCTCTACTGGAACGACGACGGCAAGCTGGTCTCGCTCCGCTACAACCGCTGGAAGCTCGTCTTCTCCGAGCAGAACAGTCACCGCCTCGGCGTCTGGGAGCAGCCCTTCGTCGATCTCCGGCTGCCGGCCATCTACGACCTTCGGACGGATCCCTTCGAGCGCGCCAACGACGAGTCGATCGGCTACGACGCCTGGCGGATCGAGCGCCTCTACCTCCTGGTGCCGGCTCAGGCGTTCA
Organism: Pseudomonadota bacterium; assembly: GCA_023430145.1. Classification (GTDB taxonomy): domain Bacteria; phylum Pseudomonadota; class Alphaproteobacteria; order Rhizobiales; family Methylopilaceae; genus JAEZCD01. Next base: position 3,732 of record JAEZCD010000034.1, read on the forward strand.
TCGGCAACTGGCTGGCGAGCTTCAGGGAATTCCCGCCGCGGCAGAAGCCGGCGAGCTTCAACCTCGACCAGGTGATGCAGAAGATCCAGGAGGGCGCGACCGGCTTCAAATGACGTCGGTCCGTTCCACCTCGGGCTTTGCGCGCCAACGGCGGCCGGACCCGGTCCGCGC
>JAEZCD010000120.1 GCA_023430145.1 Pseudomonadota bacterium
CCGCCTACTCGCTCGCCTCCGGCGGCCGCGCCTGGGTCGCCTCCGCGCAGCCCGACGGATCGAACGACGACTTCGCCGCCGGCGGCGGCATCGCGGCCGGCGACGGCCGCGTCGTGGCCGTCACGGGGTTCCGCACGGCGGCCGCGTTCTCGGCCGAGAAGGGCGGCCGGCTGTGGCTCGTCAACCTTCCCGAGCCGGCGCGCGGCGCGCCGACGATCGTCGGCGGCAAGGTGTACTTCGTCTCCACCCGCAACAATGTCTATGCGCTCAGCCTCGCCGACGGCTCGACGCTGTGGACCTATGCCGGCATCCCGGAGAGCGTCGGCCTCATCTCCTCGGCGAGCCCGGCGGTGTCCGGCAACCGCGTCATCGTCCCGTCCTCGGCCGGCGAGGTGATCGCCCTCGACGCCGGCAAGGGCACCGTCGTCTGGCAGGGAACGCTCGCCCGCGGCGCGCGCTATGCCGCCGTCTCCGGCCTCGCCGACGTGACGGCGCGCCCGGTCGTCTCCGGCGGCGTCGTCTATGCGATGGGCGTGTCCGGACGCCTCGCGGCGATGCGCGAGGCCAGCGGCGACATCATCTGGGAACAGCGCCTCGCGAGCGCCCACACGCCGGCCGTCGGCGGCAACGGCGTGTTCGTGGTGACGCTGGCGAACACGCTCGTGGCGCTCGACAAGGCCACCGGCAAGGTGGCGTGGTCGGTGCAGCTGCCCTCGCAGGAGGGGGAGAAGTGGGCCGGCCCGACGCTCGCCGGCGGCAATCTGTGGGCCGGCTCCAACCAGGGCCGGCTCGTCGCCGTCAGCGCCGCGACGGGCCAGGTCGTGTCGGAGCGCAGCGTCGGCGAGCCCGTCTTCGTGCCGCCGATCGTCGCCTCCGGCAGCCTCATCGTGCTGTCCGGCGGGGGCACGCTGACCGCCTTGCAGTAGGCGGGGCATGGCCGTCGTCGCCATCATCGGCCGGCCGAACGTCGGCAAGTCGACGCTGTTCAACCGCCTCGTCGGCAAGCGGCTGGCGCTCGTCGACGACACGCCGGGCGTGACGCGCGACCGCCGCGAGGGCGCCGCCCGGCTCGGCCATCTGAAGTTTCAGGTCGTCGACACCGCCGGCCTCGAGAACGCCGGCGAGGAGACGCTCGCCGGCCGCATGCGCTCGCAGACGGAAGCCGCGATCGCCGAGGCCGACGCGCTCCTGTTCCTCGTCGACGCGCGGGCCGGGATCACGCCCGAGGACGAGCATTTCGCCGAGATGGCGCGCCGCTCCGGCAAGCCGGTGGTGCTGGTCGCCAACAAGAGCGAGGGCCGCGGCGCGGAGGCCGGCGCCTGGGACGCGTTCCGGATCGGCCTCGGCGACCCGGTGCCGATCTCGGCCGAGCACGGCGAGGGCCTCGCCGACCTCGTCGAGGCGCTGTCGGCGCTGGTGCCGGACGAGGAGGAGCCCGAGGGCGGGGACGGCGAGCGTCCCGTCGGCCCGCTGACGATCGCCGTCGTCGGCCGCCCGAACGCCGGCAAGTCGACGCTCGTCAACCGGCTGATCGGCGACGACCGCATGCTCACCGGCCCCGAGGCCGGCATCACCCGCGACTCGATCGCCGTCGACTGGACCTGGCGCGGCCGCGCGCTGCGCCTCGTCGACACCGCCGGCCTGCGCCGCAAGGCGCGGGTGCAGGACAAGCTCGAGAAACTGTCGGTGGCCGACGCGCTGCGCTCGATCCGCTTCGCCGAGGTGGTGATCGTGCTGATGGACGCGAGCGTGCCGTTCGAGAAGCAGGATCTGCAGATCGCCGACCTCGTCGCCCGCGAGGGACGGGCGGTGGTGCTGGCGCTGTCGAAATGGGATCTCGTCGAGGACCGCAGCGCGACCCTGAAGGCGCATCGCGAGGCGGCCGAGCGCCTCCTGCCGCAACTGCGCGGCGTCGCGCTGGTGCCGGTGTCGGGCCTCACCGGACAGGGCATCGAGAAGCTGCTGGAGGCGGTGGTGGCCGCGCACGCGGTCTGGAACCGTCGCGTCTCGACCGCCTCGCTGAACCGCTGGCTCGCCGGCGCGCTCGCCGCGCACCCGCCGCCGGCCGTCTCGGGACGGCGCGTGAAGCTGCGCTATGCGACGCAGCCCAAGGCGCGACCCCCGCAGTTCGTCGTCTTCGGCACGCGCACCGACGCCCTGCCGGACGCCTATGTCCGCTATCTCACCAACGGCCTGCGCGAGACCTTCGACCTGCCCGGCACGCCGATCAGGCTGACGTTCCGCGAGCCGGACAATCCGTACGATAGGAAGGAGTAGGGCGAGCCTCCGATCCGGGAGGGCTCGCCTTCTGCCGCCTCGGCGGCAAGCAGCGGCGATTGGGCGTTACAGCGCCTTGACGCGGGTCGCCATGCGGCCGCGCTCGCCGAGCGAGGTCTCGAACATCACCAGGTGGCCCGGCCGGACGGCGGCGGGGCGGGCGAGCTCGCGGAGGTAGAAGGGAAGAGCCGGACCGTCTTCCGGCTCGATGAAGCCGATGCCGCGCACGGCATCGAGGTTACGCACATTACCGAGTTCCAATTTAAGTTCATTTCCCATGGCAGGCCGAGTTTTTCGGTGTTGATTGGCCGGGACCTGCGCACACCGGCTCCTCTGATCTGGGGATGCGCGCCGGAAAAACAAGCCGGCCCGGCGGCCGTGTCTTGGCCTGCAGGTCCGCCGCGCGCCGAAATCGCCGCGTCGGTGGCTCAGCTGCGCTCGCGTTGCGGCGTGCATGATCCGATCGTCAGTCGCAGCGCGCCGCATTCCGTATCCATGACGTAGCCGAAGGGCCAGGCGTGGTAGGGCCCGAGCACGGCCCGATGGGTGCCCTCTCTCGTCCAGCGCAGCTGATAGATCTGCATGCGCGCCGCCTCGGCCGGCAGCGGCGCCTCTGCATGGACCGTCTCGCCGGGATCGAGACGGTCGGCTTCGGCACGCGCCTGGCCCACGGGCTTGCCGTCCGCATCGAGGAACAGGACCACCGCATCGAGATCCGTGTAGAGGCTGTCCGAATGGTTCCAGAAGGTGCCGCGCCAGGTGCGCTCGCCCGAAGGCGCGCCCACCACCTCGTTGCGGCTCAGCGCGATGTTCTCCGTGGGGTCGGTCGCCGCCATCACGAACATTGCCGCGAAGGCGGCGACGGCGAGCGTCGCCATGCCGGCCCAGGTGGCGATGGCGAGCCTGCGCCAGCGGCGCAGCTGTTCGTGCTCCGAATCCGCGGGCATTTGCGATCTCTCCACTGCTCATTGAGACACGCGCAGTTCCCGGCGCGGGAAGGAGCGACCCGGTCATATCGCCGACCGGTGGCAGCTCGACGGGCGCCTCCGCCGCCAACCCCCCTCTCGACGCGCAGACCGGCACGCCCGCGCTCCCGCCAGCAGCCGCCCCTCAATCCTTCCGAAAATAGTCCTCGGCGAGCTCCTGCGGGATGCCGAGCGTGTTGTAGTCGATCGTGATCTCCTCGCCTGCCGCGATGTCGCGCAGCGCCCGGTAGCGGAAGCCTTCGTGGCCCGCATTCGGCGCGAAGGAGTGGTTCACGTACCAGATCAGCTCCATGCGGTCGAAGTCGTTCGGCCGGATCACCTCGGTCGCCGACACCGGGATGCAGTACTTCAGCAGCGCCTCAGGCACCTCCGCGATCGGCACCGGGTGCGAAATCTCGGCCTCGTCGTCGCCGCAGAGCTTCAGCGGCGTGCCGGCGGCGATCGCGTGCAGCGCGAAGACGCCGATCCCGAAGGGCGAAGGGCCGAGACGGAAGGACAGCTCGCTGGTCGCGTCGGGGCGGAAGGTCGGCACGGTGGTTTCCTGCGAATCGCCGACAACGGGCATCGGCCTTGTAGTCTTCTACTATAGTAGGGGGGTGCGCTTCTGCAATCAAAGCTCGACCGTACAAGGCCGCCCGCCCGGCGATCCGAGAATCGGCCGCAACCGGCATCGCTTCGCGAGTCTTCGACTATTGTAGGGGGGTGGTACGCCTGTGCAAAGCTGCGATCTACAGCGTAGCGGCGGGGCGATATTCGACGAAGGTGGAGATGTTCATCCCAAGACTGGGCGTCTAACCTTCGGGCCGGCACCTGGCTACGAGGGTAGGTGTGAAAGCAGCGTGCGCGGGATCAACCGCGCCGAGCGGTGTGGTGCGCCCAAAAGGTCGCGCCGCGGGGGGCGGGCTGCAGCGTCCGTCGGCACACAGGGAGAGAACGCATGGCTACGACCGATACCTTCGGCCGCGCTCCACCGGCGGCCACGAAGGGAATGACAGGCGAAGAGAAGCGCGTCATCTTCGCCTCCTCGCTCGGTACCGTCTTCGAATGGTACGACTTCTACCTCTATGCGACGCTGGCGCCCTTCTTCGCGGCGCTGTTCTTCCCGCCCGGCAACGACACCGCTGCCCTGCTGTCGGCCTTCGCCACCTATGCCGCCGGCTTCCTCGTGCGGCCGTTCGGCGCCATCTTCTTCGGCCGCATCGGTGACCTCGTCGGCCGCAAGTACACCTTCCTCGTCACCATCCTCGTGATGGGCTTCTCGACCTTCGCGGTCGGCCTCCTGCCGACCTTCGCCACGATCGGCTGGCTGGCGCCGGTGCTGCTCGTCACGCTGCGCCTCCTGCAGGGCCTCGCCCTCGGCGGCGAGTATGGCGGCGCGGCGACCTATGTCGCCGAGCACTCGCGGCCGACCGAGCGCGGCTTCACCACGAGCTGGATCCAGACCACCGCGACGCTCGGCTTCTTCCTGTCGCTGCTGGTCATCGGTATCTGCCGGTTCGGCGGCGTCATGGATGCGGCGACGTTCGCGAGCTGGGGCTGGCGTATCCCGTTCCTCGTCTCGCTGATCCTGCTGATCTTCTCGGTCTACATCCGGCTGAAGCTGAACGAGAGCCCGGTCTTCCTGCGCATGAAGGAGGAGGGCAAGGGCTCGACGCAGCCGCTGACCGACAGCTTCCTGCGCTACCCGAACAACAAGTATGTGCTGCTGGCGCTGCTCGGCGCCACGGCCGGCCAGGGCGTCGTCTGGTACACGGGCCAGTTCTACGCCCTGTTCTTCCTGACCATCACGCTGAAGGTGGACGGCCAGACGGCCTACATCCTGATCGCCCTGTCGCTGCTGCTCGGCACGCCGTTCTTCATCTTCTTCGGCTGGCTGTCGGACCGCATCGGCCGGCTGAAGATCATTCTTGCCGGCTGCCTGATCGCGGCGATCACCTACTTCCCGCTGTTCGGCATGCTGACGCAGTACGTCAACCCCGACCTGGCGGCCTTCCAGCAGAAGACGAAGATCACCGTCTCGGCCGATCCGGCGCAGTGCAACTTCCACATCTTCGTCGGCCCGTGGTCGACTTTCACGGACTGCGACCGCGCGAAGGACTACCTGACCAAGCTCGGCCTGTCGTTCGAGACGGTCGACCGGCCCGGCCAGCCGCCCTCGATCCAGGTCGGCTCGACGACGGTGGACGGCTGGAACCAGGCGAACTGGAACAAGGCGCTCACCGAGGCCGGCTACCCGGCCAAGGCCGACCCGGCCAAGATCAACTGGCCGATGACGCTTCTGATCCTCTGGATCATGCTGATCTACGTGACGATGGTGTACGGGCCGATCGCCGCCTTCCTGGTCGAGCTGTTCCCGACCAAGATCCGCTACACCTCGATGTCGCTGCCGTACCATATCGGCAACGGCTGGTTCGGCGGCATGCTGCCGCTGCTCGCCACCGCGATCGTGGCGGCGACCGGCGACATCTATGCCGGCCTCTGGTACCCGATCGTCATCGCCGTGATGAGCGTGGTCGTCGGCGCGCTGTTCCTGCGCGACCACGCCGACCGGGATCTCAACCGGTAGCGCGACGAGGCCCAACGACTGCGGGGCGGCTCGGGCCGCCCCGTTCGTGTTTCGGAGCCGGCTCGCTGCGGTCAGCGGACGAGCCGGACGATCCGGCCGCCCGCGCCGCCGGCCGGGATCTCCTTCCTTGCCATTCGCGTCAGCCCGGCTCGACCGGGCGCCGGCCGGGACCGCGGGGGTGCGGCGTCAGGTCGGGCGGCCGAGGAATCCCCTCGCCCGGCGCCAGAGCCCGCCGAGCAGCAGCAGGCCCCTCCGCTTCCAGGACCGCCTCGGCCCGCCCTTGCGCTCGAGCCTCGTCGCCTTCTTCTGCTCGCGCCGCTCCTGCTCGCGGTGGATCCGATGGTGCCGGCGCGCCTCTTCCTCCGACAGGGGACCGATGGTGGCCTCCGGCGCCGCGCGGGCTTGCTCGCCGGGCGCCTCCGCCCGTTTCCGGGTGGATGCCCGCTTCGGATCGTAGGGGTCGTCCTCGGGCGACCGGCGGACGGCACCGCATCCCGCCATGATGGCGTTCAGCGTCCCGATATCGCCATCCGCGCAGGCATCGACGATCACCGAGAGCTCGCCGCGCGCCTTGAGGACGGAGGCGAGATTGTGCGGGCCGCCGGGGACGACGAATTGGAAGACGTTCGGCCCGATTGGGAAGCCGCCGATCTGGTACCAGTCCTTGCCGCCGTCGCCCTGGAACAAATAGTAGGCGCAGTCGCCCGTCATGTGCTCGGCCGCGCTCGGGTAGCGGAACGCCGCGATCCTCGAGGTGAACTCGCGCCAGCGGGTCTCCTGCGGGATCACTTCGGGGCAGACGGAGAACTGCGGCGCGAAGGCGATCGCCGTCTGCGCGCGCAGCAGCCGGGCGAACACGATCGCCCCGAAGCCGCCCATGCTGTTGCCGATGGTGACGAGCCGGCCGCATCGCGGCGACCACTCGGCGACGATCGCCTCGAGCTTCGCTGCGAAGCTCGGCTCGTTGTACCAGCTGCGGGTCTTGTCCTGGACGAACAGGACCGAGTTCTCGCCGCCGGCATGCGCGACGCGGACGAACTCCTCGCGCTGCAGCGCCCCGAGGCGATGGCCGATGCCGGTGAAGGCGACGAACAGCGTCCTCGTCCCGCCGCCCAGCCCGGCGATGCGGAGCCCGTCGTCCTCGAAGATCGTTTGCGGAACCGCCTCGGTCTCGGTCGCGTCGGCGGCAGGGGATGACGGGACGACGAGCATCGAAAGGGCAACTCACCACGCGCATGAACGGCCGCGGCGCGGCCGCCATCACGGAGGAGGAGCTTCCCGGACGCTCGAGACAGCGTCGGACGATCGCCGAAGCCTCCCCCGCTGCTCCCGGCGTTCGGCGAACTCGACGAGACTCGCGAGACGAGGAGTAGGCCCCCGAGCATTGGTGGTGATTGAGAGGATGGTTAGAAATCGGAGAGAAACCCCGGGGTGCTTCGACGGCGGATTTGCGGTACGGCCGTCGGAACACTGGCGGCGTTCTCACGACCACTGTCGGCGCAGCGCAATCTCGACTATCAACCGGGCATGACTGTTCGTTGGCGTATCATCCTGCTCGAGGCCGTGACGCTCGCCTTCATCGCATCGATGATCGGCGTCATGGTGGTCGGGCTGCATACGGCCGGCGCGCTCGCCAAGCGCATCGACGGGGTTCATCGTCGCTTCGAGGCCATCGCCGATCTCGACAGCCGATCCAACGACTACGCCGACAAGATGAGCGAGGTGGTGCGGCTCGGACCGCAGCACATGGACGCGTTCGTCGCCACGCGGAAGGCGATGGAGGGCGCGCTCGACCGGCTTGCGGCTGCGACGCGCGAGGAGGTGTCGACGCTCCGCGACCTCGACGAGGTGCAGCGCGAGCTCCCCGACATCGAATCGACGAGCCAGCTGACGGAGCTGTTCCGGTCGATCGATCAGGCGGCCACGCGGGTCATCGAGCTGCAGCGCGCGGGGGACGAGCAGGAGGCGCAGGAGATCTTCCGCCGCGATGTCGAGCATCGCCTGTCGTTCGAGTTCGAGCGGCTGGTCGCCAGCTCCCTGCAGGGCGAGCGCGACGACGTCGCCGGCGAGCTGACCGCCGTCCGGCAGCAGCTCGACACGCTCCTGCTCCGCGCCATCGCGCTCGCTCTGCTCGCGCTCGCCTGCGGGGCCGCACTCGGGGTCGTCCTCAACCGCGCCATCGTGCGGCCCGTGAAGGTCCTTTCGACCGGTGCGCGCGAGCTCGCCGAGGGACGGCTCGACCACCGGATCGTCGTTCGCGGCAACGACGAGTTCGCGTCCCTCTCGCGCACCTTCAACGACATGGCTGCCGCGATCGAGGAGCAGCGCATGGGCCTCGTGCGGGCGCAGCAGCTTCTCGGCTCGGAGGTCGAGGCGCGAACGCGCGAGCTGCGTGAGGCCAATGACCGCCTGCGCGACCTCGACAGCCGGCGCGCGCAGTTCCTCGCCGACGTCAGCCATGAGCTGCGCACGCCGCTCACCGTGATGCGCGGCGAGGCCGATGTCGCACTGCGCGCCGGCAGCCCGAGCGAGCGCCTCGAGGCGCTGCGCCGCATCCAGGGCCAGGCGGCCGAGCTCGGGCGCCTGCTCGAGGACCTGCTGGCCTTCGCCCGGTCGGAGGCGGACGATCAGGCTTTCGAGCCGGTGCGCACGCGCGCCTGCGACGTCGTCACGGCAGCGGTGCGCGAGGGCGAAGTGCTGGCGGCCGCGCACGACGTCTCCATCCATGCCGATCTCGCCGACGGAGGCGTGCGGATCCTCGCCGACCTGCGGCGGCTCAAGCAGGCGCTCGTCATCGGCCTCGACAATGCGGTCAAGCATTCGCCGGCCGGCGGCAGGGTGCGTGTGGCGACCTTCGCGGCCGACGGCCGCGTGACGATCAGCATCGCCGACGAAGGCGAGGGTGTGCCCGAGACGGACCGCCCGCATGTCTTCGAGCGTTTCTTCCGGGGAAGCGCGGAAGCGTCCCGGCCCGGCGGCGGCATCGGCATCGGCTTGTCGATCGCCAAGGAGATCGTCGAGCGGCACGGGGGCACGATCGCGCTCGACAACCGGCCGGGTGGCGGCGCGGTGCTGAACATCGGCATCCCGCTCGCCCGATCGGAGGCGGAGGTCGCGGCGCCATGAAGGTTCTCGTCATCGAAGACGACCGGCGGATATCGGCCTTTCTCGGCCGCGGGCTCGCCGCGGAAGGGTACCAGGTGACGCTCGAGGAGGACGGCCGCGACGGTCTCGAGCGCATCCGCAACGACAGCTTCGACCTCGTCATCCTGGACGTCATGCTGCCCTATCTCAGCGGCCTCGAGATCTGCCGGATCGTGCGCGAGGAGCGGCGCCCCGTGCTGATCCTGATGCTGACCGCCAAGGCCACCATCCAGGACAAGGTCGAGGGCCTCAAGGGCGGCGCCGACGACTATCTGACCAAGCCCTTCGCCTTCGACGAGCTGATCGCGAGGATCATCGCCCTGCGGCGGCGCCGGCCCGGGGCCGACGGCGCGGACGCCGCCGTGCTGCGCGTCGGGTCGCTGACGCTCGACCCGGCATCGCGCCGGGTGACGAAGGACGGCCGCGACATCGCGCTGACGGTGCGCGAGTTCGAGCTGCTGCGCTACCTGATGGCCAATGCCGAGCAGGTCGTCAGCCGGCAGCGGCTGCTCAACAGCGTCTGGGAGTACGGCTTCGATCCGGGGACCAAGATCATCGACGTCTATGTCCGCTATCTGCGCAGGAAGCTCGACGACGGGGCCGACGAACCATCGGTGATCGAGACCGTGCGCGGCGTCGGCTACATGATCTCCGCCCGCGGCGGCCGCAGCGCGGCGGCCGAGGGGGCGGGAGAGGGCGGAGCCGGGTAGGGGCGGCGCGAGCGTCGGGTTCGGCGCCGCCACCGGCCCGGCCTGGGCGGCGATCTCTCGGCGCGCTGCCTTTTCGCCGCCTCCGCCCACCATTCGAGGTCCGCGGCAAAGCGCGGGAAGCTCGCCGCGAGCGCCTTTCCGCCTTCCCCGCGTGGGGCGCCCTCGGCATCGAGGGCGGCGGTGACCCGGCCGACCGCGATGGTGCTGGAGATCACCACCATCCCCATCTCGGACAGCGTGCCGTGCCAGGCGAGGGCGGCGCGGGCGCCGCCGATGCGGCCGGCGGAATAGCTGACGATCGCGGCCGGGCGCCAGAACCACTCCTCGAGGAAATGGTCCGTCAGGTTCTTGAGCCCGGGCTGGACACCCCAATTGTACTCGCCGGTGACGAAGACGAAGCCGTCCGCGGCGCGAATTCTCGCCGCGAGCCGCGCCATCGCGGCCGGTGCCTCGCCGGGGGGATGCTCCTTGAACATCCGGTCCAGCATCGGCAGGTCCCATTCCTTGGCATCGATCAACTGCGGCGCGTGACCGCGCTCCCGCAGCCCGCCGACGACGTAGCGGGCGAGCCGGATGCCGGCCCTGTCGGAGCGGTAGGAGCCATAAAGGACGAGCAGGTCGAGGCCCAAGGGCGTCTCCCGGGTCGGCGCCGGCCCCGCGGAGCCTCGATCTATTAGGCCATCCGGAACAGTGCCGCGAGCGGCTCCTCGGCCGGGTCGGCGAGAACTCTGCCGCGATCCGTAAGCTCGACGAGGTGCGCCAGAACCGACATGCCGGCGCCGCGCACGAGGCGCGGATCGAGCCCAGGATAGAGCGCGCCGACGATGTCGGGGATGCGCTGCGGGGCGGCGGCGAGGCGCTCCAGGATCGCCGTCTCGCGGGCGTCGCGATGGGCGATGAGCTGGCGGAGGTAAGCCTGCGGGTCGCGCACTGGCGGCCCGTGGCCGGGGAAATAGATCGCCTCGCCGCGGCCGAGCAGATCGGCCAGCGACCGCCGGTAGGCGCGCATCGAGCCCCGCGGCGGGACGACGACGCTCGTCGACCAGGCCATCACATGGTCGCCCGAGAACAGCGCGCTCGCCTGCGGCAGGGCGAAGGCGAGATGCTCGGGCGCATGGCCCGGCGTCGGCACCGCCTCGAGCGTCCAGCCGGGTCCATGAATCCGCTCGCCGGCGGCGAGCACCCTGTCGGGCCGGTAGGCGCCGCCGCCCGTCTCGGGGCCGCCCGGCTCGTCGCCGCCG
>JAEZCD010000211.1 GCA_023430145.1 Pseudomonadota bacterium
CCCGCCGGGCCGCCCGCGCACCACCCCGCAACCCCCCGGGGCGCGCCCCCGGCCGCGCGAAGCGCGGGGAAGGGGACCCAGGCCTTTCGCAGACCGATCGCTAACTCCGTTTCTTCCAGCAGCGGAGCGACGAAGCAATCCAGGTTCGGCGCGCTGCAAGAGAAGCTGGATTGCTTCGCTGCGCTCGCAATGACGAGGAGTCTCGCAATGAGCCCGGCCGCGCTCACACCTGGCGGGCGACGAGCATCTTCTTGATCTCGGCGATCGATTTCGCCGGGTTGAGCCCTTTCGGGCAGGCCTTCGAGCAGTTGAGGATCGTGTGGCAGCGGAAGAGGCGGAACGGGTCCTCCAGCTCGTCGAGCCGCTCGCCGGTCGATTCGTCGCGGCTGTCGACCAGCCAGCGCTCGGCCTGCAGGAGGGCGGCGGGGCCGAGATAGCGGTCGCCGTTCCACCAGTAGCTCGGGCAGGAGGTGGTGCAGCAGGCGCACAGGATGCACTCGTAGAGGCCGTCGAGCTTGGACCGCTCCTCGCGCGTCTGCCGCCACTCCTTCTCGGGCGCCGGCGTGGTCGTCTTCAGCCAGGGCTCGATCGAGGCGTGCTGGGCGTAGAAGGCCGTAAGGTCGGGGACCAGATCCTTGATCACCGGCATGTGCGGCAGCGGGTAGATTTTCACCACCTCGCTCGTCACGTCCTCGGTGCCGCAGGTGCAGGCGAGCGTGTTCTGGCCGTCGATGTTCATCGAGCAGGAGCCGCAGATGCCCTCGCGGCAGGACCTGCGGAAGGTCAGCGTCGGGTCGATCTTGTTCTTGATCCAGATGAGGGCGTCCAGAACCATGGGCCCGCAATCGTCCTGGTCGACGTAATAAGTGTCGATGCGCGGGTTATCGTCGTCGTCCGGGTCCCAGCGATAGATGCGGAACTCGGTGAGCCGCGTCGCGCCCTCCGGCTTCGGCCAGACCTTGCCCTCCTTGGGGCGGGAGTTTTTCGGGAGATTGAACTGGACCATGGCGAACCTGGATGATTCTTAGTGAGTCGCTTCGCTGCCGCTGAGGCGCTTGTACCGCTCATAGCCGGCAGCGACGGTTGGCAAGATCGAGATGACGTAGGTCGTACGCTGGCGACGATCGTTGCCCAGCATCAGCCGAGCGCGCTCTACGTGGAGGCGGAGATCGTCGTGCTCCTCTCGCCGTCCGAGCCAAGCGAGCGCAACGAGACTGGCAACTTCTTCACCCGACAGACTGTCGATGAGTTGCGTCAGGCGGCGGTAGGCGGGCGAGTCGAACGCTGGGGCGACAGCCTCCATTGAAATAAATGCAATGGTTTCTGGATCGGTCGACCCTCGCGCGCTTTCAGACAGGCCCTCGAAGGTCCGTTCGACCAGCAAACTCAATCGCTGCACCTCCTCGCGGAGGTCGGTTCGAGGAAGGAGAGGATCAGCGCGGGCCTCCGACCAATCGCTCAGGTCGAGGACAACCGATCCCAATCCCGCTGCACGGACCTTGTCGGCAAAGGATTCGTCCGCCGTAACCAGGGTTGCTCCCGAGGCGAGCGCGGTCGCGAGATACAGACAATCGTACACCGGATGACGAAGTCTGCCCGCCAACAGGAGAGCTTCGCCGGCAACGTCGACCGACGGAATGATTGTCGGAAACGTCATAGGCAGATCAGCGACAATTTCGCTCGTTTGATGCGGGCTGACCTCTCCCCTTGCTCCCTTCTTCCATAAGACGTTGAGGAGTTCGGGAATGATTAGATCCGGAGCAATGATCGGTTCTGCGGATTCCAGGATCGCCGTCGCCTGGTCGTGTCCCGACTCGGGGAAGAAGAACTTCACTGCGACGGAGGCATCGATGACGAGAGTCATCGAGCCCTGTCCTCCCTCAGCAAGACCACGCTGTCGGTTTGCTCGACATCCCTGGGCGTCATGGCCGCTATCCGCTTTGCGGCGGTCGCGCGGTCGAACTGCGGCGCCGGAGGCGTTCCAGCTTCCAATACGCGCTTCGCTTGCTCTTCGAGGGAAACACGGTTGCGACGAGCCAGCTCCGCCAGCCGACGGATCACGTCCGCACTCACGTCGTCGAGCTTCAAGCTCGCCATCTCGGCTCTCCGCTGCCTCGCCCTAATACACCCGCGCCTTCGGCTCGATATACTGCATCTCGTTGGTGAGCGTGTATGTATGCACGGGCCGGTAGTCGATCACAACCTCGCGGCGAATCGGGTCGACCCAGGCGAGCGTGTGCTTCATCCATTCGCGGTCGTTGCGGTCGGAGAAGTCCTCGCGGGCATGGGCGCCGCGGCTCTCGGTGCGGTTGGCGGCCGAGACCATCGTCACCACCGCCTGGGTGATGAGGTTGTCGTATTCCAGCGTCTCGATGAGATCGCTGTTCCAGATCAGCGAGCGGTCGGTGACGCGGATGTCGTCGGTGCCGGCCCAGACTTGGCCGATCAGCTTCTTGCCCTCGTTCAGCACCTCGCCGTCGCGGAACACGGCGCAGTTCGATTGCATCACCCGCTGCATGCGATCGCGCAGCACCGCCGTCGGCGTGCCGCCATTGGCGTGCCGGAAGCGGTCGAGCCGGCCGATGGCGAGGTCGCTCGCATCGCGCGGGAGATCCTGATGCTTGTCGCCCTTGTCGACGGTGTCCGCGCACCGGTCGGCGGCGGCGCGGCCGAAGACGACGAGGTCGGTCAGCGAGTTGGAGCCGAGCCGGTTGGCGCCGTGCACGGAGACGCAGGCCGCCTCGCCGATGGCCAAAAGGCCGGGGATGACGTGGTCGGGATTGCCGTGCCGCTTGGTCAGCACCTCGCCGTGATAGTTCGTCGGCGTGCCGCCCATGTTGTAGTGGACCGTCGGCAGCACCGGGATCGGCTCGCGGGTGACGTCGACGCCGGCGAAGATCTTCGCGCTCTCCGAAATGCCGGGCAGGCGCTCGTGCAGGATCGCCGGATCGAGGTGATCGAGGTGCAGGAAGATGTGGTCCTTGTCCTTGCCGACGCCGCGGCCCTCGCGGATCTCGAGCGTCATCGCGCGCGAGACGACGTCGCGCGAGGCGAGATCTTTTGCCGAGGGCGCATAGCGCTCCATGAAGCGCTCGCCCTCGGAGTTGACGAGATAGCCGCCCTCGCCGCGGGCGCCTTCGGTGATCAGGCAGCCGGCGCCATAGATGCCGGTCGGGTGGAACTGCACGAACTCCATGTCCTGCAGCGGCAGGCCGGCGCGCAGCACCATGGCGTTGCCGTCGCCGGTGCAGGTGTGGGCGGAGGTGCAGGAGAAGTAGGTGCGGCCGTAGCCGCCGGTGGCGAGAATCGTCTTGTGGGCGCGGAATCGGTGCAGCGTGCCGTCGTCCATCTTCAAGGCGACGACGCCGCGGCAGCGGCCGTCCTCGTCCATCATCAGGTCGATGGCGAAGTACTCGATGAAGAACTCGGCCGAGTTGCGCAGCGCCGCGCCGTAGAGCGTGTGCAGGATGGCGTGGCCGGTGCGGTCGGCGGCGGCGCAGGTGCGCTGCGCGGTGCCCTTGCCGTACTCGGTCGTCATGCCGCCGAACGGCCGCTGGTAGATCTTTCCCTCGCCGGTGCGGCTGAAGGGGACGCCCCAATGCTCGAGCTCGTAGACCGCGGCCGGCGCGTTGCGGCAGAGATATTCGATCGCGTCCTGGTCGCCGAGCCAGTCCGACCCCTTCACAGTGTCGTACATGTGCCAGCGCCAGTCGTCGGCCGACATGTTGCCGAGCGCGGCCGAGATGCCGCCCTGGGCGGCCACCGTGTGCGAGCGGGTCGGGAAGACCTTCGTTATGCAGGCCGTGCGCAGGCCCGCCTGGCTGCAGCCGACGACGGCGCGCAGGCCTGCGCCGCCGGCGCCAACGACGACGACGTCGTGCGTGTGGTCGGTGATCGGATAGGCCCGGCCATTCACCGCCGGCAGCGGCACCGACGAATGGTTCGCCACTTCAGCCTCCGATACTCAGCTTGGCGAGGGCGAACAGCGCCGCCGCCCCCATCGTCCAACAGAAGAAGGTGTTCAGCATCAACAGGCCGAGCTTGTGCAGCTCGGCATGCACGTAGTCCTCGATGATCACCTGCATGCCGAGCCGCATGTGCTCGACATTGACGATCACGAACAGGCCGAGCAGGACCGCGACGACCGGATGGCCGAGCACGCTCACCGCCTCGGCATGGCCGGTCCCGATCAGCCGCAGCGCGACGAAGATGGCGAAGATCGTCAGCGGCAGGCTCGCCACCGAGGTGACGCGCAGCCTCCAGAAGTGCTCCGTGCCGGATCGGGCGGAGCCGAGGCCGCGGACACGGCCGAGCGGGGTGCGGTAGCCCATGCGACGTCCTCAGGACGAAAGCAGCAGCGCGAGGCCGATGCCGAACACGATCACCGTCAGCACCACCGAGCCGACGAGCGTGGCCAGCGTCAGCCGCTCGCGCCATTCGGGGTCGAGGCCCCAGCCGGTGTCCCAGATGAGGTGCCGTACGCCGCCGAGCGCGTGGTGGATCAGCGACCAGGTGAGGCCGAGCAGGATGAGCAACCCGAGGATGGAGCCGAACGCCGCCTGCATATTGTCGAACGCGCCGGGGCCGATGGCTGCCGACATCAGCCAGGCGACGAAGATCACCGCGCCGAAATATGTGGCCGTCCCGGTGATCCGATGGGCGATCGACATCGCCATCGTCAGGGTCAGGCGGTAGACTTGCAGGTGCGGAGACAGCGGCCGCTCGCGCGCGGCCTTCATTTCGGGCATTCCATCTGACCCATGCGAGCTGTCCGCATTCCCTACCGCACTCCCGCCTCGGGGTGCAATGCAGCCGGACGAGAAGATTGGATCTGATCCAGGATAGATCGGCGGAGCCTGCGGCCGCGGCAAGCGCGCTCGGCCCCGCGCGCAATGCAGGCATGCTGAGGGCGGCCGCCTTCCTGGTCGCCGAGCACGGCGCGCCGGCATCGCTGGCATCTCTCGCATCGGCGGCGGAGGGGCGGCTCGAGGCGGGCAGCCTCGCACGCGAGTTCGGCGACGTGGCCGGGCTCGTTCACGCGGTCTTCGAGGATTACCTCGTTCCGCGGACCGCGCCTTTGCTGGATCGCCTGGAGGCGCCGGGCTGCTCGCTCGAGGCCGCGCTCGGCGGCTTCGCCGATGGCGGCGACGGGCAGGGGCGTCTGCTGGCGCCCTTCCTGCAGGCCTCGATCGAGGCGCGCGGCCTGTTCGGCAGCCGACGGCTGCTGCAGCCCGTGGTCGCCGCGATCCGGCGCGAGGCCGGGCTGCCGGCGGCGCTGGGCCTGGTACCGGGCGAGGCGGAGGTGGCGATCGCCCTTCTCGCCGATTTCGCGCTGCTGTCCGGGCCGACGCGGGTCTTCCTGCCGGGCGAGGCCGCCGCCGCGCCGCGCTCGGAGACGGCGCTGCGGCTCGTCATCGCCGGCGCCACGAGCGCCCTGCGGGGGGTGCGGGCGAAGAGGTAGTGCGCCGCTCCCCGGCATCCCGCGCGACAGCGCAGGATCCATCTCGCACCCGAAGGGGAGGTGGGTCCGAAACTCTGCGTCATCCTGCGCGAAAGCGCAGGATCCATCTTGACCTGGGGGAAGGTGGGCCCTGCGGTCGAGCCGCAGGACGACGAGCGACGCGCCTACGCCGCCTGTTTCAAGAATCCCCGATTGATCAGCGCCTCGGCGATCTGCACCGCGTTGAGCGCCGCGCCCTTGCGCAGGTTGTCGGAGACGATCCACATCGACAGGCCGTTCTCGACCGTCGAATCCTCGCGGATGCGGCTGATATAGGTCGCGTCCTCGCCGGCGGCGTCGCGCGGGGTGACGTAGCCACCGGGCTCCCGCTTGTCGACGACGAGGCAGCCCGGCGCCTCGCGCAGCAGGTCGCGCGCCTCGTCGGCCGAGATCGGCCGCTCGAACTCGATGTTCACCGCCTCCGAGTGGCCGACGAACACCGGCACGCGGACGCAGGTCGCCGTCAGCTTGATCTTCGGGTCGAGGATCTTCTTCGTCTCCGCGACCATCTTCCACTCCTCCTTGGTGGAGCCGTCCTCCATGAAGACGTCGATGTGCGGGATGACGTTGAAGGCGATCTGCCGGGGGAACTTGTTCGGCTCCGGCATGTCGTTGACGAAAATCCCCTTCGTCTGGTTCCAGAGCTCGTCCATGGCGTCCTTGCCGGCGCCGGAGACGGACTGGTAGGTCGCCACGACCACCCGCTTGATTGTGGCGGCGTCGTGCAGCGGCTTCAGCGCCACGACGAGCTGCGCCGTCGAGCAGTTGGGATTGGCGATGATGCCGCGCTTGGCGTAGCCGGCGACGGCCTCGGCGTTCACCTCCGGCACCACGAGGGGCACGTCCGACTCGTAGCGGAAGGCCGAGGAGTTATCGATCACCACGGCGCCGTCGCGGGCGATCTTCGGCGACCACTGCCGCGAGACATCGCCGCCGGCCGACATCAGCACGATGTCGGTCTTGGTGAAGTCGTGGAACTCGAGCGCCTTCACTTTCAAGGTCTTGTCGCCGAACGAGACCTCCGTGCCCTGGCTCCGCCGCGAGGCGAGCGGAACCAGCTCGTCCACGGGGAAGGCACGCTCGTCGAGGATGTTCAGCATCTCGCGGCCGACATTGCCGGTCGCGCCGACGACGGCGACTCGGTAACCCATGATGTTCTCCGGCGGATCGCCTCCCCGCCGGGCGGGGAGCGCGCGCGATCACTTAACCGGTTCCGCGCGAGAATCAATCGCGCGCAGGACCGGCGGCGCAGCTCAGTCCTGCTTCAGCGCCTTCAGCTTGCCGAAGACGCTGTCGACCGTCAGCTCCTCGGGCCGCGTCGACGCCGGCTCGGCCTCCGGCACCGGCCGCGCGGTGGTGATCTCGGCCGGCAGCAGCGTCGCCCCGGAGTCCTCGGGCTCGCCCGTGTCGGGCGCGTCCTTGGCGGCGCGCGAGACCTCGAAGTCGAGATCGAGCTGCGAGCAGAGGCCGAGCGTCACCGGATCGAGCGGCTGCAGATTGTTGGCGTTCCAGTGCGTGCGGTCGCGGATGGCGGCGATCGTCGTCTTCGTCGTGCCGACGAGGCGCATGATCTGGCTGTCCTTCAGCTCGGGATGGTTGCGCAGCAGCCAGAGGATGGCGTTCGGCCGGTCGTGGCGGCGCGACACGGGGGTATAGCGCGGGCCCTTGCGGCGCTTGACCTCCGGCAGCCGAACCTTCGGCTCCGACAGCCGCAGCCGATAGCCCGGATCGGCCTGTGCGCGCTCGATCTCCTCGCGCGTCAGCTGGCCGGACGAGACCGGGTCCATCCCCTTGATGCCCTGCGCCACCTCGCCATCGGCGATGCTTTTCACCTCGAGCTCGTGCAGCTTGCAGAAGTCGGCGATCTGCACGAACGACAGCGACGTGTTCTCGACGAGCCAGACCGCGGTCGCCTTCGGCATGAGCGGAGCGTTCGCCATGCAAATCTCCCTGAGCGCTCCACCCGCATGCCGCGAGCGGAGCCGTCCTTGATGAATGAGATCGGAATGCGGGTAATATAGGCGTCGATGCCGACCGTCGCAAAGAAAATTGCCCCGGGCGGCGGCACGAGCGGCGGGCGGCGAGGCAGGAGGCGGCGGCATGGTTTCGATCCCGGAGGAGGAGCGCCCGCGGCCGAAAAGCGCCGAGCACGTCATCGGTCAGGATCTGGCGACGCTGTCGATCGAGGAGCTGGGCCTGCGCATCGCGATGCTGAAGGAAGAGATCGAGCGGCTGGAGGCGGCCCGGCAATCGAAGTCGGCGCAGCTCGCCGCCGCCGCCAGTTTCTTCAAGCGCTGATCGCTTTTGCGGCCCGGTTTCGCCGATCGCGTTTACCGTTCATTAAGCTTTCCGGGTTATTTCTCCCTTCAGTCCAGTCTTCCTGGATTCGAGTGGCTCCTTCCACTCTTTACGCCTCCCTGTCATCCACTTTCGAGCCGCCCCAGAGGCGGCTCTTTTTTCGCCGTTAAAGATTTCCCGACTAGCGTCCCGGCAGGGGCTCGGGCCTGCCGCCGACCGCCCGTGCGTCGACGCGCGTTGAAACGCCCGTCGCGGCGCGCTACGCCTTGCGGGCGGCAGGCAGCGGCTCCCCTCGGGAGAACGGGATGAAGGAAAGCACCGACGCGGGACCGGACCGGCGACCGGCCGAGCCGTTCGCCGCCAAGCTGATCGGCAGCCAGGCGTTCTTCGGCCTCTTCCGCGAGGGCATGGGCCTCGTCGAGGAAACCGCCAACTATCTCGACGGGGACGGGCGGCGCGAGGTGCGGACGCTCGGCCGCACGGCCTCGCTCGCCTATGCGACCGAGAGCATGCGGCTGACGACCCGGCTGATGCAGCTCGCGTCCTGGCTGCTCGTACAGCGCGCCGTCAACCAGGGGGAGATGTCGGCCGGGGAGGCGCTGGAGGAGAAGCGCAAGCTGCGGCTCGCTCCGGTCGGCGCTGCGGTCTCGAGCGAGACCTATGCCGACCTGCCGGAGCGGCTGTGCCGGCTGATCGAGCGCGCCAGCCGGCTGCAGGAGCGGATCGAGCGGATCGAGAGCCAGCTGCGCTCGACCGGCTTCGAGAAGCGCGACAATCCCGTCGAGCGCCAGCTCGCGCGCCTCAGATCGGCGTTCGGCGGCGAATAGCGCCGCCGCGCCGCAGGCGGCTCAGCTCTTGGCGACGCCGAAGCCGGCGAACTTCTTGTTGAAGCGCGACAGACGGCCGCCGCGGTCGAGCAGCTGCTGCTGGCCGCCGGTCCAGGCCGGGTGCGTCTTGCTGTCGATGTCGAGCACCAGCCGGTCGCCCGGCTTGCCCCACGTCGACCGCGTCTTGTACTCGGTACCGTCGGTCATCACGACGGTGATCTCGTGGTAGTCAGGATGGATGTCGGCTTTCATGACGCAACCTCCTCGGGGAGGCTCCAAGTCTCGGCGCTGATGGGAAATCGAGCGCGAGGCTATAGCGGACGGCGCCATTCCGCACAAGCCGGAATGGTCTTCGCATGAGCCGCTACGGCGATGGCGCCCCGGTCGGCCGCGTCTCGCTGCGGCCGCTCGTGCAGCTTCTGCCCTTCGCGCTGCGCCATACCGGCCGCATGGCGGCGGCGGTGGCCGCTCTGCTCGTCGCCACCGCGGCGACGCTCGCGGTGCCGCTCGCGGTGCGGCGGATCATCGATCACGGCTTCACGGACGCCGATGCCGCGCTCGTGAACAAGTACTTCGCTACCATGCTGGTGGTGGTCGCCGTGCTCGCCGTCGCCTCGGCCGCCCGCTACTACTTCGTCACCACGCTCGGCGAGCGCATCGTCGCCGATCTTCGCGCGGCGGTGTTCCGGCACCTCTTGACGCTCTCGGCGGCCTTCTACGACGGCGCCCGCGCCGGCGAGCTGACCTCGCGGCTGACGGCGGACACGACGCAGATCAAGGCCGCGTTCGGCGCCTCGGCCTCGATCGCGCTGCGCAACCTCGTCCTGTTCCTCGGCGCCGCCGCCATGATGGTGTGGACGAGCCCCTGGCTCTCGGCGCTCGTGCTGCTGGCGCTGCCGGCGATCGTGCTGCCGCTGGTCGCCTTCAGCCGCGCCGTGCGCCGCAAATCGCGCAGCGCCCAGGATGCGCTCGGCGACGCCGCGGCCTTCGCGGCCGAGACGATCGGCGCCGCGCGCACCGTGCAGGCCTTCACGGGCGAGGCGATCGCGGCGGACCGTTTCGCTGCCGCCGGCGAGAGCGCCTATGACGCCGCCCGTGGCGCCGTCCTCGCCCGCGCCTGCCTGACGGCGGGCATCATCTTCCTCGTCTCGGCGAGCATCGTCGCCGTCCTCTGGTACGGCGCCACCGACGTACTGGAGGGCGGCATGACCGGCGGCACGCTCGGCCAGTTCGTGCTCTACGCCGTCTTCGCCGCCGGCGCGCTCGGCGAGCTGAGCCAGGTCTGGGGCGACATCGCCCATGCGGCCGGCGCCGCCGAGCGGCTCGGCGAGCTCTTGGCGACAGAGCCGGCCGTCCGCTCGCCGGCGCGGCCCGTCCCGCTGCCGAAGCCGGTGCGCGGCGCCGTCGCCTTCGAGGAGGTGCGCTTCTCCTACCCGGCACAGCCGCAGGCGGGCGTGCTCGACGGCGTCTCGTTCCGCGTCGCACCGGGCGAGACGGTGGCCATCGTCGGTCCCTCCGGGGCCGGAAAGAGCACCGTCTTCCACCTGCTCTTGCGCTTCTACGATCCCGATCACGGCACGGTGCGGCTCGACGGAGTCTCGCTCGCCGACGCCGACCTCGGCGAGGTGCGGAAGAACATCGCGCTCGTCAGCCAGGAGGCGGTAGTGTTCGCCGGCTCGGCCGCCGACAACATCGCCCTCGGCCGCCCGGGCGCCGGCGAGGCCGAGATCGTCCGCGCGGCCGAGCTCGCGGGCGCCGACCCGTTCCTGCGCGCCCTGCCGCAGGGCTACGCGACGCCGATCGGCGAGCGCGGCGTCACGCTTTCCGGCGGCCAGCGGCAGCGGCTCGCCCTCGCCCGCGCGATCCTCAAGGACGCACCGGTGCTGCTGCTCGACGAGGCGACCTCGGCGCTCGACGCCGAGACGGAGACGGCCGTGCAGGAGGCGCTGAAGACGCTGACCGCGGACCGGACGACGCTCGTCATCGCCCACCGGCTCGCCACCGTGCTCGCCGCCGATCGCATCCTCGTGCTCGACGAGGGCCGCATCGTCGACGAGGGCTCGCATGCGGAGCTCGTCTGCCGCGGCGGCCTCTATGCCCGGCTCGCCGAGCTGCAGTTCCGGCAGCCGGAGGCGGCCGGCGCGGCGTAGCTTGCCGCGCGATCAGCCGGCGTCGGAGACCGGGCCGGGCTCCTCGGCCGGACGGCGGGCCTCGCTGCGGCCGCGCGAGCCGCGGCGGCCGCTCCGGCGCTGCCCCTCCTCGGTAGCCGAGGGCTCGTTGGCGCGGGCGACGACGCGTCCGTGGTCGATCGACAGGGCGAGCGCGCCGGCCTTCAGCTGCAGCGCCTTCTCGCCGAACAGCTGCCGCCGCCAGCCCTGCAGGGCGGCGACGTCGGCGGTGTCGCTCTGGGCGATCTGCTCGAGGTCCTCGGTGGTGGCGATCACCTTCGGTGCGACGCCGTGCCGCTCGGCGATCATCTTCAGGAGCACCTTCAGGAGCTCGAGCGTCGCGCCGCTGCCGTTCTGCGGCTGCGCGCGCGGCTTCGGCGCCGCGGGAAGGGTGGCCGGATCGCGGGCGAGGCCGCGCTGCACGGCGGCGACGATCTCCTCGCCCGCCGAGGAGCGCTCATACCCCTTCGGCAGCGCCCTAAGCGCCCCGAGCTCGGCGATGCTGGCCGGCGCCCGGGCGGCGATGTCGAGCACGGCGTCGTCCTTCAGCACGCGGCCGCGCGGCACGTCGCGGGACTGCGCCTCGCGCTCGCGCCAGGCGGCGACCTCGATC
>JAEZCD010000227.1 GCA_023430145.1 Pseudomonadota bacterium
GCCGCCGGGACCTTGCTCGCGGCCGCCCGCGCCGCCGTCGACGCCCGGCCGGAGCGGGCGCGGCGCTTCTTCGAGCAGGAATTTCGCCCCTATCTCGTCCGGGTTCCGGCCGGGACCGGCCTCCTGACCGGCTACTACGAGCCCGAGATCGAGGGACGGCGCGAGGCCGGCGGCGGCTTCTCGGTGCCGCTGCTCGGCCGTCCCGACGACCTCGTGATGTTCACCGAGGCCGAGCCCGCGCCGCAGGGCTTTCCGGCCGGCTACGTCGCCGCCAGAAGGAAGTCCGACGGGACGCTCGAGCCCTATCACGACCGCGGCGCGATCGAGGACGGGGCGCTCGCCGGGCGTGGGCTCGAGCTCGTCTTCCTGCGCGATCCGGCCGACGCCTTCTTCGCCCAGATCCAGGGATCCCTGCGCGTGCGGCTCGGCGACGGCAGCGTGCTGCGGCTCGCTTATGCCGGCCGCAACGGCCACCCCTACACCTCGATCGGCCGCGTCCTGCTGCAGGAGGGACTTTTGCCGCGCGAGGCGCTCACCATGCAGTCGATCCGGGCGTGGATCGCCGCCGACGCGGCCCGTGGCCGGGCGCTGATGCGAAAGAACAGCTCCTACGTCTTTTTCCGGATCGACGACACGCTCGGGCCGGGCGAGGGCCCGCGCGGGGCCGAGGGCGTGCCGCTCTCGGCCGGCCGCAGCCTCGCTGTCGACCGTACGATCTGGCCCTACGGGGTACCGTTCTGGCTCGAGGGCGCGCTCCCCAATCCTGCGGGCGGCCGCTATATCGAGCTTCGCCGCCTCGTCGTCGCCCAGGACACCGGCTCGGCGATTCTGGGCGCTGCGCGCGGCGACCTCTTCTGCGGCAGCGGATCTGCAGCGGGCGAGCTCGCCGGCGGGATAAAGGAGCCCGTCCGGTTCGTCGCCCTGCTCCCGCACGCGGACCCCCGATGACCGGCGGACGACGGCGGAAACGCCTTCTCGGTCGCGAGGAGGCGGCACTCTGGCGCGAGGTGGCGAAGACGATCGAGCCGCTACCCGGCAAGGTTTTGGCGGCCGAGGCCGAGCCTGCAGCCGAGCCGACGCTGCCGGCCGCAGCCGAGCCGGTTGTGGCGGTCGCCCCGTCCTCCAGGAAGGATCGGGCGAAAAGGCCGCCGCCGCTGGCGCCCGTGGAGGACCGGCTCCGCCAGCGCCTCCTGCGCGGCCGGATCGACATCGACCGCCGGCTCGACCTGCACGGCATGCGCCAGGCGGAAGCGCATGGGCGCCTCCTCGGCTTCCTCGACGCGGCGCAGGCGCAAGGGGCGAAGGTGGTGCTGATCATCACTGGCAAGGGCAAGCCCGGCGCCGAGGAGCGGCCGCTGTTCGCCGAGGAGCCGGGCGTGCTGCGCCGCGCTGTGCCGCATTGGCTGTCGGCGCCGGAGCTGCGCGGCATCGTTCTCGGCTTCGAGGAAGCGGGGCCGGCGCATGGCGGCGCCGGCGCGCTCTATGTCCGCCTGCGCCGAAGGCGAAGGTGAGGCGCTTCCGCGGCATTCCGAGGCCGGCCTCTCCGCGTCATTGCGAGCGCAGCGAAGCAATCCAGACTTTCTTCAGGGCCGCAAAGAGCTGGATTGCTTCGTCGCTGCGCTCCTCGCAATGACGGCGGGGGCGTGGCCCGGAGAACGAGTCGGCCTACGTGCCGAGGGCGGCGATGCGCACCGAGTGGATGACACCCTCGCTCTCGCGGCCATAGGCGATCGCCTTCTTCCGGAAGCCGGTGAACGAGTCGAAGATCTCCTTCGCCAGCGGCGAGCCGGCGCCGAGCTCGGCGAGAATCGTCTCCGACTGCTGGCCCATCGCGCGCAGCACGTCGTCCGGCATGGTCTTCATCTGCACGCCTTCCTTGGCCAGCAGCGGCTCGAGCGAGACGATGTTGTGGAAGGTGAAGTCGGCGAGCGATTCGTAGGCCGAGGCCATCGCGGCCCGCTTGACGACCTCCTTCAGATCGGCCGGCAGCGCGTCGTAGGCGCCCTTGTTGACGATGAACTCTAGCGCCGGGCCGAGCTCGTGGAACGGCCTGAGATAGTAGAATTTCGCCACCCGGTAGAGGCCGAAGGCGAGATCGTTCCACGGGCCGATCCATTCGGCCGCATCGACCGCGCCCGACTGCATGGCGGCGAAAATCTCGCCCGGCGGCGTCAGCACGACCGAGGCGCCGAGACGGCGCATGATCTCGGCGCCGAGCCCGGCGATGCGCATCTTCAGGCCCTTGATGTCGTCGAGGCTGTTGATTTCCTTGCGGAACCAGCCCGTCGCCTGGGCGCCGCTCGAGCCGGCATAGAAGGGCACCACGCCGAACGGCGCGTACGCCTTCTCCCACAGCGCCTGGCCGCCGCCGAAGGCGATCCAGGCGGCGTGTTCCTGCGCCGTCAGCCCGAACGGCACGCCGGTGAAGAAGTGGAAGACGCGGTCCTTGCCCTGCCAGTAATAGGGCGTGCCGTGCCCGGCCTGCACGGTGCCGGCCGACACCGCCTCGAACACCTCGAAGGGCGGCACCAGCTCGCCGGCGGCGAAGAACTGGATTTTCAGCCGCCCGCCCGACATGGCGGCGATCGCGTCCGCGCAGCGCTGCGCGTTGACCCCGACGCCGGGCGCGTTCTTCGGCCAGGAGGTGGCCATCTTCCAGGTGATGGTCGACTGCGCCCGAACGATGCTCGGTGCGGCGACGAGCGCCGCGGACCCGGCCGCGCCGAGCGCGAGCAGGTTGCGGCGGGCGATGGTTTTGTTCTCGGGCATGGCTTCCTCCGGGGTGTGTCCCAAGAAGAACAGCCGACGCGCCTGAGGATCAAGAGGCTCGACACGCGCTCCGATGTCGCTCGTCATCCTGCGCGAAAGCGCAGGATCCATCTTTTGTCCTCGCAAGCGCGTGGAGAAGAATGGGTCCTGCGGTCGAGCCGCAGGACGACGACGGAGCGTGTGGCCGCGGCTTCGCCGACCTACCCCGCCAGCCGCTCGAGGTTCGCCAGCACCGCGTCGCCCATCTCGCGCGTGCCGACCTTCTTCGTTCCCTCGGTCCAGATGTCGCCGGTGCGAAAACCTTCGTCGAGCGTGGCGGCGATCGCCTTGTCGACGAGGTCGGCGAGGTCGGAGCGGTCGAACGAGTATTTCAGCGCCATGCCGAGGCTGGCGATCATGGCGATCGGGTTGGCGAGCCCTTGTCCGGCGATGTCGGGCGCGGAGCCGTGCACCGGCTCGTACATCGCTTTCCGGCCGCCGGTCCTCTCGTCGGCGGCGCCGAGCGAGGCGGAGGGGAGCATGCCGAGCGAGCCGGTCAGCATCGAGGCGACGTCCGACAGCATGTCGCCGAACAGGTTGTCGGTGACGATGACGTCGAACTGCTTCGGCCGGCGGACAAGCTGCATGCCGAGCGCATCGGCCAGCATGTGCTCGAGCGTGACGTCCGGATAGTCGGCCTTGTGCACCTGGCTCACCACCTCGTGCCAGAGGACGCCCGACTTCATGACGTTGCGCTTCTCGCTCGAGGTCACCTTGTTCCCCCGCACGCGCGCGAGCTCGAAGGCGACGCGGGCGATGCGCTCGATCTCGTAGGTATCGTAGACCTGCGTGTCGATGCCGCGCTTCTGGCCGTTGCCGAGATCGATAATCTCCTTCGGCGAGCCGAAATAGACGCCGCCCGTCAGCTCGCGGACGATCATGATGTCGAGCCCCTCGACCAGATCGCGCTTCAGCGAGGAGGCGTCGGCGAGGGCGGCGTAGCAGATCGCCGGCCTGAGATTCGCGAACAGGCCGAGATCTTTTCTGAGGCGCAGGAGGCCGGCTTCCGGCCGCGCGTCGAAGGGGACCGCGTCCCATTTCGGGCCGCCGACGGCGCCGAACATGACGGCATCCGCCGCCATCGCCCTGTCCATCGCCGCGTCCGTGATGGCGACGCCGTGCGCGTCATAGGCCGAGCCGCCGACGAGGTCCTCCTCGAGGGCGAAGCTCGCGACGCCGCGCGCCTCGAGCCAGGCGATCAGGCGGCGCACCTCGGCCATCACCTCGACGCCGATGCCGTCGCCGGGCAGGAGCAGGAGCTTGTAGGTCGGCATCACGCAAATTCCCCGAAAGAGCGCGCGGGCGGCGCCGGCGCTGCGTAATCGCTGCGGCGGCGCTTGGCAACGGTGGCGATGACCGCGTCGCTCGCTCCGCGCCGTCCTGCGGCTCGCCTCCCGCTCCTCGTCGTCCTGCGGCTCGACCGCAGGAGCCAAAATATAATCGCCCGAGGAAGATGGATGGATCCTGCGCTTTCGCGCAGGATGACGAGTCCCGGGGAGGCGCTCTCGTGCAATAACAGCTCGGGGGGCAACTTCCGCGCAGGATGACGCGCGGGGAGGTTTGGGCGAAGTGCCGCGGCCGCTCGACCAGAGTTGAACCGCGCACCGGGGGCGTCGCCGCGCGAAGCGGCTATGCTTTGCGCAAAGCCGAGCCGATCCGGAGGAGTCCTCTATGCTCGACCGCCGTCAGTTCCTCGCCGGCGCCGCGTCCGCCGCGGTTCTCGCCAAGACCTCGGCGATCCCGAGCGCCCATGCCGGCCAGCATGAAGCGACGGTGCTCCGCCTCGGGCGGCGGACCATCGAGGTGAACGGCAAGGCAGCGAGCGTGTTCGGCATCCGGCAGCCGAACGGCACCCATGGCCTCACCACGGACATGGGAAAGCCGTTCCGCCTACGGGTCGAGAACGGCATCGGCGAGCCGAGCCTGATCCATTGGCACGGGCTGACCCCGCCCTGGCAGCAGGACGGCGTGCCGGGCGTCTCCGGGCCACCGATCCCGGCCGGCGGCACGGCCGACTACGATTTCCCGCTGACGTTCGGCGGCACCTTCTGGATGCATTCGCACCAGGGCCTGCAGGAGCAGGTGCTGATGACGGCGCCGCTGATCATCTACGACGGTGACGGCCGCCGCGACGAGCAGGAGGTGGTGCTGCTCCTGTCCGACTTCACGTTCCGGTCGCCCGAGGAGGTGCTGGCCGGGCTGAAGAAGTCCGACATGGGCGGCATGGCGTCGATGTCGTCAGGGCATTCCATGGCCGGGCACGCCATGCCCGGGATGGCGCACGGCTCGGCCGCGATGCCCGGGATGGCGCAGGGCTCCGCGCCGATGTCCGGCATGGCGATGGGCCACGGCGAGAGCCCGGACCTCAACGATGTCGAGTACGACGCCTATCTCGCCAACGATCGCACGCTCGGCGACCCGGAGATCGTCGCCGTCGAGCCGGGCGGCCGCGTGCGGCTGCGCATCATCAACGGCTCGGCGATGAGCAATTATCATATCGACCTCGGCCGGCTCGAGGGCGAGCTGTTCGCCGTCGACGGCATGCCGGTCGAGCCGATCCGCGGCGCGCGCTTTCCGATCGCCGACGCGCAGCGGCTGGACATCCGCCTCGCGCTGCCCGCCGGACCGGCGGCCTATCCCGTGCTCGCCATCGTCGAGGGGCTCGCCAAGCAGACCGGCCTCGTCCTGCGCGCCGGCGGCGCCGCGGTGACGCGCATCCCCGACCTCGCCGAAAAAGCCACGCCGGCGCTGACGCTCGACCTCGAGCGGCGGCTGCGGGCGAAAAAGCCGCTCGCCGCCCGCGCCGCCGACCGCGTCCACATCGTCGACCTCACCGGCTCCATGCAGGGCTACGTCTGGACGCTGAACGGCGTCCCCTACGGCCAGGACACCCCGCTCGCGGTGAAGGCCGGCGAGCGGGTCGAGATCGTGCTCGTGAACAAGACGCCGATGCCGCACCCGATGCACCTGCACGGCCACACCTTCGAGGTGGTGCAGATCGGCGATGGGCCCCGCTTTGCCGGCGCCATGCGCGACACCGTGCTGGTGCCGCCGATGGAGCGGGTGGTGATCGCCTTCGACGCCGACAATCCCGGCCACTGGGCGTTCCACTGCCACCTGCTCTACCACATGGAAGCGGGCATGATGACGACGGTCCGTTACGTCTGAGGCCTCGGCCGGGGCAGCGGGAACCGTGGGCCGGCAGGCAGGCTGACAGCCGGCCGCCGGCGCCTCCATCTGGTCGCTTCCCTTCAGGGCGCGGGCCCTGTCGGCATCCCCGTTTTCCTGGAAATGATCGAGATCAAGGCGCGGCCGCGATCCGCATGCTGCGGTGCGGTCGTTTCCGGACCGCCTCCCGTCCGGGGCGGACGAGTCCGGGCCGACATGACGACGCTGATCGACACCCTCAAATCCGAACAGCACCGGGCCGCGGCCGAGCCGCCGGCCGCGGCCGGCGTCGAGGATGCCGAGGCGGTCAACAGCCGCGAGCAGCGCGCCGACTACGTCGCCCGCCGTAAGATCTATCCCTCCACCGTGCACGGCTTCTACCGGCGCCTGAAATGGGCGCTGCTCGCCGTCTTCCTCGCCGTCTACTGGATCGCGCCCTGGCTGCGCTGGGACCGCGGCCCGCACGCGCCCGACCAGGCGATCCTGCTCGATCTGGCGCATCGCCGCTTCTACTTCTTCGGCATCGAGATCTGGCCGCAGGAGTTCTACTACGTCGCCGGCATGCTGATCATGGCCGGCCTCGGCCTGTTCCTCGCCACCTCGGTGGTCGGCCGCGCCTGGTGCGGCTATGCCTGTCCGCAGACGGTTTGGACCGACCTGTTCCTCGCCGTCGAGAACTGGATCGAGGGCGACCGCAATGCGCGCATCAAGCTCGATGCGCAGCCCTGGACGGCGGACAAGCTGCGGAAGCGCCTCACCGTCTGGATCCTCTGGGCGCTGATCGCCGTCGCCACCGGCGGCGCCTGGGTGTTCTACTTCGCCGACGCGCCGACGCTCGCGCGGCAGCTCGTTACCTTCGAGGCGCCCGCGGTCGCCTATTTCACCATCGCCACGCTGTCGGCGACCACGTTCTGGTTCGCCGGCTTCATGCGCGAGCAGGTCTGCACCTACATGTGCCCCTGGCCGCGCATCCAGGGCGCCATGCTGGACGAGCATTCGCTCGTCGTCACCTACAACGACTGGCGCGGCGAGCCGCGCTCGCGGCACGCCAAGCGCGCGCGGGCGCAGGGGCTCGACGTCGGCGACTGCGTCGACTGCAACGCCTGCGTCGCCGCCTGCCCGATGGGCATCGACATCCGCGACGGCCAGCAGCTCGAATGCATCACCTGCGCGCTCTGCATCGACGCCTGCGACAACGTCATGCAGAAGCTCGGCATCCCGATGGGACTCGTCTCCTACTCGACGCTCGCCGACTATCAGCATCACGCCGCCACCGCCGCGACGGCGGGACGCGAGGTCGCCCGCGCCGAGCAGAAGCGCGTCTCGGTCTCGCACATCGCCCGACCGCGCACGCTGCTCTACGCTGCGCTGTGGTCGCTGATCGGCATCGGCATGCTGCTCGGCCTCGCGACCCGCGGCACGCTCGCGCTTTCGGTTCTGCACGATCGCGCGCCGCTGTTCGTGACGCTGTCGGACGGCGGCGTCCGCAACGGCTACACGCTGAAGATCGCCAGCAAGGCGCACGAGGAGCGCACGCTGACGCTGCGGCTCGAGGGGCTCGACGACGCCGTCATGTGGACGCCCGAGGACGAGCGGCGGGTGCGCGCGATGACGGTCACCGTGCCGCCGGATGCGGTGCGCGACCTGCGCGTCTTCGTCGCCCGCCCGAAGGAGCATGCCGAGCCCGGCGAGTTCCGGTTCGAGGTCTCCGGCGCCGGCGAGACGACCAGCACCGCTGCCCGATTCGAGGCGAAAGGAGCCCGGCCATGAGCCGCGAATGGACTTTTACCGGCCGGCACATGCTGCTGGTCGTCTTCGGCTTCTTCGGCACCATCATCACCGTCAACGTGCTGATGGCCTATGCCGCCGTCAGCACCTTCCCGGGGCTGAACGCCCACAACAGCTACGTCGCCAGCCAGAACTACAACCTGCTGCTCGCCGACGCCGCCGCCCAGGAGAGTCGGGGCTTGAGGGGCGAGGTCGACCTGCGCGAGGGCCGGCTCGTGCTGATGCTGCGCGACAAAGGCGGCGCCCCGCTCGGCGGCCTTTCCGTGGAGGCGCTCGCCGGCCGGCCGG
>JAEZCD010000389.1 GCA_023430145.1 Pseudomonadota bacterium
GCGTCGGCATGCGGACGCTCGCCGCCACCATCCGCGCGCGGGCGCTGGCCGGCGGCGACCGGCGGCTCGCGCAGATCGCCTCGCGCGGCGCGATCTATCTGCACCTGTCGCACCTGAGACTCGACTACCGGCTGCCCTTCGCCCGCCTGTCGCGGCGGCTCGGCTTCCGACTCGTCTTCTTCGTGCACGACCTCATCCCGCTCGCTTATCCGGAATATTCGCGCCCGCAGGAGGCCGAGAAGCACGCCAAGCGGCTCTCCACCGCGCTCGAGTTCGCCGAGGGCTTCGCGGTCAACTCCGAGGACACGCGGCAGGGCCTGCTCGAATACGCCCGCGCCACCGGCCTGCGCGAGCCGGCGGTGACGGTCGCCCCGCTCGGCATCGACGCCGCCTTCCGGGCGCCCCGACGGCAGCGGCTCGACCTGCCGCCCTATTTCGTCACCGTCGGCACCATCGAGCCGCGCAAGAACCACTTCCTCTTGCTGCACGTCTGGCGGCGGCTCGCCGAGCTCGGCGCCGAGCCGCCGAAGCTCCTCGTGGTCGGCCGCAGGGGCTGGGAGAACGAGAACATCGTCGACCTGCTCGAGCGCTCGCACAGCATTCGCGCCAACGTGCTCGAGACCAATCACCTGCCCGACGACACGCTCGGCGCGGTCATCGCCGGCGCCCGGGCGCTGCTGTTCCCGAGCTTCGCCGAAGGCTACGGCCTGCCGCTGGTCGAGGCGCTGACGCTCGGCACGCCGGTGATCGCCTCGGACCTCAACGTGTTCCGCGAGGTCGGCCAGGACGTGCCGGAATTCCTCGACCCGATCGACGGTACCGGCTGGGCGGCGGCGGTCACCGACTATGCGGCCGCCGATTCGGCGCGGCGGGCCGCGCAGCTGGAGCGGCTGCAATCCTTCCGGCCGCCCACCTGGGACGAGCATTTCGCCGCCATGGACCAGATTCTCACCGACTGAGCGGCGGGCCGCCGGGGCCGAAGCGCCCCGATATTGCCGCAGTTGCGACGCCAATCCTGTTCGCTGGACATGGTGTAGAATGTGCGCGCAGACTGCTTCGCCGTCGGCGGGCGGTCTGGGACGTCCTGGGGGATCGGGGTTGGCACGCAGCAGCACGGGTCAGCTGTCGCTCGGCGAAGGCTTCGCCGAGCAGGGCAGGATCATCTTCGCTCTGATGCTCCGGCAGATGAAGAAGAAGGGCGGGGAAACCCGCCTCGGCTACATCTGGGAGATCCTCGAGCCGACGGTGCTGATCGTCGCCGTCTCGCTGGTGCTCGAGATCAAGCGCGGCAACGCCCCGGTCGGCGAGAGCTACCCGGTGTTCCTGGCGACCGGCTATCTGCCGTTTAAGGCCTTCTTCTTCATCGCCAACGATCTCAGACGGTCGTTCGGCAAGGACTCCAAGGTCCTCGACCTGCCGGCGATCCACCAGTTCGACACGATCATGGCGACGCTCGGCCTGCGCACGCTGTCGACGATCCTGATCATCGTCATGATCATGATCATCCTGAACGCGATCGGCTACCACTGCGTTCCTGACGATCCGATCATGTGTTTCGCAGCATTCTTCTGGATCGTGGTCTTCGCGCTCGGCTTCGGCATGGTGACGGCCGCACTGACGATGCTGTCACCAGTCTACTCCTACTTTCATTCTATCCTTACTTTCAAGCTCATGTTCGTCTCGGGTGTCTTCTTCCTGCCGGAGACCATGCCGCCCGAGATCCGCTATTATCTGTCCTTCAACCCGCTGTTGCACGCCCTCGCCTGGTTCCGGACAGGCTTCATTCCGGGCTTCGAGAGCTCCGTCCTCGATCGCGAATACCTCATCCGCTGGGCGGTGCTGTCGCTGGCGCTCGGCTTCGTGCTGGCCCGCGTGTTGAGGGCACGGCTCGCCGGCGAAGACAAGATTCGCGGCGAGGAGGAGGAGGCAATTTGATCGCCTTCCACGACGTCACGAAGTACCAGCGGGGACGCGGACCTTCGCAGCTCGTCCTGAACGGCGTCTCGGCGACCTTCCATCGCGGCCAGAACCCGGCGATCCTGTGCGACAAGGACCGCGAGATCAACGCTCTGGCGCGCCTCCTCGTCGGCTCCGATCATCCGGACCGTGGACGAGTCACCCGGCACGGCCGCGTCTCCTGGCCGATGGGGGACATGCCGGGCGCCAAGGGCCAGATGACGGTGCTGGAGAGCCTCTCCTTCGTGGCCCGCATCTATGGCGTGCACGTGCCGACGCTGATCGAGTATGTCGACGAGTTCGTGCAGCTCGGCAGCAAGTCGCTCTCGCAGCCGATCTCCCAGCTCGACAAGAATCGCAGGCTGCTGCTCCCCTACGCGATCGTGCTCTCGATCCCCTTCGATTGGTACGTGCTCGTGTCCGACCTCAAGTTGAAGGACGATCGGGCGGCGCAACTCGTGGAAGGTGCATTCGAGCAACGCCTCGGTCATGCGAACGCCATCATCATCACCGATGACGTCCGCTGTGCCCTGCGCTACGGCACCATCGGCGCCGTGTGCAAGAAGGGGAAGTTCGCGGTGTTCGACACCGTCGAGGAGGCGGCCGATACCTTTCTGAAAGGTTTCGGGCGATAGTTAACGATTTCGGGCGGCACCGCCGGCTCGATTCGGCTGGTCGGGGGACAGACGGCATCATTGAAGGCGGGCGCCGTCGGTTGGACGCGGCGGCGCGGACGGTGCCGGGACCGAGGGTAGAGACGGCGACGTGGCGTTGAAGGATGAAGGCGGGGGCTCCCGCCGCGAGGGACGCTCGCAGCGCAAGCGCATGAAGGCCCTCAAGGCCTACAGCGAGCGCACCGGCGCCCCCATGCCCGACGACGAGGAGGCCGTCGCCGACGCCTCACGCGCCGACGAGGCTCCTACCGACGACCCGCTGCTGAAACGTCGCCTGCGCCTCTTGGCGCCGTCCGGAGACGGTGCCGAGGCCGACGATCCCGAGGCGCGGGCCGACGGCGAGGGCGGCCTCGTCGCCGCCGAGCCGGCTCCGGTGCTGCGCTCGCCGGCGATCCCGATCGTCTCTCCGGGAAAGGTGCCGGCCGGCAAGGACGGCGGTCTGCCGCGCCTCTTCCACGGGCCGGTGCCGCGCGTGCGGCGGCCGAGCTGGCTGATGTGGTCGCTGATCGTCTGCGTCGCCCTGCCGACGCTGATCGCGGCGCTCTACTACCTGTTGATCGCCGCCGACCAGTACTCCTCCGAAGGCCGCTTCGCGATCCGCACCAGCGAGTCGACGCCGGCCGCGGCCGATTCGAGCTCGGTGATGGCGAGCCTCGGCCTCGGCGCCTCGACGCCGACGACCGCCGACTCCTACATCGTCGTCGAGTACCTGCAGAGCCGCCGCCTGGTAGAGGACCTGCAGGCGCGGCTCGACCTGCGAAAAATCTTCAGCAGCCCCGAGGCCGACTGGTACGCGCGGCTCGATCCCGACGTCTCGATCGAGAAGCTCGTCTCGTACTGGAACGGCATGACTCAGGCCTATTTCGACAGCATGACCGGCATCGTGCAGTTCGAGGCCAAGGCCTTCAACGCCGCCGATGCGCAACGGATCGCGGCCGCGGCGCTCGAATCGGCCGAGAAGCTCATCAACGGCCTCTCCAAGCGGGCGCGCGACGACACCGTGCAGTTCGCCAAGGACGATCTCGGCCGCTCCGAGCTGCGGCTGAAGTTCGCCCGCAAGGCGATCCGCGAATTCCGCGACCGGCAGAAGCAGATCGATCCGACGGCGCTCGCCTCCTCGCGCCTGTCGGTGGTGGCGAGCCTCGAGAGCGAGCTCGCCAAGGAGCAGGCGACGCGGGCGATGGTGACGTCGTTCCTCAACAACGAGGCGCCGTCCGTCCGTCTGATGGAGAACAAGATCGACGCCCTGCGCGAGCGCATCAAGGAGGAGCGGAGCAAGCTCGGCACCACCTCCGGCGCCGAAGGCGGCGAGGTGATGAGCACGGTGATCGCCGAGTACGAGGAGCTGGCGACCGACCGGGAGTTCGCCGAGACGCTCTACAAGTCGTCGCTGTCCTCGCTCGAGGCGGCGCGCATGGCGGCCGAGCGGCAGATGCGCTACGTCGCCTCCTTCGTCGAGCCGAAGCGGGCCGAGGACGCGCAGTATCCCGAGCGCTTCAAGAACATCCTGCTCGTGTTCCTCGCCACCGGCATCGCCTGGGTGATCGGCGTCCTCATCTTCTACGGCGTCCGCGACCACACGATCTGAGCCTCAGGCCGGCGCCTCGCCGTCGGCGCGGCGGTCGCGCCGGGCAGCGGCCTCGTCCCCGTTCGGGATGATGGAGATGCCGCCGCTCACCTCGAGGATGGCGTAGCCGATCTGATCCATGCGCTCGAGGCCGCGGCTCTGCCGCGCCGCCTCGAGGATGTCCTCCTCGTCGACGCGCGAGCGTGCGAGGCGCTCGGCGATCGGCTTGCCGCGCTCGACGAGGATCATGGGACGTCCGTCGAGGAGCGTGGCGAGGCGCGGAGACAGCCCCTTGACGTAGGACAGGCCGACATCGAGGCCGACCAGCGTCACGATGACGATGGCCGCCGTGGTGATGGAGAAGTCGTCGCCGAGCAGCGCCTGCTGCGTCGCCTCGCCGATCACCAGCAGCAGCACGAAGTCGAAGGCCGTCATCTCCGACAGGGTCCGCCGGCCGGCGATCCGGAACACGACCAGCACCAGGACGTACATCGCGACGGCGCGGAGGATCATGTCCATGGCCGGGCCTCAGGGCAGGACGAACTGGTCGATAGTGAGCTCGGGGCCGCCGTCGAGCCCGATCCGGGCCGTGGTGGCGCCGGGCTCGCGCGGGCGGTACTCGACCGAGATCTCGATCGAGCCGGACGGCGGCACCGCATAGGCGTGCACGAGCCCGGCCGCATCGCCGGCGGCGCGCAGCGGCGCGGGATCGGTGGCGCGAAGGCTGCGCGTGTCGACGAAGCCGCGGCCGTAGCGGACGAGCGCCTCGCCGCCCGGCGGCAGCTTGTCGGCGCGGATGCGCAGCAGGGAGGAGGCCTCGCGCCGCTCGATGCGGTCGTAGTCGATCCTGAGCCGCCCTGTCGGATCGGTGATCTGCGAGCGCGCGAGAAACCCGTCGCCGAAGAGGCCGAGCATCGCCGCGGCGCATGTCAGCGCGAAGCCGATCCAGCCGATCCGCTGCACGCGCCAGGTGACGCGCTGGGCCGGCATGTCCTCGGCGATCGGATAGAATCGGCTTTCGAGCGGACCGGGGCTGTTCATGGCGGCAAGGGCTCCCGCTGCGTCGGGGCAAACGCGCGGCGGCGCCGAGGGTTGCGGGGGCGGCGCTCGCGCGACGAACCGCGCGGCGGCATCGCAGCCTTGACGGCGGCCCGCCACCCCAGTATTCACGCGGGCAAATCCATTGCATCGGAGCCGTATCGGAGCCGCTCGTCCGCGGCCGGTCCGGTTTGGAGAAATTCCCATGTCGCGGCGCTGCGAACTGACGGGCAAGGCCGTCCTGGTCGGCAACAAGGTCAGCCATTCCAATCACAAGACGAAGCGGCGCTTCCTGCCGAACCTGTGCAACGTCACGCTGATCTCCGACGCGCTCGGACGGTCCGTGCGGCTGCGCGTGTCCGCGCATGCGCTGCGCTCGGTCGAGCATCGCGGCGGGCTCGACGCGTTCCTCGTCAAGGCGAGCGAGGACGAGCTGTCGCAGAACGCGCGCGAGCTGCGCCGGGCGATCGTCAAGGCCAACGCCGAGGCCGCCGCCGAGACGTCCGCCGCGGCCGGTTGAGCCTGCTTCCCTCTTCCTTCTCCCATGGGGCACCCATGGGGCTAGAGCTCGCACACATCTCGGACGTCGCATTCGGACGGAGCGGAAGGCGCCCCTTTCCCTCCCCTTGATGGGGCTACGAGATTCACAAATCCGCCGGGTGCTTCATCGCAACAGGTCGGGAAGGCCTCCATCCTCCCCCCTGAAAGGGGGAGGTCGAGACGGCGAAGCCGTCCGGGTGGGGGTCCTCTGCGGTGACGCGTCGGCGAGAAGACCCCCTCCGGCTCGCTACGCGAGTCCGCCTCCCCCTTTCAGGGGGAGGATAGAGATGTGTGAATGCCGTAGCCTTGATGGGGAGGGTGACCCGGCGCCGCAGGCGACGGGTCGGGTGGGGTGAATCCCTGTGGTGCAGAACTATCGCCCTGCTGCCTCGTGAAGGACTCCCGGCGGCGGGTGAGGGGTTACTGAGTATCAGGAAGAGCGCCGTACCCCTCATCCGGCCGCTTCGCGGCCACCTTCTCCCTCTGGGGAGAAGGAAGAGCTGTCAGTCCGCCGGCTTCTCCTCGACCAGCGCGAACTGCAAGAGCACGGTGCGCTGCAGGCGCGAAAAATTGTCGTCCGAGACGAGCGTGACGACGGTCGCCCCGTCGGCGGCGACGTGCACCGCCATCGCTTCCATGTTGTCGATCGACTGCGCGAGGCTCGCCTCGAACAGGATTTTTCCGTCCACGACGGCGCCCGGCTCGATGTCGCCGATCGCCAGCCGGCGCACGCGGGCCTGCAAGCCGCCGAGGAAGGAGAAGTGCCGCTCGAGGATCAAGAGATCCCCGTCCGGCAGCAGCGCGGCATCGGTGACGTCGAAATCACCCGCGCCGCGGACGAGCGCGAAGGCGCCCGGTTTCGGGCCGCCGACGATCCAGGCGCGGCCGTTGCCGGCCTCGTCGACGGCATCCTCGGCGAAGGCGATCACCGCGCCCTGCAGCGGGCCCGAGGAGGGCAGCGCGACCGCCTCGATCGAGCGGTTCTTCACGAGGCCCGGCATCGGCGGCAGCTTCATCGGCTTGCCGGCGACCCTGGGCAGCGCCGCGCCCGGCTCCCCGCGATAGGGAAAGCGCAGGATCTCGTGCGCGCGCTCGACGCCGATGACGGCTGCCTGCGGGCCGAGCGCGAGGCCCTCGGTATCGAAGCGGCGGGTGCGCTGCACCGGCTTGCCGTCCGGACCGAGCACCGGCTCGATCGCCGCATCGGTGATAGCCACCGGCGCGGTGCCCTCGTAGCGGATGCGGCCCGTGAGCCAGCGGCCGCGGTCCGAGATCGCGACGAGGCGGGTGCCGGCCTCCCCCAGCCAGAGCCCGGACAGGCCGCCGAAGCGCTCGTCGGCCGAGGCGAGCGCGAGGCCGCCGCGGAACTCGAAGGCGCCGAAGCGGGTCCGCTCCGGCTCGGTTCGTGAGAAGGGAGCGATCGGCGTCGCGTCGATGACGAGGGCGTCGGCCGCCGCCGGCGCGGCCCCCGCGACGAGGAGCAGCAGCGCGGCGAGAAGGCGGCGCGGGATCAATGCCGGGCCGCTCGCCGCGGCGGCGGCGCCGGCTTGGGCGCGTTCTCGTCGAACAGCTCGGCGAGCTTGTCGGTCATGGCGCCGCCGAGCTCCTCGGCGTCAACGATGGTGACAGCGCGGCGATAGTAGCGCGTGACGTCGTGGCCGATGCCGATGGCGATCAGCTCCACCGGCGAGCGCGTCTCGATCTCCTCGATGACGCTGCGCAGGTGCCGCTCGAGATAGTTGCCGGGGTTCACCGACAGGGTGGAATCATCGACCGGCGCGCCGTCCGAGATGACCATCAGAATGCGCCGCTGCTCGGGCCGGGCGATCAGCCGCCCGTGCGCCCAGGCGAGCGCCTCGCCGTCGATGTTCTCCTTCAGGAGCCCCTCGCGCATCATCAGCCCGAGGTTTTTTCGCGCGCGGCGCCAGGGGGCGTCGGCGGACTTGTAGACGATGTGACGCAGATCGTTGAGGCGGCCCGGCAGCGGCGGCTTGCCGGCGGCGAGCCAGGCCTCGCGCGACTGGCCGCCCTTCCAGGCGCGGGTGGTGAAGCCGAGAATCTCGACCTTGACCGCGCAGCGCTCGAGCGTGCGCGCCAGAATGTCGGCGCAGGTGGCGGCCACCGTGATCGGCCGGCCGCGCATCGAGCCCGAATTGTCGAGCAGCAGCGTCACCGCCGTGTCGCGGAACTCGGTGTCGCGCTCGTGCATGAAGGAGACCGGGTGCAGCGGATCGGTGATGATCCGCGACAGCCGTGCCGGGTCGAGCGTGCCCTCCTCGAGGTCGAACTCCCAGGCCCGGTTCTGCTGCGCCAAGAGGCGCCGCTGCAGCCGGTTGGCGAGGCGGCCGACGACGCCCTGCAGGTGCTGCAGCTGGCGGTCGAGATAGGATCTGAGCCGCGCCAGCTCCTCGGCGTCGCAGAGCTCCTCGGCCTGCACCGTCTCGTCGAACTTGGTGGTGAAGGCGCGGTACTCGAAGCGGTCGACCTCGGCGGCGCCGCCGCTGTTCGGCCGCCAGGGCTCGGAGGCCTCGGGCGCCTCCAGCATCTCGCCCTCCTGCGCCTCTTGGTCGGGCCGCCGCTCGGCGCTCTCGCTCTCGCCCTCGTCGGTGTATTCGGCCGAGGCGTCGGCCTCTCCGCTCTCGCTGCGCTGCTGCTCGTCCTCCTCGTCGGACCGCTCGCCGGGCTCGTTCTGCTGCGGGCTGTCCGAGTCGGGGCTGTCCTCGTCGTCGAACTCGCCGTCCTCGGTGCCCTCCTGGGTCATCTCGAGCGAGACGAGCAGGTCGCGCACGGCGCGCGCGAAGGCCGGCTGGTTCTCGACGATCTGGTCGAGCCGGTCGAGGTCGCGGCCGCCCTTCTCCTCGATGAAGCCGCGCCACAAGTCGACGATCGCGCGCGCGGCCTCCGGCGGCGCCCGCCCGGTCAGCCGCTCGCGCACGAGCAGCGCGACCGCCTCCTCGATCGGCGCGTCGGCGCGCTCGGTGACGGCGGCATAGTCGCTGCGGCCGTAGCGGTCCTCGAGCATGGCCGAGAGGTTGTCGGCGACGCCGGACATGCGGCGGGCGCCGATCGCCTCGACGCGCGCCTGCTCGACCGCCTCGAACACCGCCCGCGCCGCCTGGCTCTGCGGGCAGAGCTTCCTGTGCAGGCCGGAATCGTGGCAGGCGAGCCGCAGCGCCATGGCATCGGCATGGCCGCGCAGCACGGCGACGTCGCGCAGCGTCGGCC
>JAEZCD010000020.1 GCA_023430145.1 Pseudomonadota bacterium
CGCCCGGCGTATCGATGGCGATGACGCCGAGCGGCGCATCGATGACGCCGGGCTTGGCCGTCGGCACCGGCGCATAGGCCGCCACCGTCGGCGCCGCCGTCGTCGGATTGGCCGGGTTCGGGCCGAGGAAGACGGGCTCCGGCGCCATCGCCACGGCCTTTTCGGCGAGCAGCGACGGCTTGGTGTCCTGCTTGGCGACGGTCGCCAGCTCCGGCTCGGGGGCCTTGCCCTTGGCGCCGGCCTTCTTGCCCTTCTTGGCCTGCTTCTTCGACCCGACGTCTTCCGCCTCGGAGGCCGCCTCCCACCGCTTCTTGCGGGCCGCCGCCGAGCAGATCTCCTCGCGCATGTCGGTCGGCTGGGCATAGCCGGAGGCGGGCAGGGCGAGCAGGCCCGGGCCGCGGCTGCGGACGAACAGGCGGAGGCCGCCGGTGAACTGGCTCTCGAACAGCTCGGCCGCCTGCTCGGCCCGCTCGCGAGCCGAATGCGCGCCCAGCACCACGGCGACGAGATGCTTGCCGTTGCGCTTGGTGGTGGCGACGATATTGAAGCCGGAGGCGCAGACGAAGCCGGTCTTCATGCCGTCGACGCCCGGATAGCGGCCGAGCAGCGCGTTGTAGCCGCGGATCACCCGATTGCCGAGCTTGATCGACTGGAAGCCGAAATAGCGCGCCTGCTCGGGATAGGTGTCGAACAGCGCCTTGGCGAGGATCGCCATGTCGCGGGCGGAGGTCATGGCGCCCGGATCGTGCAGGCCGTTCGGGTTGCCGAAGCGCGTCGAGGCCATGCCGAGCTTGGCGGCCGCCTGGTTCATCTCGGCGACGAAGGCCGGCACCGAGCCGCTGACGCCCTCGGCGAGCATGACGGCGACATCGTTGGCCGATTTCACCAGCATCATCTTCAGGGCGTTGTCGACCGTCACCACCTGGCCAACCTGGAAGCCCATCTTGCTCGGCGGCTCGGCCTGCGCGGTGGCGCTGTAGACGATCGGCGTGTCGAACGAGATGCGGCCGGCGCGGATCGCGTCCAGCACGACATAGGCGGTCATCAGCTTGGTCAGCGAGGCCGGATACCAGGGCCGCGTCGCCTCCTGGTGGTCGAGCACCTCACCGGAATCGAGATCGGCGAGGATGAAGGGCGCCGCGCCCGCGCCCGTGCCAGGCAGCAGGCAGGCGAGCGCCAAGGCCGCGGCGAGGCGGAATCGGCGGACGAGCATCATGTTCCGGCGAGCTTTCTGGTGTCCCGCAAGGTCGGCGTGCCGACGCCGCCGTGGATACCGCGTTTGCCGCGCCCTGCCAATTGCGCTCAGGGCACAACCGCCAGGAACAGGAAGGCGGCGAAGATCACAAGGTGGACAATTCCCTGCAGGACGGTGGTACGCCCGGTGCCGAGCGTGATGACGGCGACGAACAGGGTGAGCGCCAGCAGAACGGTCTCCTTCTGGCCGAGGCCGAGCGCCAGCGGCTGGCCGAGCATCAGGCTGAGCACGGCGACCGTCGGGATGGTCAGGCCGATGCTGGCCAGCGCCGAGCCGAGGGCGAGATTCATGCTCGTCTGCAGCCGGTCGAGCCGTGCCGCCCGCAGCGCCGCGAGGCCCTCCGGCAGCAGGACGAGGGCGGCGATCAGGATGCCGACCACCGCCTTCGGTGCGCCGAAGCGGTCGACCCCGGCCTCGATGGTCGGCGACAGCGCCTTGGCGAGCAGCACCACAGCCGTCAGCGACACGATCAGCAGCCCGAGGCTGGCGAGGGCGGTGACGCGCGGCGGCGGCGGCAGATGGTGCTCCTCGCTCGGCCCGGCGACGAAGTAGTCGCGGTGGCGGATGGTCTGGATGAACACGAACGAGGCGTAGAGGACGAGCGAGGCGGCGCCTGCGAACAGGAGCTGCGGGGTGCTGAAGGTCGGCCCCGAGCTGCTCATCGTGAAGTTCGGCAGGATCAGCGACAGCACCGTCAGAGCGGCGAGAACGGCGAGCGCCGCGAGCGCGCTCTCCAGCCGGAAGTTCTGCTCGCGATGGCGGACGCCGCCGGACAAGAGACAGAGACCGACGATGCCGTTGCAGGTGATCATCACCGCCGCGAAGACGGTGTCGCGGGCGAGGCCGGCCTTGCTCTCGCCGCTCTCGAGCATGACGGCGACGATCAGCGCCACTTCGATCACCGTCACCGCGACCGCGAGGACGAGCGTGCCGAACGGCTCGCCGAGCCAGTGCGCGACCACCTCGGCATGGTAGACGGCGGCGAAGACGACGCAGATGAGGACGAGCCCGGCCGCCGCCGCGAGCGGCCCGGGCATGCCGGCGAGGCCCGCCGCGCCGAGCACCGCCCAGGCGAGCGCCGGCCAGGCCCACGCCCACCAGGGAAAGCCGTTCGTCGCCGTCGCTGCCATTATTCTCCTGTCCCCTCCGTTCCGGGAAGCCGGCGGGGTCGGCTTCGCGGCAGATATCGGTCAGTCGCGCGATCGCGAGGGATGCTTGAAAGCGAGGACGATTACCTCGCCGCGCGCTTCGTCGAGCACGTACTAGATCAGGTAGCCATAGCGCCGGGTGACGAGCCTGCGGACGCCGCCGACCTCCTGCTTGCGTCCGATTCTCGGAAATAGAAGCAACGTCTCGAGCCCGTCGTACATCGCAGATCGGACGTGAACCATCGCCGCGGGGCTGCGCTCCCGAAGGTGCTCGGAGATTTGCGCGAGGTTCTCGATCGCGGTCGGCGTGAACCTCAGCTTCACGGGTCGAAGCGACGGAAGGCTGCTTCGATCTCCTTGTCGTCCGCGAAGTCTCGGCGTTTCGCCTGCGCGAGACCCTCCAGCACATCCGACAAATGCGCCGGGTCGATCGGTTCGGGCGGCAAGAGGTCGGCTTGCGCGAGCCTCAGCATGGCCATCGCGATATCGTCCTGCCCCTCGGGTGGCAGGCCGCGGACGACGTCGAGCGCATGGTCGAGGAGCTTTGTCATCGGGCAATCCTAGCCTTCCGGGGGGCGCGAGGGAAAGCGCTCCCCGGGGTCGGCTTCTCGGCGCTCAGACCGGAACGCCCGCCCCGTCAGGGCGCCGGGATCTCCAGGCGCACCTCGTTGCGCAGGACGACGGCGCCCTCGCGCTCGACGGTGTAGACACCCGTATATACGCCAGGCGGCCAGCCGGCGGCCGGCCGTCGCTTGCCGGTGAACATCATGTGCTGCGCCCGCGCACGCTCGAGCGGCCGCGCGACGTTCTGCGAGATCGTGTCGCCGCCCGGACCGAGCAGCGCGAGTCGCTGCACGTCGCCGGCCTTCAGCACGATGCCGCGCACGTAAGCGACGAGCGCCGGCGGATCGGGACCGATGCGGCGCTCGGCGATGGCGCCCGACTCGAGCTCTCCGGCGTCCACGGCGCCGTCGCTGAAGCCGGCATTGAGGACGACCGGGGTGCGATAGGCGAGGCTCGCCCGGATCGCCGGCGCCCAGAGCGGCCGGCCGCTGCCGCAGCTCTCCGGATCGCGCTCGAAGGCGAACGGGTCGACGGCGGCGCCGCGCCGGCGGACCGAGAAGTGCAGGTGCGGATATTCCGACAGGCCGGAGACGCCGACCCGGCCGAGCACGGTGCCGGCCTCGACCCTCTCTCCGCGCGCCACGCGGATGCTGCCCTGGCCGAGGTGGCAATACTGCGTCTCCCAGCCGTCGCTGTGCGCGACGACGACGCCGTTGCCGCACTCGCGCTTGGCGACCGCCTGCCGTCCGGTCTCGCGCACCGACCGGTCCGGCATGCCGTCGCGCACTCCACGCACCCGGCCGGGGGCGGCGGCCAGCACGTCGACGCCGGCCCGCATGGCGGCGAGGTCCGGCAGCCGGAAGTCGACCCCGTCATGCCCCTCGTAGGTCATCGTCCCGCAGGTGAAGTCGCGGGCATCGGGGCCGGGGTCGAGGTCGACATGGTTCTGGATGTGGCAGGTCTGCCCGACGGCGCAGGCGATCGGCAGCGCGAGCTCCGGCACGAAGGCCTCCTCGGCCGAC
>JAEZCD010000049.1 GCA_023430145.1 Pseudomonadota bacterium
CCGCGCTGGGGGGGGGGGTGGGGTGTGGAGCTTCAGGACGGGCGCCGCAACCCCTCATCCGGCCGCTTCGCGGCCACCTTC
Organism: Pseudomonadota bacterium; assembly: GCA_023430145.1. Lineage (GTDB taxonomy): Bacteria > Pseudomonadota > Alphaproteobacteria > Rhizobiales > Methylopilaceae > JAEZCD01. The sequence goes on from JAEZCD010000049.1 coordinate 82, forward strand.
TCCCCATGGGAGAAGGTAAGGAACGGGAGAGGCATCCCCCATCCTAGCGCCGCCGAAAACTCGCCAGCAGGGCGCCGCCGACGATCAGCAGACAGGCCAGCGCCAGCCGCCAGCTCGCCTCGGCATGGCCGGCGAGCACCAGGAGCGCCGTCGACAGCACCGGCGCGGCATAGGCGGCGACGCCGAGCAGCTGAACGTCGCCCCGCTTCATGCCACGGTCCCAGGCGAAGAAGGCGAGGCCGACTGGCCCGAGCCCGAGCCCGATGACGGCGATCCACTCGCCCGACGCCGCGGGCAAGACGGTCGGCTCGAGCGCCATGTGGAACGGCATCGACAGGGCTGCGGTGGCGAGGCAGAAGCCCGCCACGGCTTCCGTCGGCACGGCTGCGAACAGGCGCGCGGCCACAGAGTAGACCGCCCAGATCAGGGCGGCGCCGACGGCGGCGGCATAGCCGGGCAGATAGGCGGCCGACAGGTCGAAGCCGCGGCCGAGCAGCACCGCCGTCCCCGCAAGTCCGCAGAGGGCGCCGAGAACGTGGCGCGGCAAGAGGCGCCCGCCCGGCAGGAGCGACGCGAAGAGGACGATCAGGAGCGGCCAGAGATAGGAGATCAGGCCCGCCTCGGCCGGCGGGGCGAACTTCAGCGCGAAGAAGTAGCAGGCGTGGAAGCCGAACAGGCCGCCGACGCCGTGCAGCCAGGCCCACCAGGGCTGCGCGAGCAGGGCGAGGCCGCCCGGCCGCGCCAGCACGAAGGCGAGGCCGACGCCGCCGGCGATGGAAAAGGTGAGCGCGGCGAGGAGGAACGGCGGCACGGCGCCGGTCGAGGCGGTGAGCAGGGCCAGCGTCGACCAGAGGCCGATCGCGAGCAGGCCGGAGAGGGTGGCGGGGGAGAGCTGCGGCATGGATTTGGCGCTGCTTAGCACGACTCTCGGCATTGGCTCCGGCATCGGAGCCTGGATCTCCGCTCGTCCCCGCGAAAGCGGGGACCGAGCTCTCAGAGCATTTTCTGGATCCCCGCTTTCGCGGGGATGAGCGGAGTTTTTCGCTCGCGGGTACCTACCGTCCCCGGTCGATCAGCCGCTTCAGGCCCAGCACCCCGAGCCCGAGCCCGAGGCCCCACATCGCCCCGCCGACGCCGAGCAGCGTCAGCCCCGACGCGGTGGCGAGCAGCGTGACCATCGCCGCCTCGCGATACTTCTCCTCGGCGGCGAGCGCGGCGGCGAGCGCCGCCGTCAGAGGGCCGAGAAGGGCGATGCCGGCGATCACCGCGAGCAGCGGCCGCGGCACCGCGCCGACGACGGCGACCAGCGGCGCCGCCACCAGCGCCACTGCCCCGTAGGCGATGCCGAGGAAGACGCCGACGATCCAGCGCTTCTGCGGATCGGGATGTGCGTCCGGCCCCGTGCACAGCGCCGCCGTGATGGCGGCGAGGTTCACGCCCAGCGCGCCGAACGGGGCGAACAGCGTCGTCAGCGCGCCCGTGGTGGTCAGCGCGGCGCGGGCCGGCGGCAGGTAGCCCGAGGCGGTCAGCACGGCGAGCCCCGGCAGGTTCTGCGCGACCATGGTCACGACGAACAGGGGGATGCCGAGCCCTACCACCGAGCCGAGGCTGAAAGCCGGCATGGTCGGCACGAGCTCGGGCCAGCCGAGGCCGAGATCGATGCCGGCGAGATAGCCGCGCAGCGCGATGAGAAGGATGCCGGCGGCGAGCACGGCGATCAGCGCCGCGACGGGCAGCAGCGCGCGGGTGAGAAGATAGACGCCGAGCAGCAGCGCCACCGCGACCGGGTCCGCGGCCGCGCCCAAAAAGATCCCGAGACCGAAGGGCAGCAGCACGCCGGCGAGCATCGCCGAAGCGATCGGCCGCGGGATCCGCACGACGAGCTCGCCGAGCGGCTTCCAGAGCCCGACGAGGGTCGCGAGCACGCCGGCGACGACGAAGGCGCCGATCGCCTCGGCATAGCTCGTGCCCGCCGAGGAGGAGATGACGAGCGCCGCGCCGGGCGTCGACCAGGCGGCGACGATCGGCTTCCTCGTCGCGAGGCTGAGCCCGAAGGAGGCGATGGCGATGCCGATGCACACCGCCGTCACCCAGGAGACGATCTCCTGCGGCCCGGCGCCGACCGACCGCGCCGCTTCGACGATCAGCGCCACCGTGCCGCCGAAGCCGACCACGGTGGCGACGATCGCGGCGCTCGCCGCGCCGAGGGTGAGCGCAGCCGCCGAGGCGGGCGGGGCAGCGCCCCGCGGCGCCTCGGTATCGGCGTTCACGAAAGAGCCGGCGGCTCAGGCCATGTACTGGCCGCCATTGGCGGTCAGCGTCGAGCCGGTGATGAAGCCGGCATCGTCGGCGGCGAGGAAGACGACGCAGCGGGCGATCTCGTCGACCTCGCCGAGCCGGCCGACGGGAATGAGCGGCAGGATCTTCTTGTTCAGCACGTCCTCGGGCACCGCGCGCACCATCTCGGTGCCGATATAGCCCGGGGCGATGGCGTTGCAGGTGATGCCGAGGCTCGCGCCCTCGAGCGCCACCGCCTTGGTGAAGCCGATCGCCGCCGCCTTGGCGGCCGCGTAGTTGGCCTGGCCGAACTGGCCCTTCTGACCGTTGATCGAGGAGATGTTGACGATGCGGCCGAACTTTCTGGCCCGCATGCCCTCGATCACGGCGCGCGTCATGTTGAACAGGCTGTCGACATTGGTCGCCATCACGGCCCGCCACTGCTCCGGCGTCATCCGGTGCAGGGTGGTGTCGCGGGTGATGCCGGCATTGTTGACGAGAATCTCGACCGGGCCGAGCTCGGCCTCGACCTTGGCGACGCCCGCCTTGCAGGCCTCGAAGTCGCCGACGTCCCACTTGTAGACCGGGACGCTGCTTGCACTCGAGAAGGCGTTCGCCGCCTCCTCGTTGCCGGCATAGTTGGCTGCGACCCTGTAGCCGGCGCCCTTCAGCGCCGACGAGATCGCGGCCCCGATGCCGCGCGTCCCCCCGGTGACGAGTGCCACCCGCGCCATACCTTTCCTCCCTCGCTCCGCCGGTCGTGCGCCGGCTTTTCAGCTGATCGGCCGCGTCAGTCCCGCGCGACGTCAGTCCCGCGCGACGCACTCAGTCCCGCGCGACGCACATAGCAATGCCCATGCCGCCGCCGATGCACAGCGTGGCGAGGCCCTTCTTGGCGTCGCGCTTGATCATCTCGTGCAGCAGCGTGACGAGAACGCGGGCGCCCGAGGCGCCGATCGGGTGGCCGATGGCGATGGCGCCGCCATTGACGTTCACCTTGCCGGTGTCCCAGCCGAGGTCCTTGTTCACCGCGCAGGCCTGCGCGGCGAACGCCTCGTTGGCCTCGACGAGGTCGAGATCGGCCGCGGTCCAGCCGGCGCGCTCAAGCGCTTTCCGCGAGGCAGGGATCGGGCCCGAGCCCATGATCGCCGGATCGACGCCGGCCTGCGCCCACGACACGATGCGCGCGAGCGGCTTGGCGCCCCGCGCCGCGGCCTTGGCGGCCGACATCAGCACCACCGCGGCCGCGCCGTCATTGATGCCCGAGGCGTTGCCGGCCGTCACCGTGCCGTCCTTCTCAAAGGCCGCGCGCAGCTTGGCGACGGAATCCAGCGTCGCGCCGTGGCGGATGTACTCGTCGTCGGCGACGACGACATCGCCCTTGCGCGATTTGATCGTCACCGGGACGATCTCGTCCTTGAAGCGGCCGGCCTTCTGCGCCGCCTCCGCCTTGTTCTGCGAGGCGACGGCGAACTTGTCCTGCTCCTCGCGGGTGATCTGCCACTGGCGGGCGATGTTCTCCGCCGTGTTGCCCATGTGGTAGCCGTTGAAGGCGTCCCAGAGCCCGTCCTTGATCATCGTGTCGACGAGCTCGAGGCTGCCCATCTTCTGGCCGTTGCGCAGGTTGGCGCAGTGCGGCGCCTGGCTCATGCTCTCCTGCCCGCCGGCGACGACGATCTCCGAATCGCCGTTGAGGATCGCCTGATAGCCGAGCGCGACCGCTCGCAGGCCCGAGCCGCAGAGCTGGTTGACGCCCCAGGCCGGAACCTCCACCGGGATGCCGGCGGCGATCGACGCCTGCCGGGCCGGGTTCTGGCCCTGGCCGGCGGTCAGGATCTGGCCGAGAATGGTCTCGGAGATCTCGCCTGGCGCGACGCCGGCGCGCTGAATGGCGCCCTCGACCGCGATCTTGCCGAGCTCGTGGGCCGGCAGGCTCGACAGCGCGCCGTTGAAGGAGCCGACCGGCGTGCGTGCCGCGCCGACGATGACGACATCCGCCGTCTCTGCCATGACTGTCTCCGAGGTGCTGGCGACCCGCGGCTGCGGATCCTCATGCTGCATCTACGATCGCCGGTTGGCGAGTCAAGGCGAGGTTCGTGGTTCCCGTGCGGCGCCGCGACGATAGCGCGCGCCGGCCCCGGGGAGCGACGCGTGTGCGCGCTGCAACACTTCGTCGATCGGATCGTCACCGCCTTACATCGGCCGCGCCGGCCCTGTATTGCAGCGGTTCGCCCGGGAGGTGGAAATTCAGACTGTCGAACAGCGGGTCGGCGGCACGAAGGGCCCGTGCCGCATCACGAGGACCGAGCTCTTTCTCGCCTTCCTGTCGATGGGGACGTCCGGCTTCGGCGGCGTGCTGCCCTGGGCGCGCCGCACGCTCGTCGAGCGGCGGGCGTGGATGACGCCGGCCGATTTCAACGAGCTGCTCAGCCTCGGGCAGATCCTGCCGGGCCCGAACATCGTCAACCTCGCGGTCTTCTTCGGAGTCCGGTGCCACGGCGTGATCGGCGGCCTCCTGGCGCTCACCGGCCTCATCCTGATGCCGCTCGTGATCGTCTTCGGGCTGATCCTGCTCTACGACGCCTTCGGCGAGCTCACCGCCGTCCGCAACGCCTTCCGCGGCATCTCGCCGGCCGCCGCCGGCCTGATCGTCGCCATGGCGATCCAGATGGCGCAGTCCGGCTTCGACCGCTGGAGCGCCGTGATCATCGCCGCGCTCGTCTTCGTCGGCATGACGGTGCTGCAGCTGCCGCTCGCCTGGGTGATCTTCTCCGCCGTGCCGCTCAGCATTCTCTGGACGTGGGCATCGGGACGATGAACGACGACAGCCCGCTCCTGCCGCTGTTTCTCTACCTCGTGCTGATCTCGCTGATCGCCGTCGGCGGCATCAACGGCGCCCTGCCGGACCTGCACCGCTTCATCGTCGACCAGAACGGCTGGCTGACGGACCGGCAGTTCACCGCCTATTTCGCGCTGGCGCAGGCGGCACCGGGGCCGAACTTCCTGTTCGCGACCGTCATCGGCTGGCACGTCGCGGGCCTCGCCGGCGCTCTGCTCGCCACCTTCGCGGTCTGCGGCCCGACCAGCCTGATCGCCTTCGGCGCCGCCTACGCGCTGCGCAACGTGCACGAGGCGCCGCTCTTCCGCATGATCCGCCGCAGCCTCGTGCCGGTGACGCTCGGCCTCGTCGCGGCGAGCGGCTATTTCCTGACGCAGGCCTCGGCGACGAGCTGGGTCAGCTATGTGATCACGGCCGCCGCGGCGGCGGTGCTGCTGCTGACCCGCCTCAACCCGCTCTGGGTGCTCGCCGCCGGCGGGCTTCTGGGGCTGACGGGGCTGGTTTGACGAGGCGCAGCGGTTTCCGGAAGGGGTGTTCGCCTCTATGTTGCGTGGCTAGGTGATGCAACGGAAGTCGACGATGGCCGAGACGGCGCGGCGTTCAACCAGTTCTGATCGGCGGAAGTCGGGGATGCGACAGGTGCGGCTGCGGGTGCCGGACGCACGTCTGCCGATCGTCCGACAACGGGTGGCGCGCGCCGTTGCCGAGTTGGACCGCAAGGACGAAGCCGACACGCTCGCCTGGGTCGAGGCCGTCTCGGAATTCGACGATCCCGACATCGCCGGGCGATGAGGCGCGGGGATGTCGTTGTCGTCGCAGCCGCGGGCGACTACGGGAAACCTCGGCCAGCAGTGGTCGTCCAGACGAACGCGTTCCCCGAGGCGCACGCCTCCGTGATCATTTGCCCGATGACCTCGGACCTCGTCGACGCACCCGATTTCCGTGTCACCATCGAAGCCAGCGACAGCAACGGCCTGCGCCATCGGTCCCAGGTCATGACCGACAAGCCCACCACTGTCCGTCGGGAGAGGGTCGGCAAGACCATCGGCCGCTTGGACCGGCCGAGATGGAACGCGTGAATGCCGCCTTGGCGTTCGTCGTCGGCTTGGCGGACTGAGCCCGCGGATCCACGGCTCGTCCTCCTGCGCGAGAAGCGCAGGATTCATCCTCTGGTTCTCCGGACATCGAAATGTGGGTCCTGCGGTCGAGCCGCAGGACGACGAGGCGAAAGCTCGATCGGCGGAAGAAGGAAGAGCTACGCCGCCTTCGCGAGCGCCGGATCGACCTCGAACGACCCTTCCGTCTTCTCCCGGATCTCCTCCACCGTGACGCCGGGCGCGAGCTCGATCAGCCGCATGCCGGAACCGCCCTTCTTGTCGATGGTGAAGACGCCGAGATCGGTGATCACCATGTCGACGACGCCGGTGCCGGTCAGCGGCAGCGTGCAGCGCTTCAGGAGCTTCTTCTCGTCTTTCGCCGTGTGCTCCATGACGACGACGACCTTCTTGACCCCGGCGACCAGATCCATGGCGCCGCCCATGCCCTTCACCATCTTGCCGGGGATCATCCAGTTGGCGAGGTCGCCGTTCTCGGCCACCTGCATGGCGCCGAGGATGGAGAGGTCGATATGGCCGCCGCGGATCATGCCGAAGCTGTCGGCGGAGGAGAAATAGCTCGTCGTCGGCAGCTCGGTGATGGTCTGCTTGCCGGCATTGATGAGGTCGGCGTCCTCCTCGCCCTCGAACGGGAACGGCCCCATGCCGAGCATGCCGTTCTCGCTCTGCAGCGAGACGTGCATCCCCTTCGGGATGTAGTTCGCCACCATCGTCGGGATGCCGATGCCGAGATTGACGTAGAAGCCGTCGCGCAGCTCTTTCGCGGCGCGGGCCGCCATTTCCTCGCGGGTCCAGGCCATGTCAGGCGACTCCTTCGCGCTTGCGGACGGTGCGCTGCTCGATGCGCTTTGCGGGCTCCGGCACGTGCACGATGCGCTGCACGAAGATGCCGGGCGTGATGATGGTATCCGGGTCGATCTCGCCCGGCTCGACGAGGTGCTCGACCTCGGCGACGGTGACCCTGCCGGCGGTGGCCATCATCGGATTGAAGTTTCGCGCCGTCTTCCGGTAGACGAGATTGCCTTCGGTATCGCCCTTCCAGGCGTGGACGATGGCGAGGTCGCCGACGATGCCGCGCTCCATGACGTAGGTCTCGCCGTCGAACTCCTTGGTCTCCTTGCCCTCGGCGATCAGCGTGCCGGCGCCGGTCTTGGTGAAGAAGGCCGGGATGCCGGCTCCGCCGGCGCGGATGCGCTCGGCGAGCGTGCCCTGCGGGTTGAACTCCAGCTCCAATTCGCCGGCGAGGTACTGCTGCGCAAAAGTCTTGTTCTCGCCGACGTAGGACGAGACCATTTTCTTGATCTGGCGGGTGTCGAGCAGGCGGCCGAGGCCGACGCCGTCGATGCCGGCATTGTTGGAGACGACGGTCAGGTTCTTGACGCCCGAGGCACGGATCGCCTCGATCAGCGCCTCCGGGATGCCGCAGAGGCCGAAGCCGCCGGCCAAAATCGTCATGCCGTCCTTCAGGATGCCGTCAAGGGCGGTGGTCGCGTCGGGATAGAGCTTGTTCATGACCTTCGGGATAGCTTGAGCGAAATGGCGAGGCGAGCGTTTTCGACGAGCGGTGCTGCGTCAGGCCTTCGGCTTGCTCAGCATCTTGGTGCCGCGCGCCTCGATCTGCCTCTTCACCTTCTCGGAAACCCGCGACAGCAGCCAGGGCAGGTCGACCTCGACACGGACCGCGTCGTCCAAAACCTCGACCCGGCCGGTGACGGTCTGGAAGAGCGCCGTCGCCTTGAAGGTCGCGCTGTCGCCGGTCCACTCGTCCTCGATCGAGGCGGCGACACCGCCCTTGTTGCGGATGCGGGCGATGCCGTTCTGCAGGCGGCGGACCGCCTCCTGTCGCGTCAGCCTGTGCGAGATCGTCACTGTCAGCGGTTGCGCCATGAAACCCTGCCGGAGTTGCACCTCTGCCGTGCCGCGACGCGGCCGGCCGTTTTCGGGCGCCACACTAAAGCGGCCGCGCGCCGGGACAAGTCTTCACGCGCCGGAAGTCCTCGCCAGGACCATTTTCGCGAGCGGGATGCGCATCCTCTGCGGCTTCGCGGCGAGGCGCGCGGTAATCGCCGCCTCGGCCCTGTCCATGAACTCCCGCGTGCGCCGACCGCCGCCGCCCTCGAGCGCCGAGGCGAGCGTCGGGAAGGTGGAGGCCCGGGTGAAGGCCGCCCAGCGGTCCGCGAAGGCCTTTGCGTCGCCGTCCTTGCGGAAATCCTCGAAGATCCGGTCCTCGGCGTCGAAGATCTCGAACAGCTCGAGCGTCAGCCCTTCGAAGTCGCCGGCTGCGAAGGGGGCCGAAAACTCCGCCCGCGTGCGGCCATAGGTCGGGATCGCCATCCGCATCAGCTCGTCGGCCGACATGAAGCGGTCGCCGACCAGTTCCTCGAGGGCGGAGAACATCGCCTCGACGAGCGGCCGGTAGCCGAAATCGCCGGAATCGTCGGTCGCCATGGTCAGCACCACGAGGCGGCCGCCGCCGCGCAGCTCGCGGCTCCGCGCGGCGAGGAAGGCGCGCCAGTCCGCCGCCGCCTGCCCGGCATAGGCGGCGCGCGCGGCCGGATCACGGCTGAAGGCGACCTGGACCTGGTCCGGGACCTCGGCCGGCACCCGGCTCAGCCATTGCACGGCCCAGGAGCTCCAGCCGAGATCGACGCTCGCCGGCGGCAGGATCTGCCCGTAGAACGACCGTCCGACGGCGGACGGGAAGATCGCGGCATCGTCGCGCAGATAGCTGTCGGGATCGGTGGCGATGGTGCGGAACAGGCCCGAGAAGTCATTGTCGGGCAGGTCGGTGTGCACGACCCCGATCGGCGCCCCGCGCGGCAGGCGTTCCCGCAGCACGGCGACGGCCGCGCCGATCGGCAGCATCGAGTTGTGCCCCTCCGACGCGCCGTAGTCGGCTATCGTCACCGGCGAGGCGGCCAACGCGATCCTCGCGGCCGCATTGCGCAGGAGGTCGACGGCCGGCAGGAGGCCCGCCGCCTGCACGCGCGAATTGCGGTTGTAGGCGCCGGCACCTTCCATGGGTGCGGGGCGAGACGGGGATTCTGTCATCGGCCTTCTCGGGTTTCCCGCCCGTCCTCCTCCGCGACGCTGTTCATTGGCGAAACTTCATCGGCGAAACCCTTCCTTCGTCATCCTCCGCGAAGGCGGAGCATCCAGTCCCTTCGCCGTCAGGAGGAGGCGCCGCGGTGTCGTCTTCACAGGCGATCGCGAAGGATGACGAGGGGGTCGAAAGTCTCTCCGCCCCCCTGTCCTGCTCATCCGCCCGGCAGGCCGGCGTGGATGTCGGCGAGGCGCAGCTCGAGGCGGAGCGCGGGCGCGACGGCGGCATCCGGCCCGAAAACCTCCTCCGGCATGCGGGGAAAGCCGTCGGCGCCGCGCCGCCAGAGCCAGGCGCGCGGCTCGTCCTGCGCCAGCAGCAGATAGGCGCCGATAGTCTCGACCGAACCGTATTCGGCCGGCTTGTGCAGCATGTCGGTGGTCAGCGACGAAGGCGACAGCACTTCGGCGACGAGGACCGGTCGCCGCGCGACGAGGTCGCCCGGCTCGAAGGCGCCCTCGTGCACCGTGACGTCCGGGTAGCGGATGCCGCCCGGGACCGCTACCGCGAGCCCGCCGGATGCGACCGTGAACATCGCGGGATCGAGAGCGGCCCCGAGCAGATATGCGAGCCGCGCGACAAGTTTCTCATGCCGGATCGTGGCGCCGACGATCATCGTGATCTGTCCATCGGCAAGCTCGAACCGGCCTTCGCGTCCCTCGGCCCAGCGGACGAACGCGGCCGGCTCCGTCGGCGCGTTCGGGACGAGCCGCCGATCGCGTGCGGGCCTCGGATCGAGCATGGTCATGCCTCACGATAGCAGCGCCGATTTCATCTTTCGAGACGCGCGCCTCACCCCTACGAAGGTCGCCGTGACGGCGGGCCAATCTGAGCCTTGACGCCCCGTTCGGGCCAAATCAAAGATTGGCCGAGAGCGGCGCGACCGCTCCGACGAAAACAACGCTCGGTGGAGCGCTCCGGCCCGCGATCGGTGCCGGACCAGGGAGGACAGCAGCATGACCGGACTCTTCAGGATGGCCGCGCTCGCGGCCGGCGTATCGCTGTTCGCCGTCGCCGCACATGCCCAGCAGGGCGTGCTGTCGAAGGCCGTCGGCGGCTACAGCTTCGAGGACGCCGCCAAGCCGAACCCGGCCACGAAGGACTTCAACTCCAAGGACGGCAAGCTCACCTTCGCCATCGTCACGCACACCGCCGGCAACGGCTTCTTCGACCCGACCTATGTGGGCGCCAAGGTGGCCGCCGACATGCTCGGCGTGAACCTCGTGATGCTCGGCTCCGAGGCGCCGGTCGACGACATTCCGCGCGAGATCGAGATCCTCAACCAGATCGTCAACGACCCGACGATCGACGGCCTGATCCTGACGACGCCGCAGGCCGGCGCCTACAACGACATCGTCAAGAAGCTGATGGACAAGGGGATTCCGGTCGCGACGACGAATTCCTACGACGGCACCATCATCAACCGGAACAGCATCAGTCACACCGGCCAGGACGCGAGCGCGGCGGCGATCGGCGGCGAGGCGCTGGCGAAATGCCTGCTCGACAAGAACGTCAAGGGCGGCACGGTGATCTTCCCGAGCACGACGACGCTCGGCAATGTCGAGGTCAACAACCGCGTCACCGCGGCCTTCCAGGCGGCCGTGAAGGCGCTCAATGCGGCCGGCCGGCTGAAGGACTTCAAGGTCGACGCCGGGCCGACCAATATCGGCATCGACGTCGACGCCAACAACATCGTCGGCTCGGTCGTGTCGCTGATCGAGTCGCGCGGCGACGTGGTCGGCGCCTTCGCGGCCAACGGCTTCGTCACCCCGGCGCTCGGCGACGCGATCGCGCAGCTAAAGAAGAACGACCAGATCTGCGCCTTCGGCTTCGACCTCGGCCCGAAGCAGCAGGAGCAGATCCGCACCGGCGCGCTCACCGGCTCGCTCGGCCAGCAGCCCTTCGTGCAGGGATTCTGGCCGGTCATGCAGCTCTACCTGACGATCGACCGCGGCGTGCAGGCGGCGAACGTCGACACCCGCGCCCAGCTCGTGACGAAGGCGGACGTCGACAAGGTCGGCAAGCGCTTCGAGAACTGAGCGGAACCGTGCTTCCGCGGCGCGACCGGCTCTCGCTCCTCCCTCCCCCCTTGCGGGGGAGGGTTGGGGAGGGGGGTGCGCCGAAGGCGAAGGCCTCGAACAAAGTACCCCCCTCTCGGCTCGCGTCGCGAGTCCGTCTCCCCCACAAGGGGGGAGAAGAAGAGCCGGCGGCGAACGGACCCGATCCATCCGAGCATCGAGGCAGCGTGCCCTGTCCGAGAGGCCAATTGTGACCCTCGCCGGCTCCCTCTCGCCTCCCGCCGTGCTGCGCGGCCGCGCGCCGTCCGAGCTTTTCGGCGGTTGGGAGGTCGGCCTGCTCGTCCTGATGGCGCTGCTCTACCTCGCCGGCCTGATCATCAACCCGGTCTTCTTCGGCAAGGTCGACGCGCTGTCCTCGGTGCTGCGCGACACCGCCCGCTACGGCGTCATGGCGGTCGGCATGACCTTCGTCATCGTCAACAAGGATCTGGACCTGTCGGTCGGCTCGACGCTCGGCCTCGTCGCGGTCGCCTTCTCGATCTTCTTCTCGGGCTCGCATTTCGACATGGGCATCTGGCCGGCGGTGATCCTGTGCATCGCCCTCGGCGTCGCCATCGGCTTCATCAACGGCGTGCTGGTCACGGTGCTGTTGGTGCCGTCCTTCATCGCCACGCTGACCATGCTGTTCATCGGCCGCGGCCTCGTGCTCGGCCTCACCGGCGGCAAGACCATCTCCTATTCGCAGAAGGCGGACACCGCGCGCTGGTTCTTCGAGCTCGGCGAGGTGAACGAGCTCGGCTTCAACAACCAGATCCTGATCCTGATCGTCTTCACCGTCGTCGGCGCCGTCGTCCTGGCGAAGACGCGCTGGGGCTACGAGACCTTCGCCACCGGCGGCAACGAGCTGGCGGCGAGCTATGCCGGCATCCCGACGCGATGGATCCGCATCCGCGCCTACCTGATCTCCTCGCTCTGCGCGACCACCGCCGGCCTCATGCACGTCGCCCAGGACAAGGGCGTGACCTCGCAATACGGCCAGGGGGCGGAGCTGATCGTCATCGCCGCGGTGATCGTCGGCGGCGCCTCGATCCTCGGCGGCCGCGGACGAATCCTCGGCTCGGTGCTCGGCGCCGCGCTCGTCGTCCTCATCGACAAGGTGCTGCGCGAGGGCGTGCCGACGACGCGCATCATCGATGTCGGCGGCGTGCCGATGGAGGTGCAGGCGCTGGCGCAGCTGCCGCCGGGCGCCGTGCCGGCCTTTTTGGGCCTCATCCTGCTGGCCGCGGTGCTGATCGAGCCGATCGTCTTCCGCGGCAATCTTTTGCAGCGCGTCGGCGCGCGCCTCCGCGGCAAGCCGGTGCCGCCGGCGGTCGAGGTCGGCGGCATCGCCATCACCGGCGTGCAGACACGCGGCGCGCACGGGCGCGCCCCGGCGTTCAATCCGCGCGGGCTGAGTGCCTTCCTGGCCCGCCGCGACTCCCCGGCCATCATGCTCGCCGTCGCCCTGTGGCTGGTCGGCCTGTGGCTGCGGCCGGACTATTGGGGCGCGATCGACAACACCTTCGCGCTGATGCTCAACTTCACGGAAGTCGCGCTGCTGTCGATCGGCCTCACCTACGTCATCGCCAATGCCGACATCGACCTGTCGGTCGGCTCGGTGCTCGCCATGTCGGGCGCCGTCGCCGCCTTCCTGATGCGCGAGATGGGCGTCGACCCGTGGCTCGCCGCCTTCGCCGCGCTCGCCGCCGGCGCGCTCGCCGGCTTCGTCAATGCGCTGTTGACGGTGCGCTTCGGCCTGCCGGCCTTCGTGGCGACGCTCGGCATGTTCTACATCGCCCGCGGCATCGGCGCCTGGCTGGTCGCCGGCCGCCAGCTCTCCGGCTTCCCGGAAAGCTTCAACCTGCTCGGCCGCAAGCTGATCGAGGTGCTGAACGAATGGGGCGTGGCGCCTGGCCCCGGCATTCTGCGCGACGTCGCCGCTGCGATCAGCGTGCAGACCATCATCATGCTCGTGATCGCGCTGATCGCCGGCGTGATCCTCGCCAAGACGTCGTTCGGCCAAAAAGTCTATGCGACCGGCGGCAACCGGCGCGCCGCCGACTATGCCGGCATCAATACCGACCGGGTGCGCTTCATCAGCCTCGTCTTCTCGGCGCTGTGCGCGGCCGCGGCGGGCATCATCTACATCGCCTATCTGCGCAGCTTCAATCCATCGGCCGGGCAGCTGCGCGAGCTCGACGCCATCGCGGCCGTGATCATCGGCGGCGGCTCGATCTTCGGCGGCTACGGCACGGTAATCGGCAGCCTCGCCGGCGCCGCCGTCATCACGCTGATCCGCGCCCTCTTGCAGCTGCAGATCATCACCGCGTCCGGCGAGTCGATCGTGCTGCCGCAGCACTGGGTGAACGTCTTCATCGGCCTCATCCTGATCACCGCCGTGCTCGGCGACATCTGGCTGCGCCAGGCCGACATTTTCGGCCGGCTGCGGCGCCGCTTTCCGCGCCCCAAAGGAGCTCACGCCCATGCCTGAGGCCCCCATGCCCGGCACGAAAGAGCGGCCGGTCATCGAGATGCGCGGCATCGACAAGGCGTTCGGCGCCGTGCAGGCCCTCCAGGACGTCCACCTGACGCTGCGTCCGGGCGAGGTGATCGGCCTCGTCGGCGACAACTCGGCCGGCAAATCGACACTGATGAAGATTCTGACCGGCGCCTATCACCGCGACGCCGGCGAGGTGCTGGTCGATGGCGCCGACACCAATTTCCGCAGCCCGCACGAGAGCCGCGCGCGCGGCATCGAGATGATCTACCAGGACTTCGCGCTTTGCGGGAACATGGATGTCGGCCAGAACATCTTCCTCGGCCGCTGGCCGCGAAAATTCCTCTTCGTCGACCGCAAGAAGATGTATGCCGAGGCGGACGCCGTGCTGAAGCGGCTGAAGGTCGACGTCAACTCCGTCTACCAGAAGGTCGAGAGCCTGTCGGGGGGCCGCCAGCAGTCGGTGGCCATCGCGCGCGCGATCTCCTTCGATCCCCGCGTGGTCATTCTGGACGAGCCGACAGCGAACCTCTCCGTAATGGCGACCGAGCGGCTGCTCGAGACGATGGTCGAGCTGAAGCGGCACGGGGTGGCGCAGATCATCATCAGCCACCGGCTGACCGACATCTTCGAGGTCGGCGACCGGGTCGTGGTGCTGAAGCGCGGCCGCAATGTCGGCGACCGCTGGATCCGGCACACGAGCGAGAAGGAGGTGCTGGAGCTGATCGTCTCCGGCACGCCCGAGACCGCGCTCACCGCCGACGAGGCCATGCCGCGGGCGGCGTGAGTCTCGCGCCGTGCGTCGCGCCGCGACGATACGGCCCGCCACCGGCCGCGGTCCGATCGTGTATGCGTCGCCGGCTTCAATTCTCCCGGACGGGCCAGCGATGACGGCAGCCAGCGATGCGACCACCACCCTCGGCACGGCGACGGACGCCGACCGAAAAGCCGTCGCGCCGGGCGGGCGGCTGCGCGTCGCCGTCGCGGTCGGGCCGGCCTCCTCGACGCTGTGGACGGTGCGCGACCCGAAGACCGGTGTTCCGCGCGGCGTCACGGTCGACATCGGCGCCGCGCTCGGAAGCTGGCTCGGCCTTCCGGTGGACCTCGTCGAGCATCCGAGCTCGGGCGCCATCATCGAGAACGCCGATGCCGGCACCTGGGACGTCGCCTTCACGCCGGTCGATGCCGAGCGCCGCAAGCAAGTCCTGTTCGGCCCCGACTATTTCGCCGGCGAGAGCACGCTGCTGGTGCCGGCCGGCTCGCGGATCAAGAGCCTCGCCGACGCCGATGCGGCCGGCGTGAAGATCGTCGGCGTCGAGAATACGGCCACCATCCGCAGCGCGCGCCGGGTGCTGTCCAAGGCGACGGTGATCGGCGTCGGCGCGCTGGAGGAGGCGCTGGCACTGGTGAAGGCCGGCGAGGCGGATGCGGTCGCGCTCGGCCGCGAGTCGCTGGAAAGCCTGTTGCCGCGCTTCCCGGGCGGAAAAGTCCTCGACGGCGCCTTCCACACCGCGACGACGGCGATTGCCGTGCCGCCCGGGCGCCCCGAGGCGCTCCCCGTCGTGACCCGCTTCCTCGAGGCGGCCAAGGCCGACGGCACGGTGCGGCGGATCTTCGATCGCCACGGCCTCGCCGGCTCCCCGGTGGCGCCGCCGCAGTCGCCGGCGTAGCTCGCCGCCGGCCCGGCATCGTGCGGTTCATCGCACCTCGGTCGGGGCGTTCTCGCCGCGACGGAGAGGCCGAAGAGGCGCTTGACGCGGCGGAGACTTGGGAGTAGCCCCGTTCCTGGGCCACCCCTCCCCAACGAGGGGCGTCTATCTGGAAGGATAGCGCACATGACGACTCCCCATCCGGCCGTGCGGCCGGCCGTTCCCAATTTCTCCTGCGGACCCTGCACGAAGCACCCCGGCTGGTCGCTGGCCGAGCTGGAGGGTGCCGTCCTCGGCCGCTCCCATCGCAGCAAGATCGGCAAGGCGCGGCTGAAGCTCGCCATCGATCTCACCCGCGAGCTGCTCGAAGTTCCGGCCGACTACCGCATCGGCATCGTCCCGGCCTCCGATACCGGCGCCGTCGAGATGGCGATGTGGACCATGCTCGGCGCCCGCGGCGTCGATGTCGTCGCCTGGGAAAGCTTTGGCGAGGGCTGGGTCACCGATGCGGTGAAGCAGTTGAAGCCGAAGGACCTGCGCACCTTCGTCGGCGAGTATGGCGAGCTGCCCGATCTGTCGGCGATCGACACCGACCGCGACGTCGTCTTCACCTGGAACGGCACCACCTCCGGCGTCCGCGTGCCGAACGGCGACTGGATCAAGGCCGACCGCAAGGGCCTCACCATCTGCGACGCCACCTCGGCCGCCTTCGCCCAGGAGCTGCCCTGGGACAAGCTCGATGTCGTCACCTATTCCTGGCAGAAGGTTTTGGGCGGCGAGGCCGCGCACGGCATCATCATCCTGTCGCCGCGCGCCGTCGAACGGCTCGAGACGCACACCCCGCCCTGGCCGGTGCCGAAAGTCTTCCGGCTCACCTCCAAGGGCAAGCTGATCGAGGGCATCTTTCACGGCGAGACGATCAACACGCCCTCGATGCTCTGCGTCGAGGATGCGATCGCGGCGATGAACTGGGCCAAGAGCGTCGGCGGCCTCAAGGAGCTGATCGCCCGCGCCGATCGCAACGCCGCGGTTCTGGCGCGCTGGGCCGAGCGCACCCCCTGGGTCGACTTCCTGGCCCGCGATCCGGCGCTCCGGACCAATACCAGCGTCTGCTTCGTCTTCGCCGATCCGCGCATCGCCGGCCTGCCCCGCGACGCGCAGAACGCCGTCGCCAAGGGGATCGAGGCCCGGCTCGAGAAGCTCGGCGTCGCCTACGACGTCGCCGGCTACCGCGACGCGCCTCCCGGCTTGCGCATCTGGTGCGGCTCGACGGTGGAAGCCTCCGACCTCGAGGCGCTGACCGCCTGGCTCGACTGGGCCTACGCGGCCGAGGTCGCCGAGCTCGCGCAGGCGGCCTGAGGGTCGCAGCGCGCCGGGGCGGTCGTCGCGGCGAGAGGGCCGCACCGCCCGCACTCCAAATCGAAAAGGGGCCGCGATGTCCGCGCCAAAAGTGCTGATCGCCGACAAGCTGTCGCCGACCGCCGTCGAGATCTTTCGCGGCCGCGGCGTCGACGTGGACGTGAAGACCGGGCTCGACCGCGACGCGCTGGTCGAGATCATCGGCGCCTATGACGGCATCGCCGTCCGCTCGGCCACCAAGGTGACGTCAAAAGTGATCGCCGCCGCCAACGGGCTGAAGGTGATCGGCCGCGCCGGCATCGGCGTCGACAACATCGACGTGCCGGCGGCGAGCGCCAAGGGCATCATCGTCATGAACACGCCCTTCGGCAACTCGATCACCACCGCCGAGCACGCCATCGCCCTGCTTCTGGCGCTCGCCCGGCAGATCCCGCAGGCCGACGCCTCGACCCAGGCCGGCAAGTGGGAGAAGAACCGCTTCCTCGGCGTCGAGCTGACCGGCAAGACGCTCGGCATCATCGGCTGCGGCAATATCGGCTCGATCGTCGCCGATCGCGCCATCGGCCTGAAGATGCGCGTCGTCGCTTACGACCCGTTCCTCTCACCGGAACGCGCCCGCGATCTCGGCGTCGAGAAGGTCGAGCTCGAGGAGCTGCTCGAGCGTGCCGACTGCATCACGCTGCACACGCCGCTGACCGACAAGACCAAGAACATCCTCGACGCAAAAAACCTCGCCCGCACCAAGCCGGGCGTGCGCATCGTCAACTGCGCCAGAGGCGGGCTCGTCGACGAGGCCGCGCTGCGCCAGGCGCTCGACTGGGGGCATGTGGCGGGCGCCGCGATCGACGTCTTCACCACCGAGCCGGCGACCGAGAACCCGCTGTTCGGGCATCCGAACGTCGTCTGCACGCCGCATCTCGGCGCCGCCACCACGGAGGCGCAGGAGAACGTCGCCCTGCAGGTCGCCGAGCAGATGTGCGACTACCTTCTGCGCGGCGCCATCGCCAATGCGGTGAATTTTCCGTCGATCACGGCGGAAGAGGCGCCGCGGCTGAAGCCCTTCATCGCGCTCGCCGAGAAGCTGGGGTCGTTCGCCGGCCAGTTGACCGAGACCGGCCTCGACATGGTGCGCATCACCTATGAGGGCGCGGTGTCGGAGATGAAGACCAAGGCGCTGACCTCGGCCGCGGTCGCCGGCCTTCTGCGGCCGATGCTGTCGGACGTCAACGTCGTCTCGGCGCCGGTGGTAGCCAAGGAGCGCGGCATCGTCGTCGAAGAGGTCACGCGGGCGGCCGAGGGCGACTACGAGAGCCTGATCACGGTGACGGTGCACACCGAGCGCGGCGAGCGCTCGGTCGCCGGCACGGTGTTCGCCGACGGGCGGCCGCGCATCGTCGAGATCAAGGGCATTCGCGTCGACGCCGAGTTCGGGCCGTCAATGCTCTACATCACCAACGAGGACAAGCCGGGCTTCATCGGCCGCTTCGCGAGCCTCTTGGGCGACGCCGGCATCAACATCGCCACCTTCGCGCTCGGCCGCGATGCGCGGGGAGGCGACGCCATCGCGCTCGTCGAGGTGGACGGGCCGATCCCGGCCGAGGTGATCGCCGGCGTGCAGAAGCTGCCGCACGTGAAGCAGGCCAAGCCGCTGGCGTTCTGACCCTTTTTCCCTCTCCCCTCGTGGGAGAGGGCCGACGCCGCGAAGCCGAGCGGGGGGAGGGGGTGTCGGGAAGCTCAGCCCCCCGGGGGGCCGCTACGCCGCCACGTCGGTGATGGCGCCGACGACGTCGTCGACGACGGTCTCCACCAGCGCCCGGTCGTCGCCCTCGGCCATGACGCGGATCACCGGCTCGGTGCCGGAGGGGCGGATGACGAGCCGCCCGGCCTCGCCGAGCCGTCGTGTCGCATCCTCGATGGCGCTGCGCACGCTGGCCTCGTCGAGCGGCCTGCCGGAGCGGTAGCGCACGTTCTTCAGAATCTGCGGCACGCGCTCGAAGCGCTGGCAGACGTCCGACACCGGCCGGCCGACCTTCTGGATCACCGCCATCAGCTGCAGGGCCGCGACGAGGCCGTCGCCGGTGGTCGTGTAGTCGGAGAGGATGATGTGCCCGGACTGCTCGCCGCCGAGGTTGAAGCCGTGGCTGCGCATGTGCTCGAGCACGTGCCGGTCGCCGACCGCGGTCCGCTCCACCGACAGCCCGAGGCTCTCGAGATAGCGCTCGAGGCCGAGGTTCGACATCACGGTGGCGACGATTCCGGGCCGCGACAGCCGCCCGTCCTCGGCCCAGGAGGCGGCGATCACCGCCATCAGCTGGTCGCCGTCGACCACGTGCCCCTTCTCGTCGACGACGATGACGCGGTCGGCATCGCCGTCGAGCGCGATGCCGACATCGGCGCGCAGCTCGCGCACCTTCCGGCAGAGCGCGTCCGGCGCAGTCGAGCCGACGTCCTTGTTGATGTTGAAGCCGTCCGGCTCGACGCCCATCGGGATCACTTCGGCGCCGAGCTCCCACAGCGCCTCGGGTGCCACCCGGTAGGCGGCGCCGTTGGCGCAGTCGACGACGACGCGGATGCCCTCGAGGCTGAGATTGCGCGGCAGCGTGCGCTTGGCGAACTCGATGTAGCGCGCATGCACGCCCTCGATCCGCTTGGCGCGGCCGAGATCGGCCGAGCCGGAGAGCCGCGCGGAAAGATCGGAATCGATCGTCGCCTCGATCTCGGCCTCGACCTCGTCCGACAGCTTGTAGCCGTCCGGCCCGAACAGCTTTATGCCGTTGTCGTCATAGGGGTTGTGCGAGGCGGAGATCATCACGCCAAGGTCGCAGCGCATCGAGCGGGCCAGCATGGCGATCGCCGGCGTCGGCATCGGTCCGAGCTGGAAGACGTCGACCCCCACGGCGGTGAAGCCGGCGACCAGTGCCGATTCGATCATGTAGCCCGAGAGGCGGGTGTCCTTGCCGATGACGACGCGGTGGCGGTGGTCGCCGCGCCGGAAGACGAGCCCCGCCGCCATGCCGACGCGCAGCGCCGTGTCAGGCGTGATCGGCGGCCGGTTGGCGCGCCCGCGGATGCCGTCGGTGCCGAAATATTTGCCCATCGCAAGAGCCCCGTGCGCCCCGAAAGATCGAGCCCCGCCGAGCATGGCACGGCGAGGCTTTCGATTTGGTGTGAGCTTAGCACGGGCGCGCTTCCCTTCCCTCTCCCATCGGGAGAGGGTGCCGCCGAAGGCGGCGGGTGAGGGATTACGGAGCATCAGAACAAGCGCCGTATCCCCTCATCCGGCCGATTCGCGGCCACCTTCTCCCCCTGGGAGAAGGAGAAGCTTACGCCTGCGGCTGCGGCTCGAGGCCGCCGTCGGCGGCGGGCCGGGGGCGGGGCTTGCCGGCGACCGGGATCGCCGATCCGCGCGGCGGCGCCGGCTCGTCGAGATCCTCGCGCACCGGCGGCTTGCCCTTGAGGAGGTTGATGATCTCCTCGCCCGACAGCGTCTCGTAGACGAGCAGCCCCTTGGCGAGAGTCTCGAGCTCCTCGCGCTTCTCGGAGAGGATGCGCGTCGCCTCGGCGTAGCCGGCCTCGATCAGCCGCCGCACCTCGGCGTCGATCTTGCGCGAGGTTTCCTCCGAGATGTTCTGCTGCCGGCCCATCGAGTAGCCCAGGAACACCTCTTCCTGGTTCTCGCCATAGGCGACGGTGCCGAGCTCCTCCGAATAGCCCCAGCGCGTGACCATGGCGCGCGCGAGCTTGGTCGCCTGCTCGATGTCGGAGGCGGCGCCGGAGGTGACCTTGTCGCGGCCGAAGATCAGCTCCTCGGCGACGCGGCCGCCCATCAGGATGGCGAGACGGGAGGTCATCTGCTCGAAGCTCATCGACAGCTTGTCGCGCTCCGGCAGCTGCATGACCACACCCAGCGCCCTGCCGCGTGGGATGATGGTCGCCTTGTGCACGGGGTCGGTGGCCGGCACGTTGAGGGCGACGATCGCGTGGCCGCCCTCGTGGTAGGCGGTGAGCTGCTTCTCCTGCTCGGTCATGACGAGGGTGCGCCGCTCGGCGCCCATCATGATCTTGTCCTTGGCGTCCTCGAACTCCTGCATGGTGACCATGCGCTTGGATCGCCGCGCCGCCATCAGGGCAGCCTCGTTGACGAGGTTCATGAGGTCGGCGCCCGAGAAGCCGGGCGTGCCGCGGGCGACGACTTTCAGGTCGACGTCGGGCGCGAGCGGGACTTTCCGGACATGGACGCGAAGAATCTTCTCGCGGCCGACGACGTCCGGGTTCGGCACCACGACCTGTCGGTCGAAGCGGCCCGGGCGGAGCAGCGCGGGGTCGAGCACGTCGGGGCGGTTGGTGGCGGCGATGAGGATGATGCCTTCGTTGGCCTCGAAGCCGTCCATCTCGACGAGCAGCTGGTTCAGCGTCTGCTCGCGCTCGTCATTGCCGCCGCCGAGGCCGGCGCCGCGATGGCGGCCGACCGCGTCGATCTCGTCGATGAAGATGATGCAGGGCGCGTTCTTCTTCGCCTGCTCGAACATGTCGCGCACGCGGCTCGCGCCGACGCCGACGAACATCTCCACGAAGTCGGAGCCCGAGATGGTGAAGAAGGGCACGTTCGCCTCGCCGGCGATGGCGCGGGCGAGCAGCGTCTTGCCGGTGCCGGGCGGGCCGACGAGCAGCACGCCGCGCGGGATCCGGCCGCCGAGCCGCTGGAATTTCTGCGGGTCACGCAAAAACTCGACGATCTCCTGCAGATCCTCCTTGGCCTCGTCGACGCCTGCGACGTCCTCGAAGGTGACGCGGCCGTGCGCCTCCGTCAGCAGCTTGGCCTTGGACTTGCCGAAGCCCATTGCCTTGCCGGCGCCGCCCTGCATCTGCCGCGACAGAAAGACCCAGACGCCGATAAGGGCGAGGAAGGGCAGCCACGAGAACAGGAGCTGGATGAACCACGGAACATTGTCGGACGGCGGCCGCGCGGTGATCTGCACGTTCTTGCCGTAGAGGCGCGAGACGAGGTTGGGGTCGTTCGGCGCGTAGGTCGAGAAGCTGCGGCCGTCCGTGTAGCTGCCGGAGATGTCCGGGCCCTGGATGACGACCTCGCGGACGCGGCCGGCATCGACCTCGCTCAAGAGCTGGCTGAAGCTGATCTCGTTGGTGGAGGAGCGCTGTCCGGGGTTCTGGAACAGCGTGAACAACGCGAGCAGCAGGAGAACGATGATTACCCAGAGGGCGAAGTTCCGGAAGCTCGCGTTCATCGAAGATCCAATCACCTCGCGCGCTGCGGATCGATCCCTGCGAACCGCCGCGCCAACCTCTGCCACTTCCCCCGCTAGGGGCAATCTATGTCCGGGGCCCGCCCTTGCCAAGGTAAGGGGTGCCGGAGATCTCTCGCACAGCCCTATCGGACCTCGGTGAAGCTTCCGTTGCCGCCCGGCGCGGCGGCGCCGGGCCGACGATGACGGTAGCGGCTCCGCCCGGCCGGACCGCGATCTTGGCGCCGGCGAGCGTACGTCCGAGCGGCCTTTCGGCCGACAGCGCCTGCTGGACGGCGTCCAGGAGGGCTTCCAGCCGTGCGAGCCGGATGTCGGCGCCGCCGGCGGCCGCGATCGCGCGGCCGAGCACGCGCAGCGCGATCTCCTCCGGAAGCGCCACAAACATATGGGCGTCGAAAACGATCCTGCCACCGGCTTCGGCCGACGCCTGCCCGAACGCCGCCGCGGCCGCCGCCTCGAGCGCATCCTCCCCCCGCGCCATCCGGCGCGCCAGCAGCGCGAGCCGTGCCGGCGTCAGCCCCTCCCGCGCCAGCGCCGCGGCCGCCTGGCGCAAGCGGGGGCGGGCGAAGCCGGGATCGGCGTTCATCGGATCCTCGGCATAGGCGATGCCCTCGGCCGCGAGGGTGGCGAGCAGCCGCGCCTTCGGGATGCCGAGGAAGGGACGGATGTGTCGCAGCCCATCGCGAAAGCTCACGGGCCGCATGGCCGCGAGCCCGGCCGGTCCGGAGCCGGCGGCGAGCCGCAGCAGCACCGTTTCGGCCTGGTCGTCGAGGGTATGCGCGGTCGCGAGCGCCTCGCAGCCATGCGCTTTCGCCGCGGCGACGAGAAGGCGGTAGCGCTCCGTCCGCGCCGCCGCCTCGATGCCGGTATCCGGCTTCTCGCCGCGCCAGGCGAGGATCGCGTGCGGCACGCCGAGCTTTTCGGACAGCCGGCCGACGGCCTCCGCCTCCGATCGCGAGCCGGGCCGCAGGCGGTGATCGACGGTGGCGGCGAACAGGCGGGCCGGGCGGCAGTGACGTGCGGCGAGGACGAGCAGCGCCGTCGAGTCC
>JAEZCD010000052.1 GCA_023430145.1 Pseudomonadota bacterium
GCCGCTCGGGAAGGGGACCCAGTGCTATCTTCCGTGACCGAAGCGGATGTCCCGAAAGTCTGGGTCCCCTTCCCCGAGCTTCGCTCGGCCGGGGACGACACCAGGACTCGGACGCCCTGTCACCGCCCCGCCGCGACGCGCAGGCTCGACCGGTGCTGGGCGTGCGTGACGGCAACGGCGAGCGCGTCGGCGGCGTCGTCGCTTTTCGGAGATGCCCGCGGCAAGAGCACGGCGATCATTTTCCGCACCTGCAGCTTCTCCGCCTGGCCGTTGCCGACGAGCGTCTTCTTCACCACCGCGGCGGGATATTCGGCGACCGGCACCCCGGACAGCGCCGGCGCGAGCAGGGCCACGCCGCGCGCCTGGCCGAGCTTCAGCGTCGAGGCCGGGTTGGCGTTGACGAACGTCTCCTCCACCGCCGCCTCGTCGGGCGCGTGCAGGGCGACGAGCTCGACGAGCGCGCGGTGCAGCAGCGCCAGCCGCTCGGCGAGACTGCCACGGTCCGGCACGACCACGGTGCCGCAGGCCAGAAAGCCGAGCCGGGACCCTTCACAAGAAATCAGCCCCCAGCCGGCGCGGCGGAGGCCGGGATCGATGCCGAGGATGCGGATCACGCCCATTCCCGCCTCCCGAAAGCTTCAGCGCTTGCCCTTGTCTTTCTCGGAGAGATGCCGGCCGATCTTCTCCTCATGCTGGGCCCGCTGGTTGGCGAGGTCGGCATAGGCCTGCTTGGCCTCGTCCGAGATCCGCACCTTCTTCACCGGCGCAGCCTTGCGCCGATCCTTCGCCGGCTTGTATTTTCCATCGTCGCTCATCCGCCGCCTCCTGGGTGCGTCACCTCTAGCGGGAAGCGCGGCCGGCGCAACCCGCGCCGTCGCCGCGGCACGGGTGATGCTTGTACTTTCGGTGGATTTCTGCCATGGTGACAAAAAGGACAGTCTTGCTGTCCTTTGCGCACCGCATCCAGATCGTGACTTTCCGCCGCCGCCCGGCAAGATCGCCGGGTGGGCGCAAAGTGCGCGCGAAGGGTGGTGGAACTCGCGATCGGGAGGATTGGCCATGGCAGAGTCGAGACACGCGCTCCCCGCCGCATCGTCGGCCGTTTTCCGTCCGAGCGCCCCCAAAGCCTTCGGCCTGTTCGATCCCGCCCGCGAGCACGATGCCTGCGGCGTCGGCTTCATCGCCGACCTCAGCGGCCGCAAGACGCACGCGATCATCAAGCAGGGCCTAACGATCCTCGAGAACCTCGAGCATCGCGGCGCCGTCGGCGCCGACCCGCGCGCCGGCGACGGCGCCGGCATGCTCGTGCAGATCCCGCACCGCTTCTTCGCCGAAGAGGCCGAGCGGCTGGGCTTCTCCCTGCCCGAGCCGGGCGAATACGCGGTCGGCTACGTCTTCATGCCGCACGATCCGGAAGGCTGCCGGATCATCGAGCGCATCTATGCCAAGGCGGCGGCCGAGGAAGGGCTCACTGTGCTCGGCTGGCGCGAGGTGCCGACCGACAATTCCAGCCTCGGCTTCTCGGTGAAGCCGACCGAGCCGCTGCACCGGCAGGTGTTCATCGGCCGCGGCGCGCGCATCCGCGACGAGGACACCTTCGAGCGCCGCCTCTATCTGCTGCGCAAGGTGGTCTCCAACCGCATCTACAGCGCCGCCGACCCGCGCACCCGCGGCTATTACCCGGTGTCGCTGTCCTGCCGGACGGTGGTCTACAAGGGCATGTTCCTCGCCGACCAGCTCGGCGCCTACTATCCGGACCTGCACGATCAGCGCTTCGAGAGCGGGCTCGCGCTCGTGCACCAGCGCTTCTCGACCAACACCTTTCCGGCCTGGAGCCTCGCCCACCCCTACCGGATGGTCGCCCACAACGGCGAGATCAACACGCTGCGCGGCAACGTCAACTGGATGGCGGCCCGGCAGGCGTCGGTGACGAGCCCGCTGTTCGGCTCCGACATCGCCAAGCTGTGGCCGATCTCCTACGAGGGGCAGTCCGACACCGCCTGCTTCGACAACGCGCTCGAGTTCCTCGTGCAGGGCGGCTACAGCCTCGCGCATGCGGTGATGATGCTCGTTCCCGAGGCGTGGGCCGGCAACCCGCTGATGGACGAGGAGCGGCGCGCCTTCTACGAGTACCACGCCGCGCTGATGGAGCCGTGGGACGGGCCGGCGGCGATCGCCTTCACGGACGGCCGCCAGATTGGCGCCACGCTGGACCGCAACGGCCTCAGGCCGGCGCGCTACTTCGTCACCGACGACGGCCTCGTCATCATGGCCTCGGAGATGGGCGTGCTGCCGATCCCCGAGGAGAAGATCGTCAAGAAGTGGCGCCTGCAGCCGGGCAAGATGCTGCTCATCGACCTCGCCGAGGGACGCATCGTCTCCGACGACGAGATCAAGAGCGAGCTCGCGCGCAGCCACCCCTACCAGGCCTGGCTCGAGCGCACCCAGATCCAGCTCGAGGAGCTGCCGGCCGTGCCGGCGGCCGCCGAGCCGCGCGCCGATGTCAGCCTGCTCGATCGCCAGCAGGTGTTCGGCTACACCCAGGAGGATCTGAAGCTCCTGCTCGCGCCGATGGCGACGACGGGCCAGGAGGCGGTCGGCTCGATGGGCACCGACACGCCGATCTCGGCGCTGTCGCGCAAGTCGAAGCTGCTCTACACCTACTTCAAGCAGAACTTCGCCCAGGTGACGAACCCGCCGATCGACCCGATCCGCGAGGAGCTCGTCATGAGCCTCGTCTCGTTCATCGGGCCGCGGCCTAACATTCTGGACATCGCCGGCGCCTCGAACCAGAAGCGGCTCGAGGTGCGGCAGCCGATCCTCACCAACGCCGATCTCGAAAAGATCCGGGCGATCGGCGAGGTGCAGGACAACCATTTCCAGACCTGCACGCTGGACACCACCTATCCGGCCGACGAGGGCGCCGAGGGCATGGCGGCGGCGCTCGTGCGCCTGTGCTCGGAGGCGGAGTCGTCGGTCCACGGCGGCGACAACATCGCCATCCTATCCGACCGCGCGGTCGGCCCGGACCGGGTTGCGATCCCGGCGCTGCTGGCCGTCGCCGCGGTGCACAACCACCTCATCCGCAAGGGCCTGCGCACCTCGGTCGGCCTCGTGCTGGAATCCGGCGAGCCGCGCGAGATCCACCACTTCGCGGTGCTGGCCGGCTACGGCGCCGAGGCGATCAACCCCTATCTCGCCTTCGAGACTCTGCTCGCCATGCGCTCCGAGCTGCCCGAGGAGGTGTCGGAGTACGAGATCGTCTCGCGCTACATCAAGTCGATCGGCAAGGGGCTGCTGAAGGTGATGTCCAAGATGGGCATCTCCACCTACCAGTCCTATTGCGGGGCGCAGATCTTCGACGCCGTCGGCCTTTCGAGCGAGTTCGTCCACCGCTACTTCTTCGGCACGGCGACCAAGATCGAGGGCGTCGGCCTCGCGGAGGTCGCCGCCGAGACGGTGCGCCGCCATCGCGACGCCTTCCGGGGCGTCGCCGTGCTGCGCGACTCGCTCGAGGTCGGCGGCGAATACGCCTACCGCATGCGCGGCGAGGACCATGTCTGGACGCCGGACACGGTCGCCCAGCTGCAGCATGCGGTTCGCAAGGGTTCGTGGGACTCCTACGAGACCTACGCCCGGACGATGAACGAGCACGCCGAGCGGAACCTCACCATCCGCGGCCTGTTCCGCCTGCGCACCGCCGCCGAGCGGGGCGAGGGGCCGGTGCCGCTCGAGGAGGTCGAGCCGGCGGCCGACATCGTCAAGCGCTTCTCGACCGGCGCCATGTCGTTCGGCTCGATCAGCCGCGAGGCGCACACGACGCTCGCCATCGCCATGAACCGGATCGGCGGCAAGTCGAACACCGGCGAGGGCGGCGAGGAATCGGAGCGGTTCCGGCCGCTGCCGAACGGCGATTCCATGCGCTCGGCGATCAAGCAGGTCGCCTCGGGCCGCTTCGGCGTCACGGCGGAGTATCTCGTCAACGCCGACGTGCTGCAGATCAAGATCGCGCAAGGCGCCAAGCCCGGCGAGGGCGGCCAGCTGCCCGGCCACAAGGTGGACGCGGTGATCGCCAAGGTCCGGCATTCGACGCCGGGCGTCGGCCTCATCTCGCCGCCGCCGCACCACGACATCTACTCGATCGAGGATCTGGCGCAGCTGATCTTCGATCTGAAGAACGCGAACCCGGCGGCCGACGTGTCGGTGAAGCTCGTCTCGGAGGTCGGCGTCGGCACGGTCGCGGCCGGCGTCGCCAAGGCGCGCGCCGACCACATCACCATCGCCGGCTTCGAGGGCGGCACCGGCGCCTCGCCGCTGACCTCGATCAAGCATGCCGGCAGCCCGTGGGAGATCGGCCTCGCCGAGACGCAGCAGACGCTGGTCGCCAACCGGCTGCGCGGCCGCGTCGCGCTGCAGGTCGACGGCGGCCTCAGGACCGGCCGCGACGTCGTGATCGGCGCCCTCTTGGGGGCCGACGAGTTCGGCTTCGCGACCGCGCCGCTGATCTCGGCCGGCTGCATCATGATGCGCAAGTGCCACCTCAACACCTGCCCGGTCGGCGTAGCGACCCAGGATCCGGTGCTGCGCAAGCGCTTCAAGGGCACGCCCGAGCACGTCATCAACTTCATGTTCTTCATCGCCGAGGAGGTTCGCCGGCTGATGGCCGAGCTCGGCTTCCGCCGCTTCGACGAGATGGTCGGCCGCGCCGACCTGATCGACAAGCGCGAGGCGATCGAGAACTGGAAGGCACGCGGACTCGATTTCGGCAAGCTGCTCGCCACCGCCGATGTCGGCCCGGAGGTCGCCGTCTGCCACCTCGAGCGGCAGGACCACCACCTCGAGCGCGTGCTCGACCGCGGGCTGATCGCCGCCGCCTCGGGTCCGCTCGGCGGCTCGGGCGAGCGCGTGGTCATCGATCGGCCGATCAGGAACACCGACCGCACGGCCGGCGCGATGCTCTCGGGCGAGGTCGCCAAGCGCTTCGCCCATGCCGGGCTGCCGGACGACACGATCCATGTCGACCTCACCGGCACCGCCGGCCAGAGCTTCGGTGCCTTCCTGGCCCGCGGCGTGACGCTCGATCTCGTCGGCGAGGCCAACGACTATGTCGGCAAGGGCCTCTCCGGCGGTCGCATCATCGTCCGCCCGTCACCCGTCTCGGCGGCGGTGCCGGAGGAATCGATCATCGTCGGCAACACCGTCCTCTACGGCGCCATCGCCGGCGAGTGCTACTTCCGCGGCATCGCCGGCGAGCGCTTCGCGGTCCGCAACTCCGGTGCCATCGCCGTCGTCGAAGGCACCGGCGACCATGGCTGCGAGTACATGACGGGCGGCGTCGTCGTCGTGCTCGGCCCGACCGGCCGCAATTTCGCCGCCGGCATGTCGGGCGGCGTCGCCTACGTGCTCGACGAGGCGGGCGACTTCGCCAGCCGCTGCAACATGTCGATGGTCGAGTTCGATCCGGTGCCCGAGGAGGACTACCTGCTCGAGAAGCTGCAGCATCAGGGCGGCGACATCGAGTTCATGGGCCTCGTCGAGGTGATGGAGGACCTGTCGAGCCGCGATGCCGAGCGGCTCGTGCAGCTGATCGCCAACCATGCCCGCTACACGGGCTCGGAGCGGGCCAAGGCGATCCTCGCCGACTGGAAGACGTACCGGACGAAGTTCGTGAAGGTGATGCCGGTCGAGTACCGCCGGGCACTGCGCGAGCTCGAGAAATCGCGCACGCTGCAGGCGGCGGAGTAGGCGCGCGCCGGCGTGCCGCACCGCAGCCCGGCCGATCGCATCGGCCGGGCTTGCCTCGCGACGCGATTTTCTCTCTATGCGATGATTATCGTTCCAAACTGGCCGGACCTTTGCACGGTTCGTGCCGAAGACAGTGCGGCGCCGCGCGGCGCGGTGGGGTGAGATGGGCAAGGTCACGGGCTTTCTCGAGATCGAACGCCAGGAGGGCAAGTACCTGCCGGCCGCCGATCGCGTGCGCGACTACCGCGAGTTCACGCTGCCGCTGCCCAAAACCGACGTCACGCGGCAGGCGGCGCGCTGCATGGACTGCGGCATCCCGTTCTGCCACGGCCCGACCGGCTGCCCGGTGCACAACCAGATCCCCGACTGGAACGACCTCGTCTATCGCGGCGACTGGCAGGAGGCGCTCGCCAACCTGCACTCGACCAACAATTTCCCCGAGTTCACCGGCAGAATCTGCCCGGCGCCCTGCGAGGCCGCCTGCACCCTCAACCTCGAGGAGATGCCGGTCACCATCAAGTCGATCGAGTGCGCGATCGCCGACACCGGCTGGGAGAACGGCTGGATCGTCCCGGACCTGCCGAAGCAGCGGACCGGCCGCCGGGTCGCCATCGTCGGCTCGGGCCCGGCCGGTCTCGCCTGCGCGCAGCAGCTCGCACGGGCCGGCCACGAGGTGCATGTCTTCGAGAAGAACGCGCGGGCCGGCGGCCTGCTGCGCTACGGCATTCCCGACTTCAAGATGGAGAAGCACCACGTCGACCGCCGCATCCGCCAGATGGAGGCGGAGGGCGTCGTGTTCCACTACGGCGTCCATGTCGGCACCACGCACAAGGCCGCGGACCTGCTCGACGGCTTCGACGCGATCGTGCTCGCGGGCGGTGCCGAGAAGGCGCGCGACCTCCCGGTCGAGGGACGCGAGCTCGACGGTGTGCATTTCGCGATGGAGTTTTTGCCGCAGCAGAACCGCCGGGTTTCCGGCGAGAACACGGCGGGCGGCAGCGGCGAGCCGATTCTGGCCGGCGGCAAGCGCGTCGTCGTCATCGGCGGCGGCGACACCGGCTCGGACTGCATCGGCACCTCGATCCGCCAGGGCGCGATCTCGGTGACGCAGTTCGAGATCATGCCGCAGCCGCCGCTGAAGGAGAACAAGCTCCTCACCTGGCCCTACTGGCCGCTGAAGCTGCGCACCTCCTCGAGCCACGAGGAGGGGGCCGAGCGCGACTTCGCGGTCATGACGACGCGCTTCTCGGGCGAGAACGGCCGCGTCACGCGCCTGCACGGGACGCGCATTGACCCGGCCTTCAAGCCGATCCCTGGCACCGAGTTCGAGCTCGACGCCGACCTCGTGCTGCTGGCGATGGGCTTCGTGCATCCGGTGCACGAGGGCCTTCTGGCCGAGCTCGGCGTCGCGCTCGACAAGCGCGGCAATGTCGAGGCCGATACCGAGCGCTACGCCACCTCGATCCCGAAGGTGTTCACCGCCGGCGACATGCGGCGCGGCCAGTCGCTGGTTGTCTGGGCCATCCGGGAAGGCCGGCAGGCGGCGCGCGCGGTCGACCTTCACCTCATGGGCGAGACGACGCTGCCCCGCTGACGCCGGGCGGCAAGGGCGGCGTCGGCA
>JAEZCD010000109.1 GCA_023430145.1 Pseudomonadota bacterium
CGGCGCGGCCGCGGCTGCCCTGCTCGGGGGTCAGGAGGGCAGGGTCGACGCCGCGGAAGCGGGCCGTCATGTCGCGCGCCGATGCCGAGCCGAGGCGGCCCCAGCGGACCGAGAGCCGGCGCAGCAGCATCTCCACCAGCCGGTAGTCGAGCGCCCGCGCCTTGCCGCCGAGGATGGCCGCGAAGGAGGCCTCGTGGCGGTCGCTCTCGAGCAGCCGCATGGCGTGCGCGAGCTCGACGCGGTCGACGCCGGTCGCCGCCTCGTGGCCAATTCGCGTCAAAAGCCGCGTTACGTCGAGAACGACCCGCGCCATCCGCCCGATCGTGTCATGGAACTGGAGGCGCTGCCCCTAGCATGAGCGGCATGCGCCGTCACGCCGGCCGCCGCGACACCTCGGCCGCCGCATGCTAGTCGGCGGCATCGGAAAGGGGAGCGGACGGCGATGGTGGCGTTGAAGGCGGGCGAGGTCGAGCGATTCATCGGCGGCCTGCCGTCGAGCCATGCGGTGCTGCTCGTCTACGGCCCGGACGCCGGCCTCGTCGCCGAGCGCTGCGAGGCGATCGCCGGCAAGCGGCTCGGCGCCGCGCAGGACCCGCTGGCGCTCGTTCGTCTGGAAGGGGACGACGTGGCGGCCGATCCGGACCGGCTGCTCGACGAGGCGCACACGATCCCGCTGTTCGGCGGCGACCGCGTCATAAGGCTGCGGCTCGGCAGCCGCCAGGTGCAGGGCGCGGTGCAGCGCCTCCTCGAGGGGCCGAAGCCCGAGGCGCTGGTGATCGTCGAGGCCGGCGACCTGAAGCGCTCGAGCCCGATCCGCACGCTCTGCGAGAAGTCGCCAAAGGCGGCGACGCTGCCCTGCTATCCGGACGCCGCCGCCGATCTCGGCCGGCTGATCGGCCAGGAGCTCGGCGCCGCCGGCCTGTCGATCGACGCCGAGGCGCGGAGCGCGCTCGTCGCCCTGCTCGGCGGCGACCGGCTCGCCTCGCGGCAGGAGCTGCGCAAGCTCGTCCTCTACGCGCACGGCAAGGACAGGGTCGACCTCGCCGACGTCCGCGCCGCGGTCGCCGATTCGACTGCCAGCGCCGTCGACGAGGTGGTCGATGCCGCCTTCGCGGGCGATGCCGCCATGACCGATGCGAGCCTCGACGCGGCGCTGCGCGGCGGCGTCAATGCCGGAACGATCGTGCTGGCGGCGCTCCGCCAGGCGCTGCAGCTCGCGCGGCTGAAGGCGGATCCGGGCCGCGCCGAGGCGACGATGCGCGGCATGCCGTTCCCGCGCAAGGCGGCGATGGAGCGGACGCTCGGCCGCTGGTCGCAGCCGGGGCTCGACCGGGCGGTGCAGCTGCTCGGCGACGCGACCTTCGAGTCGCGGCAGCGCTCCGACCTCGCCGCGGCGATCGTCAGCAGGGCACTTCTGGTCGTCGCCGCGCAGGCCGGGCGCGGATCACGGCCGGAGCGCTGAGGAGTCCCGCAGACGTGCCCGAGGTGGCCCGGCGCCGCGGACCCGCATCTCCGAGGCGGGCTCTCGCGCAGGACCGATTCGCCTGGGAATCTTGACCTTCGAGGGGCTGGCGGGCCTATTCGTCCGGAGACCGACGTTCGGGGATGCTTCGATGAACGCCGAGACGATCCGCTGCCTGGCCGGTGCGATGGCGTTCGCCGCCCTCGCCGCTTCGCCGGCCGCCGCCGCGGCCGAGGCGGTGAGCCACCGCAAGACCAAGGTGAACGGCGTCGAGGTCGATCAGTACGCCTGGACCGACGCGCAGGGACTGAAGCGGACCGTCTCGCTGAAGCGCGAGGGCGGCGGCAATCCGGGCCATGGCGGCTATGCCGTGCAGATGACCTGGGAGGTCCGCGACGGCAAGAAGACGCGCACCGTCGTCGCCGACGATCCCGGCGGCAATGACGGCGGCTTCGGCTATTTCGTCAGCCACGAGCGCTACCGCCAGTTCGAGAACGGGCAGTACGGCACGATCGCGGGCGTGATCTTCGGCACCAGCGATTCGCCGCTCGGCAGGAAGCTGCCCGTCAAGGCTAGCCGCAAGACCGGACCGAAGGCGCGCTGGGTGGCGCACACCGTCCGCCTCGATTATCCGCGCTACGGCACGATCGCGCCGATCGCCTGGACGGACGATGGTCAGCCCGTCGAGCGGACATCGCTCGATCCCAAAGAGATGCGGCTCTACACGCTGCGGGTGACGATGACCTGGGTGTTCGAGGCCGGGACCGATTTTCCGCGCATCGACACGAGCGTCGACATGTCCGACGTCGGGAAGGCCGACCGCGTCAACTTCGATGTTCGCGCCCCCTACGGGGTGCTCGCCTTCGACGAGGCGAACAAGGTCGTCCGCAAGGTGATGTGGGGCGACCGCTTCCACTTCGAGACCACCGACCAGCCGGTGACGCGGGCGAGCGACTTCGTCTGGAACAAGCCGAACAAGGGCTCCCGCTACACGGCGCTGATCGCCGGCGACTACGAGATGGGCATCTACGAGCCGAAGCTGTTCGGCAACAGCGACACCGTCGACGGCTACTCGAACGCGCGCAGCAAGACCTCGGCCGAGTACGCCTGCGGCGACTTCCCCGGCCAGGTGCTGCCCTGCGACTGGGAGTGGCCCTACCAGTCGCTGCAGTACAGCCTGCCCTATGACAGCGTGAAGGAGCCGACCACCGGCAAGAAGATCGCCTGGGGCTCGGCCGCCTTCTACGGCGCCGGCAAGACGCTCACCCGCTCCTGGGATACGAGCGTGACCTTCGAGGAGCTCGTCGGCTTCCCGAAATCGAAGACCCTCCGCTACAGCACCTGCATCGTGCTCGGGCGGACGATTCCGGGCGGCTTGACCCGCGCCGCGGCGGCGAAGAACAGCGAGTACAGCTGCGCCGCGGCGGCCCCTTGAGCGGCGAGATCGCCGCTTTCCCTTTTTTTCTCGCGCCGGCGGGGATAGATAGAGCCCCGACCCCGCCCGTATCGCCGAGAGCCGCCAAGAGATGTCAGCGCCGCGCACCCTGTACGACAAGATCTTCGACGACCACGTGGTCGAGAGACAGCCCGACGGGACGTGCCTGCTCTACATCGACCGGCATCTCGTGCACGAGGTGACGAGCCCGCAGGCCTTCGAGGGTCTTCGCATGGCGGGCCGAAAAGTCCGCGCGCCGGAGAAGACGCTGGCCGTCGTCGACCACAACGTGCCGACGAGCGACCGCAAGCTCGGCAATGACGACCCCGAATCGGCGCTGCAGATCGCCACCCTGGCCGAGAACGCCAAGGATTTCGGTGTCGAGTATTATGACGAGTTCGACACGCGGCAGGGCATCGTTCACGTGATCGGCCCCGAGCAGGGTTTCACCCTGCCCGGCACGACCATCGTCTGCGGCGACAGCCACACCTCGACCCACGGCGCCTTCGGCGCGCTCGCGCACGGCATCGGCACCTCCGAGGTCGAGCACGTGCTGGCGACGCAGACGCTGCTGCAGCGCAAGGCGAAGAACATGCGCGTCACGGTCGACGGCCCGCTCGGCGAGGGCGTGACGGCCAAGGACGTCATCCTCGCCATCATCGGCACGATCGGCACCGGCGGCGGCACCGGCCACGTCATCGAATTCGCCGGCGAGGCGATCCGCTCGCTGTCCATGGAAGGCCGCATGACGGTCTGCAACATGACCATCGAGGGCGGCGCCCGCGCCGGCATGGTGGCGCCGGACGAGAAGACGTTCGCCTACATCAAGGATCGGCCCAAGACGCCGAAGGGCGAGGCGTGGGACCGCGCCATGCGCTACTGGGAGACGCTGGTCTCGGAGGAAGGCGCGCATTTCGACCGCGAGGTGCGGCTCGACGGCGCCAACCTGCCGCCGATCGTCTCCTGGGGCACGAGCCCGGAGGACGTCGTCTCGGTCGAGGGCGAGGTGCCGGACCCGGACCGCATCGCGGACGAGAGCGTCCGTGCCAGCAAGAAGCGGGCGCTCGAGTACATGGGGCTCGTGCCGGGCACCAAGATCGGCGATATCGCCATCGACCGCGTCTTCATCGGCTCCTGCACCAACGGCCGCATCGAGGATCTGCGTGCCGCCGCCCGCATCGTCGAGGGGCACACGGTGAACCCGAATGTGCGCGCCTGGGTCGTGCCGGGCTCCGGCATCGTCAAGCTGCAGGCGGAGGCCGAGGGGCTCGACCGCATCTTCCGGGCGGCCGGCTTCGACTGGCGCGAGCCGGGCTGCTCGATGTGCCTCGCCATGAACCCGGACAAGCTCGCGCCCCAGGAGCGCTGCGCCTCGACCTCGAACCGCAATTTCGAGGGCCGCCAAGGCTATATGGGCCGCACCCACCTCGTCTCGCCGGCAATGGCCGCGGCAGCGGCGATCGCCGGCCGCTTCGTCGACGTCCGGAAGTGGGGCTGAGGACGGAGTAGGCCGGTCCGGGACATTCCCGGGCCCGGTCCGCCTGGCTGACCAGACGGATCACGGCCTCTCAGTCGCCATTCCGGGACGCGAGCGAGCGAGCCCGGAACCCCGAATGGAGAGGCCACCGCACGAACGGGGCCGGTAGCGACGGGTGCCGGCGAATTCCCTCGGAAATCGTGGCTATTGGGTTCCGGGCCCGATGCTTCGCATCGCCCCGGAGTGACGCGCGGCGCGCCAAGCTCAATCCAGCGTCTGCCGGAAGCGCAACACGGCGATCGTCATCGCCGCCAGCATGAAGCCCCCGAGCGCCAGCACCTCGTATTGCAGGTCGGCGAAGTCGGCCCCCTTCAGCATGATGCCGCGCACGATGCGCAGGAAATGCGTCAGCGGCAGCACCTCGCCGATCGCCTGCGCCCAGGCCGGCATGCCCGCAAAGGGAAACATGAAGCCGGACAACAGGATGCTCGGCAGGAAGAAGAAGAACGACATCTGCATCGCCTGCAGCTGGCTCGTGGCGACGGTCGAGAAGGTGTAGCCGACCGACAGGTTGGCGATGATGAACAGCATCGTCAGCGCCAGGAGCAGCGGCAGGCTGCCGACCACCGGCACCCCGAACAGGATGTGCGCGGCGACGAGGATGATCGTCATCTGCACGGCACCGACCAGCACGTAGGGGCCGATCTTGCCGAGCATGATCTCGACCGGCCGGATGGGCATGGCGAGCAGGCTCTCCATGGTGCCGCGCTCGATCTCGCGCGTCACCGACAGCGCGGTGAAGATCAGCATGGTCAGCGTCAGAATCGTGCCCATGAGGCCGGGCACGATGTTGAGCTGCGTCTCCCCGGCCGGATTGTAGCGGCGGTGGATGCGGACCTCGAACGGCTGCTCCTTTCCGGCGAGGTAGGAGGCCGGGCCGATCAGGTCGCGGGAGAAGACGTTGGCCATGAGGCCCTGCAGCGCCGCCACCGCGCCGCCGGTGGCGACCGGGTCGGTCGCGTCGGCGACGACGAGGATGGCCGGGCGCTCGCCGCGCATCAGGTCGCGGCCGAAGTTCGGCGGGATCTGCACCGCGAACAGGGCGGAGCCGGACAGGAGCGCGCGGTCGATGTCCTCCTCGCGCGTCCCCAGCTCGGAGATGCGGAAATAGTCGGAGACGCGCATCGCGGCGAGGAAGGAGCGCGCGAAGGGGCTGTCGTCCTGCACCAGCACGATGGTCGGCAGATGCTTCGGATCGGTGTTGATGGCGTAGCCGAACAGCAGCAGCTGGATCACCGGGATGAAGATCATCGTCGCGAAGGTGACGCGGTCGCGCCGGAGCTGGATCAGCTCTTTCACGAACACCGCCCAGACGCGGCCGAGCGAGGCGAGGAAGCCCCGGCTGCGGGCGCCGATCTCCGCCGCGCTCATCCGAAATTGTCCCTGGCGCGGCTCATCAGGTCGATGAACACGTCCTCCAGCGTCGGCTCGCCGCGCCGCCAGGTCTGCGGGCCGTCGGCGCGCATCGCCTCCGTCGCCCGCTCGAGAGCGACGTCGTCGCGGCCGCTGACATGCAGCGCCGAGCCGAACGGCGCCACCATGTCGACGCCGGGCGTCTTCTTCAGCCTCTCGGCGAGCTCGGCGAGATCGGGGCCGGTGACCGTCCAGGTGGCGAGGTGGGCGTTCTCGACCACCTTGTCGACGCTGCCATGCGTCAGCAGCTCGCCATAGGCGATGTAGGCGATCTCGTGGCAGCGCTCGGCCTCGTCCATGTAATGGGTGGAGACGAGCACGGTGAGGCCCTCGTGCGCGAGGGCGTGGATCTCGTCCCAGAACTCGCGCCGCGCCTTGGGATCGACGCCGGCGGTCGGCTCGTCGAGCAGGAGCAGGCGCGGCCCGGGCAGGATGCAGG